>JACRAN010000019.1 GCA_016234735.1 Bacteroidota bacterium | reverse complement strand
GACCAGGCCCCACCAGGGCATCCAAAACCAGCCGCCCTCTCAAATGGTGAAAAGCCAGCACCCCCTTTGGGCGTGCGTAACGGGCATAACCTAATCAATCTATTCATCTAAGGTCTAAAATCTATCGTCTCAACCCATGTTGAACCCTGCGCTTCCCACCATTTTGCCTGGCTGGCAAGGTACGCCCATCAGTGAGGGCGGCCATTTTTACCACCCCGACTATCCCTTCGAGCTGAGTTGGAGGGACGTGCTCCGATGGAAAACCTCGCCCAATCCGTACAGCGAACAAAAAAAACGGGGCACCTGGCGGCCCACCGTCGTGAAGGACGACAGCTTCCTGCGGCACACGAACGACGTGATGGTTTGGCTCGGCCACGCCTGTTTTTCTTCCGGCTGAATGGCCTGAACATCCTCATCGACCCTGTCTTCGGCAGGCTCTCGCCGTTCACCCCCCGCCACTCGGAACTGCCCGTCAGCCCCGAAAAACTCCGAAACCTCGACCTCATCCTCGTCACCCACGACCACCGGGACCACTGCGACGAACCGAGCCTCCGGCTTTTGATGAAAAACAACCCGCAGGCCCACATCATCACGGGTTTGAGAATGTCGGAGGTGCTGAAACCCTGGTCGAACGGCCACCGAATCACCGAAATGGGCTGGTTCCAAAAGTTTGAAAATGAGGAAGTTAAGCTGAAAATCACCTACCTGCCCACCCGCCACTGGTGCCGCCGCTGGCTCACCGACATGAACCGGCGGCTCTGGGGTGCCTTCGTGCTCGAAACCCCGGAAACGACGCTCTACTTCGGCGGCGACTCCGGCTACGGCCAGCATTTCACCCAAACGGCGCAGCTTTTTCCCCACATCGGTTACGCCTTTCTCGGCATCGGGGCGTTTGCGCCGGAGTGGTTCATGCAGTCCAACCACATGAGTCCGGCGGATGCGTGGCAGGCGTTCCGGGATTTGGGTGCGGCGAGGCTCGTGCCGATGCACTACGGCACGTTCGACCTCTCGGACGAACCGATGGGCGAACCGGAGCGGCTACTGCGTGAAATTCAACAGGACCATCCGGCCCACGACCGAGTGGATTTTCTGACCGTCGGCAAATCAAAACCGTTGCGTACCTTGGCAAACATCTAAACAATTCTTGCCATGAATTTTACTGTAAAAAATCTGCTGCTGGCGGTCCTATTCCTGGTTTTTTTCCTTTTCATTTCGAAGAAAATGCGCACTGGCTTGACCTTCAGCGAGGTGGTCGGCTTCGAGCTGATGTTTACCAAAGAAAAGGCGGAAACAACGATGAAGGATTGGCAAATTGAGACTGTCCCAAGTGGCAAAACGAAGGTGGCCGCCCTACTCGAAAATACCAGATTCGATTTCTTCTACATCATCGGGTACGTGTTCTTCGGTGTGTTTTTGGCGAGGGTAGCTGCCGGGGAAGGCCGCATCGGAACTGCCAACACGATTGCATGGCTGCTGGTTGTAGCTGGCCTGTGCGACGTGGTGGAGAACCTGCAAATCCTGCAAATCTTGAAGGGGAATTTCGGTCTGCGGCCAATGGTCATGTCGGTTTGCGCCTCGGTGAAGTTTTTGCTGCTGGTGGTTTCGCTGGGATGGGCGGTGGTGTTGTTTTTCGGTAAGAAATAAAAACGTCGGGGAGGTTCAAAACCTCCCCGACGTTGGGGCCCCGACGTTG
This sequence comes from Bacteroidota bacterium, assembly GCA_016234735.1. Classification (GTDB taxonomy): domain Bacteria; phylum Bacteroidota; class Bacteroidia; order Chitinophagales; family Saprospiraceae; genus UBA6168. The sequence goes on along the minus strand of JACRAN010000019.1, from coordinate 21,637 downwards.
GGGGCAGTTATTTATACTTCATAATATCAATCACTTCGCCACAAAAACCGTAATCCACTGCCACGTTGGAGGCCACGACCACCGTTCGTTGGCCGATGAGCCGCTCCGCAAGCGACAGGTACCAGTCCACCCCCTGCTGGTCGAGGTTGGTCGTTGGCTCGTCGAGGAGCAGGAGCGACGACTCGGAGCAGGTGGCCAGCGCCAGCCTGAGGCGTTGCTTCATCCCCGACGAAAAATGGCGGATTTGCTTGTCCCTCGCCTTCGGGAAGGCCAGCAGGTCGAGCACGTCGGCAGTGCGGAAGCCGGGCAGCAGCGGCTTGAATTTTTGGTGAAAATCGAGGGCCTCCAGCAAAGTGAATTCTTCGATGAGTTCGATGTACGGGGCGGCGTAGCTCACCTGGCGGTACACGTCGTCCGGGGCGCATTTTTTCCCTTCGGTAAAAAACGAAACCTGCCCCTTGGAAGGCGAGAGGTGGCCGCTCAACACCTTCATCAGCGTCGATTTGCCGCTGCCATTCGGCCCCGTGACGGCATACCTGCCGCCCGCAACCAACTGATAATCAATGTTTTTGAAAATCCAGTCGTAGCGGTAGCGCTTGGAAAGTTGATGAAGTGTGATTTGCATTTTTTGAAAGGAAAATGTAAAAAGTACAAAGTCAAAAGTAGAGCCACTTGGACTAATCTGAAATTTTAAGCAGCCCGCCCAATCGTAAATCGTAAATCCAAAATCGTAAATCGCCTCATCGCCCCATGTGTACCAGCAGCACCGACACGTCCGCCGGGGTGACGCCGCTGATGCGGCTGGCCTGGCCGATGGTGCGGGGGCGGGTGCGGCTGAGTTTCTCACGGGCTTCTTTCGAAATGGCTGTAATCCGTTGAAAATCAAAGTTTTCGAGGATGGGCACCGCTTCGAGGCGGAGCATTTTGTCCGCCATTTCCTGCTCCTTGCGGATGTAGCCGTCGTACTTCATGCGGGTTTCGGCCTCGCCGAGGTAGTCCGAATCGTACTGGTTCAGGAAGCTGTCGAGTTCGGGCAGCACGGGGCGCAGGTTGGCCAGGTCCACGTTGGGGCGCAGCAGGATGCCGTGCAGTTTCACTTTTTGTGAGATGGGCGCCGAGCCGACGCTTTCCAAAAAACCGTTCACGACATCAGGTGTCACGCTGGTTTCTTTGAAAAACTGCTCGATTTCGACGGTGGCAGCCCTTTTTTCGTTCACTTTTTCCATGCGCTCCGCAATGCTCGGCACACCTGGGACTGACTGCCAACTGCCAACTGCCAACTTCTCCATCAGCGGCGTGAGGCGAAGGTCGGCGTTGTCCTGGCGCAGCAGGATGCGGTACTCGGCACGGCTGGTGAACATTCGGTACGGCTCCTCGGTGCCCTTGTTCACGAGGTCGTCGATGAGCACGCCGATGTAGGCATCGGAGCGTTTCAGGATGAACGGCTCCTCGTCCCGCACGGCGAGGTGGGCGTTGATGCCCGCCATAAGTCCCTGACAACCAGCCTCTTCGTAGCCCGTCGTGCCGTTGATTTGCCCCGCAAAAAACAGGTTCTTCACGAGGTGTGTTTCCAGCGACAGGCTCAACTGGTCGGGCGGAAAATAATCGTACTCGATGGCGTAGCCGGGGCGGAACATTTTCGCATTTTCCAAACCCTCGATTTTGCGGAGTGCCTTGAATTGCACGTCCTCCGGCAGCGAGGAGGAGAAGCCGTTGAGGTAAATCTCGCAGGTGTCCCAGCCTTCCGGCTCCACGAAAAGCTGGTGGCGCTCCTTGTCGGCGAAGCGGTTGATTTTGTCCTCGATGCTGGGGCAGTAGCGCGGGCCGAGGCCCTGGATGCGCCCCTGGAACATCGGCGATTTTTCAAAACCCTCCTTCAAAACATCGTGTACCGCCTGGCTGGTGTACGTGACGTGGCAGGGCAGTTGGCGCTCCAGCCGGGGCGTGTCGGTGAAGCTGAACTTCCCGGCGGGGGAGTCTCCCTCCTGGATTTCCATGCGGGAGTAGTCGAGCGAGCGCCCGTCGAGGCGGGGCGGGGTGCCTGTCTTCATCCGGCCCGCCTCGAAGCCAAGCTGGAGGAGCTGCTCGGTGATGCCCGTGGCTGCTTTTTCACCAACCCGACCGCCGCCGAACTGCTTCTCGCCGATGTGGATAATGCCGTTGAGGAACGTGCCATTGGTCAGCACAACTGCCTGACTTTCAATCTTTAAGCCCATGCCCGTGACCACGCCACCGACCACGCCGTTTTTCACGAGGAGACCAGCCACCATGTCCTGCCAGAAGTCCACGTTGGGATGTGCTTCGAGCATTTGCCGCCATTTGGCGGCGAACTGCATCCGGTCGCTCTGCGCACGGGGGCTCCACATGGCAGGGCCTTTCGAGCGGTTGAGCATCCGAAACTGCACGGCGGTATGGTCGGTTACGATGCCGGAGTAGCCGCCGAGCGCATCGATTTCCCGCACGATTTGGCCCTTGGCCACGCCGCCCATCGCCGGGTTGCACGACATCTGGGCGATGGTCTGCATGTTCATCGTGATGAGCAGCACCCGCGAGCCGAGGTTGGCTGCGCCAATGGCTGCCTCGCAACCAGCATGGCCTGCGCCCACAACTATGACATCGTATTTTGGAAACACGTTTTTTAATGGTTAACGGTTGATGATTACTGGTGGATTCCACCAACAACGGGGTTTTGGATTTGGTTTGCAAAGGTAGGAAAATGTGGAAAGCGGGGAGTGGCGCTGTGGCCCGAAAGCTGATGTGGTTTTCTCAATCAAAAATTAGCGCTATTTTTGGAAAAAAATTCCGCCATGTTGCGAGATGCCGAAATTATTGAACCCATTCTAGAAAACCTCCACATGCCCGAACTTGTGGAAGAATTGAACGCCCGTTGGAAGCAAGAACAACGGTTGCGGGAGGAGTTTTATGAAAAAATACAGCCGGGCGACAAATGGGAATTCATCAATGGAAAAATAATTATGCACTCACCTGCTAAAGAAAAACACACAGAAGCAAGGCAAAAATTGAGCATGTTGCTTCAAATTTTTGTTTCGGTAAACGATTTGGGACAGGTCAAAGATGAAACCGCACTTGTGGCGCTTTCACGCAATGACTACTTGCCCGACATTCTTTACTTTACGAAGGAGAGAACTGCGGGCATTCATGCCAATACTTGGAAATATCCCATTCCAGACCTTATCGTCGAAGTACTCAGTGACAGCACTTCAAGTACCGACCGGGGCATCAAAAAACAAGACTACGCCGCCCACGGTGCCCGTGAATACTGGCTGATTGACCCCGATTTGCAGTTGGTGGAGCAGTACCTTTTGGACGAAGCAAAAAAGGAGTTCTGGCTTTTCACCAAAAAGACCACGCACGATCGAATCGAATGCAAGGCCATCGTAGGGTTAAGTTTTCCGGTGGCCGCTATTTTCGACGAGCAGGTGAAAATGCAGGTGGTGAAGGAGTGGCTGAAGTGAGTTTTTTCCCGGAAACAAAAAAGCCCGGAGCAATGCGCTCCGGGCTTTTTTGTTTGGTGTTGTTGGCTGCGCCGCCTACTTATCTTCCAGGTTATAAACGAACAGCCCGCTCCGCAGCTTAGGCTCGAACCACGTCACTTTCGGTGGCATGATCAGGTCGTTGTCGGCAATGCTGATCAACTGGTCCATACTGACAGGGTGCAGGGTAAACGCGACCGCCATTTCGCCACTGTCCACCCTGCGCTCCAACTCGCCGAGGCCCCGAATGCCACCCACGAAGTCAATCCGCTTGTCGGTGCGCAGGTCGCCGATGCCGAGGTGCGGCTCGAGGACTTGCTTGGTGAGGATGGTCACGTCCAACTGGCCGATGGGGGTGTCGTCGTAGGTACTTCGCTTGGCGGTTAGCTTGTACCACTGGCCAGCGAGGTACATGCCGAAGGTATGCAGCGCCTCTGGTCGGTATTGCGAAGCCCATTTTTCCACTTTAAAATTTGTGGAAACCCGCTCCAACAGTGTCGTTGGCGAATGGCCGTTCAGGTCCTTCACCACCCGGTTGTAGTCCTGAATCTTCAACTGGTTGTCGGGGAAAAGCACGGCCATGAAATAGCTGGCCCCGTTCAAGTTAAACTGTCCGTTGCTGAGTTCCCTGCCCACCAATGCCCCGGCGGAAGTGCGGTGGTGGCCGTCGGCAATGTAGATTTTCGGAACCTCGGTCTCGAACAGGCGGGTAATCCGGGCGTTGAGTTCCCCGTCCCTGATGACCCAGAGCTTGTGGCGAATCCCGTCGTCGGAGGTGAAGTCGTATTCAGGTGTCCCAGCTTTCACGGCCTCCACCTCCCCGTCAATGGCTGCCACGTGCGGGTAGGAAAACAGCACGGCCTCGTAGTGCATGTGGCTGGTTCGGATATGGTTTTTCCGGTCTTCTTCCTTGTCGGGGCGGGTGAGTTCGTGTTTCTTGATGACGTTCTGAAAATAATTCTCGATGGAGCAACAGCCCACCAGTCCCGTTTGCTCGTGGCCGTCCATGTTGAGTTGATACACGTAAAATTGCGCTGTGGCATCTTGCGCCAGCACCCCGTTTTGTACCAAGTGGTCGAAGTTTTCCTTGCCCTTCCGGTAAATTTCGGGGGCGTAGTGGTCGTGCTCCTCCGGGAAGTCAATCTCAGGCTTGATGACGTGGTAGAACGACAGCGGGTTGCCCTCGCTTTCTTGCAAGGCTTCCTCCCGGTTCAGCACGTCGTAAGGGCGGCTGGCAACGGCTTTGGCTTTGGCTTTCATAGGCCGATAGGCCCTGAACGGAATAAAGGTGCTCATTGGATGACAGTTTTGTTTTACAAAATGAGCGGCAAAGCTAATTCCTTGCGGCAAATAGCTATCAATTGCTTACCCATGATTTTTCAACGAGACAGACATTCCTATCTTTGGCAAAAATCACTCAACCATCATGAAATTTTTACCAATCCTGCCCTTGTTCATTTTGCTGTTGACGGCCTGCCACACCCCCGTCGGCAAGCCATCCAAATCGCTCTCAGACTATTTTAAAGAAGTGCCTGCTGCCGACACCATGCGGTTCGAATTGCCGGAAAATGAGGAACTGACTGCCGGTGATACCATTCCTAACGGCCTGTTTTTCAGTCAGTTAGAAACCCACCTGATGAACGACATCAACTATTTGGACGATTCCGACGAACTCAAAGTCATTGGCAGGTTCCGTTTTCCGCTGACCGAAAACGTGGAAGCCTGGCTCGTGGAAATGCACCAGCACTGGTTCAAAAACCAGTCGCTTTTTTTGTTTGACCAAACCAAAAAGGCGTTCACGGAGCGCCAGACGGTGGCGGAATTTTACGGCGGCGACGGTGGCCAGATTTTGACCGGAAGCTGGCTCTTGGACAACGACGGCGACGGCAGGAAGGACCTCGTCCGGCGTGAAATTGAGCATTGGATACTGCTGGGTGATGAGGAAACGAGGGACACCACCACGGAACGTGCGGCCCTGCTGCTTTGGAAAAACGAACGGTTCGGGTCGGCACCAGTGCAGGATTCAGCGGCCCTGATCCGGCAGTTTCCCATCCGTTCGTATTGGTAAAAAAGAACGAGCAGCCCCAGTACCGAAGGGGAGACCGAGGCTGTCGTCTCGTTCAAGGCATTATGTCTTCGAGCAGCTTTGTTTGTAGGGAAAATAATTTGAAGAAGGGACGGAGCAGTTGGCAATGAAATCTTGCCGCAGGAAAGAAATATGTTCGGTAAGAATGTGGCGCAAAGGTAGAAAATGGTTTTCATTCTTGCGCTATCGTGGGTTTTTTCGGGAAAAAACCAATCTTCCACCGCCATCCTCATCTCTCAAGTTATCGCTTCCGCCGTCTCCATATTCTTCACGATTGCCTGGAAACTGTAGGCGCTGTCAGGAATATTCCGGCAGGCTATCACATTTTGTGATTATTGGCTGGTAGGTGTTCTTTGGGGAAAGGTGTTTTTTCGCAGGTTAAGTACCTCCCTTGATTTAGTTTAGATTATCTTTTGGCCAAGCAACCAAATAAACAGCCGTACACAAGCCAATTGAATAACCTAAGCTAAATTCAATGAACTACTTATGCAGCGATAACATCTTTCAAAGTGGTGTCACCGCTTTTCGATAATATTGCCCCTTCAATCTTCCACCAATTACAAAACAGACCAACTTATGAAAAAACAATTGCTTGCCTGCTTGGCCTTTTGCGGCTTTGCTTCACTGTTCTCCTGCAAGAACGGTACAAAAGCACCGGAGGCCACCAATGTTGTCGTGTCAACCATTCATTTCAACAAATCGGATGGGGCAGACTGCGACAAACCGGACACCTTGCGAATGGATTGCGCTACCATCAACCTGAGTTACCCCAATGTGGAGGAAGGAAGCGGGCCTTTGAAAAAAAACGTGGCCGCCTGGGCAGAAAAATACCTGACGGGCATTTTGGAAGGCTATGATTCTTTGGGCAACCCAATCTCTTCAAATAGCCTGGATGCTGCGGCAGCGTCATTTTTCCAAACCCGCAAGGATTTTGCGAAAGAGGCCCCCGATGCTCCGGGTTGGGGATGGACCGCAGAAAGCGAGGATACTGTCTTGCTCAACAATGGCAACCACCTTACCCTGGAAATCGTGGGTTATACCTTTCAAGGTGGCGCACATGGAAGCCCGACGGCTTCGGTCGCAACTTTTGAAGCCAGCACCGGCAAACAACTCACTTGGAACGACCTGGTCACGGATACCACCGCCCTCAAAGCAGTGGCAGAAAAAAAATTCAGGGAAGAACGGGCGGACATTTTCAAACCCACCGATGGTTCCGAGCCTTTCAAGTTCGATGATATTTTTCAGTTTAAGCTCCCCGATAATTATGGCCTGACGCAAGCTGGCATTTATTGTCGTTACCTCGCTTACGAAGTCGGGCCTTATGCCATCGGCGAAACGGTGTTGACTATTTCTTTTGAGGAATTGGGCACTCTTTCAAAAATCAAGCAGTAGTGCTGGTACTTGTTGGTTAGTGTCGGCGTGGTTATCGGACACGCCGACACTTGCACTCGCTCACCTCCCGACGCTCCGCCGCTTCCACTACATCAGTTCAAACTCCGCCGTAACAATCCCTGTGTTTTTCACGATGATGAAATTTGTGCCTGGTGCCCAGCACGATTCGGCGGCAGTGCTTTCAGTGGCCTCGGCGGCAGGAGCGGCATTTTAAAAGCAGGAAGCCGGGCATATTTTGGAAACATGGTGAACTGCTCACTGTCTATCGCCCCCCTGCCGACCTGCTGTGTTTGCCAGGTTCCTGAAACCTGCGTCAAATTTTTTCCAGACTCCCACGCAACCATTTCCCCACCTCCCCCACCTATCCTCTCCGATGGCCCAACTCTGGGGTGCATCAACCGGAAACATTCCCCCGTACTTATTTTCACCACAAAACTTATTCGGATGAGAACGTCATTGCTTTGCCCGGCACTTGCCTGGGCGTTCCTCGTTGCTGCCCCCCTCCGCTTGTTTTCGACCACCTACGACCTCGCCAGCCAGGCCGATTTCGACAACTTCAACCCTGCCGTGCTCGTGCCGGGCGACATGGTTCGGCTGGCACGGGGCATCACTTTTTACGGGCAACTCGACATCGGCACCGACAACATCACCATCACGGCTTACGGCACGGGCGACGACCCCGTCATTTCCGGCGAAAAACTGCTGACGGGCTGGACGGCCTGCACGTCGGGCTGCCCGGCATCGAATACCTGGTACGCCTCCTTGTCGCAAGCACCCAACGCCGTTTTCATCAACGGTACGCAGGCGACGCTCGCCCGCTATCCCGATTCGGGATACCGCACGCTCACCGCCGCCACCTCCACCACGCTCACGGATGCCTCCCTGACCTACAATCCTGGCTGGACGGGCGCAGGCATCCACATCCGCACGAGCAACTGGACCTGGGAGAACAAGACCGTCACCGGGTACAACGCCACCGACCACAAATTCACCTTTTCGCCGTCCGTCACCAACACCCCGATTGCCGGGTTTGCCTACTACCTCGACAACCTGCTGTCGGAATTGGACGCTGACAACGAGTGGTTTTACGAAGCCAGCCCCGGTTTCAAGCTGTACCTGAAACTGCCCGCCGACCCCTCCGGCTACACGGTGACGGCTTCGATTTACGACTACGGCATCAATTGCGGTGACGACCTTTCGGGCATCAGCATCAGCAACATCCGCTTCCAACGCCAGAAGCGGCACGGGGTGCAAATGGCGGGCGCTTCCGCCAGCGGCAACTCCATCACCGGCTGCACCTTCGACGGGCAGTATGAAATCGGCGCCAACCTGTCGGGCAGCGGCATCACCGTGTCGAACTGCACGTTCCAAAACCAGAACGGGCGGGCCATCCACGCCGAAGACCTCGACGGCTCGACCATTTCGGGCAACACCCTGAACGACATCGGGCAGGTGCCCGGCTACGGCACTTCCGGCGATGCGGGACTGGCGGGCATTGCCATTTACGGCGGCACGAACAACACCGTCGCTTCCAACCAGATTGACAACATCGGCTACATCGGCATCATCTTCGACTGCGACAATTCCACCTGCGAGTACAACCTCGTCTCCAACTGCATGACCAAAACCAGCGACGGGGCGGGCATCAAAAGTTACGGTCCGAACTCGCACCACAACGTCATCCGCCGCAACGTCGTCTCCGCCTGCAACGGCGACCCCGACACCACGCCCTTCACCGACTTCCTGACCTCGGCGATTTACCTCGATTTTTACTGCCATGACAACCGCATTGACTCCAACCTCATCTACGACCAGCCCAAGGCGGGCATCCAAATCAACAAGGACAACACCTTCGACACCATCCGGGGCAACGTCGTTTTTGGTTCCCAAATGGGCATCATGTTCCTCAGCGGCTTGACCGGCAGCGAGCAGATTGAGAACTGCCACGTCCGCCGCAACGTGTTTTACACCCTGCAAACGGGCGGCGCTCCCGTTCTCATCGCCAACATGGGCGCGAGCGGCCTGCCCGGCTCGCTCGACTCCAACTACTACTGCAATCCCTGGCAGGACACGGCGGTGCTCCGCCGCCTCAGCCTCAGCAATTACCTCGACTACAACCTGTCGGAATGGCAATCCGCCAGCGGGCAGGATGCCCACACCACCGGCAGCTACTACACCTGGACACCGCCCGACACCGACGCTGTTTTATATAAAAACGAAACAACTTCCTCTCAGTCCTACTCGCCGTCGGGCTGCGTTGACCTCGACGACAACCCCGTTTCCACGTTCACCTTGCCAGCGTACTACGGCAAGGTGGTTATTCAAACTTTGATACTGGCTGTCGAGTGGCTCGCCCCGCTTCGGGCGACCGCCGTGCCGCAGGGAGTGCTGCTCGAATGGTCCACGGAGGCAGAGGAGAACAACGCCTGGTTCCAGGTTGAGCGCAGTGATGATGCCCGTTTTTTTGAAGAAATTGGAAAGGTGGAAGGCAAGGGTACAGGTGGGTTTGCATATTCTTTTTTGGATGCAAAACCACTGCCCGGCATGAACTACTACCGCCTCAAACAGTTGGACTACGACGGTGGCAGTGAATACTCAAATGTCGTTTCAGTGGACTTGGCGCAGGCGGAAATCAGGTTTACGCTGTTCCCCAACCCTGCCACCCAGCAGGTCAGGCTATCGTTCAATGGCGGGCCATCGGGAAAAGCATTAGTCACTTTGCACGACCTTGCAGGCAGGAAAATACAGGCAGCGTCATTTGAACTGAGCGACAGCGGGGATTTTCAAACGGAAATTGACCTTGAAAACCTGCCTGCCGGGGTTTATCTCGTTGGGATATGCACGGACAGCGGGCAGTGGCAAAAGAAGTTGGTGGTGAAATGAGCCGCTGGCACAGCAGGTTCACCCCTCCTGTACGAGCCATTTCTTTATCAGCACAATTTGCCCCAAATGGTAGTGCGTATGCTCGATGATACCTGTGAGGTTGCGGTAGTAGTTGCCGTATTTCCCATCCGAAAAGTTTTCCAAAACGATGCTGTCCGGCAATTGCTCAATCAACCCGGCAAAGGCTTTGGCCTCGGCCCAGGTCTTGTTCAGCAAGGTGTCCCAGTCTTCCTGCGATTGGATGGGCGGGTGGTCGAAACTGAGCTTGTCGTTTCCTTCCAACGGCCCGCCCTGCAATACTTTCATCACCACGTTGACGTAGTAGCCGATATGGAAAACCAGCGTCGCAATGGTGTTGAAAGAATGGACTTTGGTGGTGGCCTGCTGCCAGGTCACGTCTGCCAGGGTCGCTTTCAGGTTCACGGAAGTCCAGTTTCCGCCGAAGTGTACGTCCCGGAAGTGCTTTGCGATTTGTGCGGTGAGGTGCATGTTTTCGTTTTTGATGTTGGTTGGTGTTTACGTATGGGAACACTAAGGTTGATGTTGATATATATCCTGCTCGGCCATAGCTTTTGAGAAAAGTTCAAGAAAGTGCAGTTGTGCAAGATAAATACTCATTGTTTTTTTCGAAAGTAAAGGATTTTTGAAAAACAATCTTTGTGGTACGTAGCGTTATTACTTTTGCTGTGAACTATTACTTTTTAGCCATTTCATAGGCCGATTGAATAATTTTTCGGCTGAAAAATGTATTATTCTCTTTTTGAAGCCTTTCGACGGCGGAGAAATAATCGCATACGCCAAATTTAATGTCCATATCTGCAAGCAATGACAATGTTCCATGGACTTTCATACTTTGTGATTGGGCAAATATTCTTGCTATTTTTTCATCAACCAGTACTTCATAGGTGTTCTCATAATATTGGTTTTGTGCAAGTGCTTCGGCTTCTCCCTTATCCATGCCTTCTAAATCCAAATAAATTTTTACTAAATCATCTCCATACTCAATGCATGGCAAGAACCAAGACAGATTTTTGTCATAAAACCCTGTAAGAAAAGTATACCGTCTTGATCTTTCTTCTTCTGATACATGCTTTTCTAAAAACTCTCTTTCGACCTCACGAGGAATTCTAATCTCTGAATACAAGAGTTTTAGGTATTCTAGTAAATCAAGGAAGTATAGGCAGATAAGTGCCGATGTATCAAGCACGGCCTTTGGTATGGTGGTCATTCTGATTTGCTTAATGCCCACAAAGCCAACAATCCTAACCCTACACCCAATAAGGCTTCCGCAACGCCAATATCCTTTTTTGATGTAGTGTTTTTCGCAGGCAGCCCACCTAAGAATCTGGCAATCTCATGCAAAGCGTTTTCAGTGTCAAGAAAGTCTGTATGTATCTCCTGTTTGTTCTTGTATTCACCGAAATCCACTGTCCTGCCTATTCCTTTGTCATAAATTACAATAATTGGCTTCTTGCGAGCAATTGCATAGCTTAACTCAGCTTGCATTTGCAAGGTCAAATTTTCCAGTCCAAATGCCGCTACGATTGAGCTTTGGTTTATCCTACGCTCCGTTTCCTTGGTGATACCAGTAGATTGGTTCAACAATCTTGCTGGTAAGAAAACCGAAAGCCCATACAAATTTGAAATTGTTTGAAGCCTCAAGGCCGTGTTTTGACCAAAAGTAGAATTTTGGTTGTAGGTAATAAAGATTGACTTGTACATGTTTACTGAGTCGTTTTTAAAATTAGGACAAATTCAATCTGAAAACACTTTGTGTCATCTTTTAGTTGTTATTGTCATTTTGGCTGATTTTCAGTGGCAAAATTATCAGAATTTGGTTCAAATACCCAAATTCTGAGTTGAAGGCGAGACAAATACTTCAAACGTCCCTCTCAAAACTCCACCACCGTCACCCCATCCCCCCCGTCGTCGGAGGCGGGGTGATACACCTGCTTCACCTCCCGGTACTCCCGGATTTTGTTTTTCACCGTTTTGCGCAGCACGCCGGTGCCCTTGCCATGCACGATGCGCAGGTTGCTGGCGCTGGTCATCAGCGCCCGGTCGAGGAAGTCCTCCACCACTTTCAGCGCCTCCTCCGGGGTCATGCCCCGGATATCGAGTTTGTTGTCGAAGCCGGCATTCCGGGCCACCGAATCCGACTGGACACTGGTTTTTTTCTTTTCGTCGAGCGGCTCGTTGGCGTGTTCGAGGTCACGCACCGGCACGGTCATGCGCATCTGCCCGATTTGCACGATGGCCTTGTTTTTATCGACGCTTTCCACCGTGCCGGTAGCGCCGCCGCTGCGCATCCGCACAAAATCGCCGGGCTGGAAACTGCCTTTTTTTGTCCCCTTCGGAGCAGCAGGCACGTCGTACACCTCCTGCCGCAGTTCGCTGACGGTCGCTTCCATTTTTTGGCGCTCCTCCCGTGCCTGCTCGGCGAGTTGCTTCGCTTTTTCCAGGTTCTGCTCCTCCCGGATTTCCCGCACGAGTTTTTCGAGTTCCTTGTTGTCCCGTGCCACCTGCTGCAACCCCTTCTCCTTGGCTTCCAGCTTGAATTTTTTTCGCTGGAATTCAAGGTCACGCTGTAGCTCGTCGTAGATTTTTATGAGCCTGTCCAACTGCTTTTCCCGCTCGCCGACGGTCGCTAATTTTTCCTCCACTTCCTTTTTTTCCCGTTGCAAATCGATGAGCAACTCGTCCACCGCCGTCTCGTTTTTGCCGGTGCGCTGGCGGGCGTAGGTCAGTATTTTTTTGTTCAAACCGCTTTTCTGCGCAATCTCGAAAGCGTAGCTGCTGCCGGGCCGCCCCGCCTTGAACATGTACGTCGGAGCCAAGTGTTGCTGGTCGAACAACATGCAGCCGTTGATGATGCCCGGCGTTTTGAAGGCGAACATCTTGAGGTTGGAGTAGTGCGTGGTGATGACCCCGAACGCCTTGCGCTCGTTGAGTTCTTTCAGTATCGCTTCCGCAATGGCCCCGCCCATTTTAGGGTCGGTGCCGGAGCCGAACTCGTCAATCAGCACCAGTGTTTTGCCGTCGGCGTGTTCCAAAAAGCTGCGCATGTTGATGAGGCGGCTGGAGTAGGTGGAGAGGTCGTCTTCGAGCGACTGCTGATCGCCGATGTCGGCGAAAATGTTTTCAAAAATGCCCATCTCGCTGATTTCGTCCATCGGCACCAGCAGGCCGGACTGGAGCATGAGTTGGAGCAGCCCCACCGATTTCATCAGGATGGACTTGCCCCCGGCGTTGGGGCCACTGAGCACCACGATGCGGTTTTCGCCGTGCAGTTTGAGGTCGAACGGCACGGTTTCCCGGCCCAGTTTCCGGTTTTTCAAAAGCAACAGCGGGTGGCGGCCCATCTCGGTGCCGAAGGAAGGTTTGGCCGTCAGTTTCGGCATCTCCCCGTTCATCTGGGCGGCGAGGCGGGCCTTCGCCAAAATCACGTCGAAGCGGGTGACGAGTTCCAGGTACTCCCGCAGCGCCGGGGTGTAGGGCCGGAAAGTGTCGCTCAGTTCCTTGAGGATGCGCCAGATTTCCCGGCGCTCCTCCTGTTGCAGGTCGAAGATGTCGTTGTTGATGTCGATGACCGGCTCCGGCTCGATGAAGGCGGTGCGCCCGGTGGCGCTTTCGTCGTGGATGATGCCTCGGATTTTGCGCTTGTGCTCCACCGGCACACTCAGCACCCGGCGGTTGTTGCGAATGCTCTCCACGTTGTCGGTGAGCCAGCCGCTGTTGCGGTAGTTGTTGATGAGGCTGCGGAACACCTTGTCCAATTCCCGCTGCTTGGAAATGATGCCCCGGCGGATGCCTTGCAGGGCAGGGGAGGCGTCGGGGCGGATGTCGCCGTTTTCGTCGAACACTTTGCCGATGGCTTGGAGCAGCGTTTTGTCGAAGTTGACGGGCCGCACGAGGTCATGCAGCCGGGGGTAGATTTTCTGGCGCTCCGGCGTAAAAAACCTGAACACGTTGGCGACGATAACGAGCACCATGTTGATGCGGCGGAAGCCGTCTTCGGGCAGCACGTAGCCTTCGATGTCGAGCATTTTCAGGTCTTCGGCGAGGTCGTCGTAGGCGGCGAGCGGGAAGTGGTCGCCCTTTTCGAGCGTGAGTTTGTACTCCCAGACCTCCTTCAACTGGCGTTCGAGGAGCTTCACGTCGGTCAGCAACGGCAGGTTCCGCACCGCCTCCCGCCCCAGTTCGCCGAAGCATTCCTTTTCGAGCAGGGCGGTGATTTTGTCGAACTCTAATTTCTCGTAGAGGTCTTTAGGCTCCAGGCGCATGGTCGTCAATTTCCGGTTTTTTTTAAAAAGTTGGGCAAAGTTACGGGGAAAAGGAACAAATGGTTTTGGCGAGAGTGAAACCGAAGGGGAAAAGTAGTGATGGATGCGTTTGGGGGAGGCGTGGTTTTCAGGGCACCGGTCAGGGAGGAGGCGAAGGTGGGGCCGAGGAGGTCGCGGCAGGTTTGGGCTTCGTTGCGGTGCATGTTCTGGTAAATTTGAACGGGTGACAGACACCAAAGATGGGGATTATTGACAAATCACAGCAAGCAACCGAGCGACTTGAACTGAGACAGCCTCAAATTTTTACCTTACTTTCAATCTCCGGTTGCGAGCGATGCCACAATCGTAAATCGTCTTCGTGAATCGAAATTCCTACTCCACCACCAATTTCACCCAACCACTGCGCGCACCGCAGGTGATTTTCAGGAAGTACATGCCGGAAGGCACATTGGTCAAATCCATCGGGCGCTGCTGGCGGACGTTGGCGGCAGCCTCGAATTTTTCAGCCGACACCACCCGTCCAGCCAGGTCGAGGACGGTGAGCATGGCCACACCGCTTTCCACCGGCTCCAAATCGAGCATGAACAGCCCGCTGGACGGGTTCGGCTGCACCGACAGGCTGCCAAACGGCAGCGCTTCGCCCGTCGAGTTCACGCCGACGGTGACGATGACGGGCACCCGCTCGCTGACGCATTCGGTCGGCTCCACTTCAATTTGCCAGTCGAAAAAGTAGTAGTAAAAACCGGAACCCAGGTCGGAGCCGGTGATGGAAATTGCATCCGGCACGGTGTACGGGTACGTCACGTCCTCGTTGCTGCGGTAGAGACGGGGGCTGTTGGTGCCGAGCACGGCCAGGTTGTTGGCGGTGTTGGTCACGAGGCGGTAGTAGCCGGGCACGATGTAAAAATTCAGGTCGGCGATGGTTTCGCCCACTGGCAAATCTACGCCCTGGCTGGCCACCACTGCGCCTGCCTCGGTTTTCAGTTCGATGAGGCGTACGCCGGGCTGGTCGGTGTTGAGCGTCACCTGCGTCAGCGTCAGCGGCTGATAGACTTCGAAAATCGTCTGGCCGTTGAAGTTGGCCCCGTTGTACAGGTTGCTGCCCTGCTGCTCCGGCATCCCGGTCGCAAACTCGCCGCCGCCGAACTGGTGTACATCCTCCACGTAAAAAGTGTCCACCTGCGTAACGACGGGCGTTGCGAAGACAGCCCCCGTACCCAGTGGCACGGTGGCCACAGGCGAATCGTACCAAACGAGATTAGTGCCGGTGGCCTCCAGCGTGGCGGAGCCTGCCGCCGGGATGTACACGTTGGCGGCGACCGGGGCGGGGGCGAGCAGCACTTCGATGTGGATGGTTTCAGACGTGAAATTGCCGCAGGCACCCGGAATGGTGACGAAGTAGTCGCCGGTTTGGGTGACGTTGATGGAGGGCGTGGTTTCGCCGTTCGACCAGGTGTAGCCGTTGGCGGTCGAGGAGGTCAGCGTCACGCTGTTGCCTTCGCAAATTTCAGCCTCGCCGTCGAGGGTCAGTGAAGGTGTTTCGTCCGGGTTGACCGTCACCGCCAGCACGTTGGAAACGGCGACGCAACCTTGCGCATCCACTGCCACCACGCTGTAATTTCCGGCGGCGCTCACGCTGAGGGTCTGGCTGACGAAGCCGTTGCTCCACAGGTAATCGTAGCCTGCCGGGGCGCTGATTTCCACCGATTGGCCGGGGCAAATGACCGCCGGGCCGGAGGTCTGCAAATCGAAACCGGACAGGGTGCAGGTGCTGCCCTCGACGATGGTGTGGAAGGCATCGGCAGTCGGGTTTTTCACCACATCGACTGTGCCGGAGGGCCAACGCACGACGACGTAATCCACTTCGGTTTCGCCGCCGAGTCCGAAAAATTGCGTGAGCGAATTCTGGATGCCGTAGCTCTCGCCGGCCCGCACCTCGCGGACCTGGATGCCCCAGGCACCATGGATTTCCACCCGTGCGCCCACGCCCATGCGGTTGCTGACAGTGCCGTGTAGGTTGAAGGCAACGAAGTGGTTGTCGTTGTTGGCGTTGTTCATCCAGAGCTTGTCGGGGATGTTGCAGGGGTTGCTGATGCCACATGCGTAGGCGGCGTAGATGTCCTGGAAGCCGTCGTGGTTGAGGTCGCCAGCCGCCAGGGTGCCGAGGTCGGTGTTTCCGAAGGGGTTGCCGATTTCGGTGAAAGTGAGGTTGCCGTTGTTGTGAAAAACATGCGTGGGGTCGGCGGTGATGATGTCCACGAAACCGTCGTTGTCGAGGTCGCGCATGATGCCCTGGAGGAAGCCGCCGCTGACGGCCATGCCCGCCTGGGTGGAGATGTCGGTGAAATGGCCAGCGCCGTCGTTCAGCAGCAGTTGCAGATTGTGGTCGTGGTTGGTCACGAGGCAGTCCATGTCGCCGTCGTTGTCGATGTCCTGGAAGTCGGCGGTCCAACTCTGCCACTTGATTTTCAGGCCGTACTTGTCGGCCTGCTCCGAGTAGTTGCTCTGGCCGTCGTTGACGAACAGGGCGTTGATGCGGCGGGGGTCTTCGGGGTTGTCCACGCCTTGGCGGCACTTGGCGATGTAGAGGTCGAGGTCACGGTCGTTGTCGAAGTCCGTCCAGACCGAGCCGTAGTTGCCGGAGTTGTCGGAGGCAGGCACGGTCGCCAGGTTTATCCAGTTATCGGCAGTGGCGAAACCACCGGAACCATCGTTGGCCCAGATTCGGGCGGCCCCGTCGTCGTGGCAGGAGAACACGTCGAGCCAGCCGTCGTTGTTGATGTCTGCAAAATTGGCACCCTGCACGAAAATATCGGCACCGGGCATGTTTTGCACCTGATAATTGGAGCCGTTGACCGTGGCCGTCAGCACCTTCACCTTGTCGTAGTATCCCCCGGCGAAAATGTCGCAGTAGCCGTCGTTGTTCACGTCGCCCACCGCCATTGCCCAGGCATCGCCGGGCACCGTGCCGTAGGTGTAGTTGGCAAATGGCTGACCTGGCACCGACTGGTATTCGATGCTGAGGGTCGTCCCGTTGTTGAGCCGCACGATGTCGTCCAGCCCGTCGCCGTTCATGTCGGCGATGGCCACGGCGATGCCGCTGGTGAAGCCGTCGGGATTCGTGAGCAGGGAAGTCTGGTTGGTGAACGAAATCTGGGCTTGCGCCGAAAAGGTCAGCGCCAGGAACAGCAGGGTGTACGAATGCCTCATTTTGTCAGGAATTTTTATTTGTGAAAAACGGCTGGAAAAGTAAGCTGAAAATTCAGTTTTACCGGAGGGAAAAAAAAATTTGGGAAGCTGAACGTCAATTCCGGTGGACGGACGATGATGGACGATAGACGGTGAGCCAACAAAAAAACCCGCCTGGGCTACGAGCGGGTCACAAAAAATCTTAAGCTATGAAAACTAAGTTTTAATTGAAAATGGAGAATTGAAAATTGAAAATGGAGGCCATCCGCATTTTCAATTTTCAATTCTCCATTTTCAATTAAAGGTGCAACCGCTCCTTCCGGGCCAGCAGCGCTTCCTTCGACTCCCGTCGGTCGGGGTCGGGCACGCAGCAATCGACCGGGCAGACGGCGGCGCACTGTGGCTCCTCATGGAAGCCGACGCACTCCGTGCATTTATCGGGGGTGATGTAGTAGTAATCGTCGGAGACGGTGCCGTGCTTGTCGTGGGTGCCGGTGGGGGTACCGTCTTCGAGTTCGTAGCTGCCCTTCACGGTGGTGCCGTCGGAGATGGCCCATTCGATGCCACCCTCGTAGATGGCGTTGTTGGGGCACTCCGGCTCGCAGGCACCACAGTTGATGCATTCGTCGGTAATCATTATTGCCATAGAAAAATCTGTGTTTTGTAAGTTTATTGCTGCCTGTGCCCTCACCGGGTATCGAGGCCGCAGGCAAAATTAGGCTTGCCTGTGATAAAATCAAAAAATAAAATCTCCTGCGATAAAATGTTTGCAGACAGGATTTTCAGGTCGCCACAACCCCCAATCGTAAATCGTAAATCCCCTCACATCCACCCCCGCTGGTCCGTCTCGATTTTGAACAGCACAAAATCCTGCACGGCCTGCGCCTTCGCCAGCGGGATGTACGGCACCTGCACACTGCCTGCCGCCGTGTGGAGTGTCAGGTTGGCGAGGCCCGCCCGCCTGGCAAACCAACTCTGCCGGATGCCCACCGCCTGCACTTTGTACCACTGCAACAGCACGGCCTGGCGGTTGAAAACGCCCCAGCCCAGCCGCAGCCCCTCGTCGCTCACCCACCAGCGCCAGCTTCGGTGGAACCGCTGTCCCAGCCACCACGAAACGGGCAGCCACAGCAGCCAAATGGCTGCCCACGTGCCCATCATCGACCAAGTGATTTCCATCAAAACCGCCACCGGCAGCAGCCCCCGCAGCAGAAATTGTCGTCGGGCGATGCGCCCGTCCACGCCGTGCTCCTCTTCCGGCAGGTTTTTTTCCTGCGGAAACCACGCCTGCCGCACCGCCGACAACTGCGGCTCGTAGCAGCCGGGCAGCCCCACCGCCAACTTCCGGCCCACCTGCACACTGGCCGCCTGCGGCAGCCGGACGCTCATCATCCCGAACAGCCGCTTCAACGGGCTGCTGGTCCAGCGCACGTACTGGATTTTGGTCAAATTGGCCGACACCTCCTGCCGGGTGAACAGGCCGCTCACGATTTTGAAACCCCGCTCCGTGCGCCAGAATTGCAGGTTGAAATATTGCAACGCCGTGCGCACCATCGAAATCAGGAACGAGGCCAGCAGCAAAAACGGCACCCCGACCAGCAGGTAGTACCACACATCGGAATTCGCCGCCGATCCTATCCATTCCTCCATTTTTTTTGAAAAATCGAAGCTCAGAGCCTCCTCCACATCGTCGGCGAAGCCGAGGAAAAACGCCATGAGGATGCCCGCCGTGCGCAGGTGGTTTTGGCTGGCACCGATTTTCAGGAGGTCGAGCGGCGACAAGCGGAACAGGATTTCGGATTTCGGATTTCGGATTTCGGACTGAAACGGCTCAGTTGAAGTAATTGGCACCTGTTCATCACCGTCCACCGTCTGCCGTCCACCGTCCGCCGTACGTTTGAAGTTTTCCACGAAATCCCGCAGCGCCTCGGCGGCCTCCATGCGGATAGCTTGCAGGCTGAACTCCTTGCCCGCCGAGCCTGCCGTGTCGATGTCCACCGCCACCACATTGAAAAACTGGTGGAGGATGCCCTGCCGGAAGTTCACCGTCTGCACCCGGTCAAGCGGCACGTTGATTTTTGTTTTCCGCAAAACACCCTTCTCCAGCACCAACTCGCCGTCCCGGATGTAGAAGTAAAAGTTGAAATAATTGATGAGCGACAGCGTGGCGCTCACGCCCGCCAGCCCGATGAAAAACAGTGTAAAACTGTTGAGCGTCCGCCCTTTTTGATTGAAAATAAAAATCAAAATCACCACCCAAAGCTGCCGGACGAGCAGCCGCAGCACATGGCCCAGGATGAAAATAATGGC
The DNA here is from genome assembly GCA_016234735.1 of Bacteroidota bacterium. Lineage (GTDB taxonomy): Bacteria > Bacteroidota > Bacteroidia > Chitinophagales > Saprospiraceae > UBA6168. The sequence goes on along the minus strand of JACRAN010000019.1, from coordinate 2,000 downwards.
GACCGACGACTGACGGGTGGGGTGGGGGAAGGGATTTATCGTCATTATTAAGGTTCCCTGAAAATGTCGTTGGCGGTGATGGAAAAGCCAGGAATGGCTTTTTCGGCTGTGCAAACATCATCGTCCCGGCAAATCGTGGCACGTTGGCCACTTTCAAACACGTAAACTTCTTTCAATTCCGGGAAGATATGCCACAGCACCGACACCCCCGCATCGAAGTATTCGCTGACTTTGCGGTTCACCCGGTTGATATTGTCGTTCGGGGAGATGACTTCAACCACGAAGGCCGGAATTTGAGGTTTTCCGCCAACAGCTGCCTTCATTTGGGCGATGGAAAAATAGGCCATGTCTGGCCTGCGGTGAATTTTGTCTGACAGGAAGGTGTCGGTTTCAGCAGAAAGCGAACCGATAGTTTTGTCGGTCTGGCTGAGTTTCCAGAGCAACCGGCTCAGGTTATGCCAGACAAAAAGTTGGGTTTGGTTCATCGTGCTCTTTGTTTTTTCGACTTGGCCATCCGTCCATTCATACTTGTAGCCATCTTCCCGTGTCAAATAACGTTTCTCAAACTCCGGCCACGACACCCGCCTTGCCTTCTGCGCCATGGCGGGTTTCCTTTCCGAAGGATGAACGATTGCTGCTGCTACACTCATATCAATTGATTTTTAGCAAAAATAGCTTTAAAAAAAATCAAATCAAAGCCCGTTCCCCGCACCTCCGATTTTCTGCGTAATGAACTCCTTGATGCGCTGCGCCTCCTCGAACAGCAGCCCTTCGATGCTCAGGTCGCTGCTGCTGCCGCCCGCCGTGTACACCCGCAGCGTGGCCAGCCCGAAGGCGTTCTCCACCGGCCCCCGGCTGATTTCGCAGTGCTGCATCCGGTTGAACGGGATGGCCGTCACCGTGCGCCACCACACGCCGTGCTTGTGCAGGATGTCGTGTTCCCGAAGGGCGTAGCCCTCCATCCGAAACCGCCGGTTGGCATTGCGCAGCCCGAAGGCAAACAGCAGCCCCCACACGGCCAGCAGCCCCCAGTTCAACCAGGGCATTCGGAACGGATTGACGAAGAAAAAAACCAGCCACCCCAACAGGAAGAAGCCGAACAGCAGGCTCGTGGCCACCAGTTCCACCGTGCGGTAGGCTGGCGCAAGTTGCTGGTATTCAACGTCTTCCACCTTCGGAAGCTCGGAAACGGGGATTTGAGAATTTTCAAAAATCATGGCGGAATTTGCTTGCGGTAAAAGTATGGGTTTGTGGTGATTTTGTGATTGGGTGAGCTGTCCTGAAAAAGATTGCCCAAAAACGCCTGGCTGGGGAAAGTGCTGCAAAAGTAGGAAAGTGGAAATGGAAAGAGGATGGGGAAAAGCGAAGAGGAGTCACCGATATTTTTTTTACAACTCCGTCACTGTGTAAATAATCGTGGTGGAATAAGTTTTGGCAGGAATGAGCACGGATACGTTTTGCATCTGGTACTGGATGGGAATATCCAGCCTGCCCCTTATCCCGGTAAAAAACTGCTGATTGGAATTGGTTATCAGCAGGTAGCTCGTGCCGCCCGAGACTGAGCTGGAGCCATTGCTATCGGCAGGCACCCCATCGCCTGTTCTCCGGGCGTAGAGGGATAAAGCTGAGTTCCAGTCAATATCGGTTTTTTTTACGTCCACCCGCCAATTGAAAATAGCTGCGGAATGACGAGGCTTGTCAACGTCTATCAACACCTGGCTGGCTCCGCTGGTGTAGGTCCCTGAAAAATTATTGCCGGCTTCCGTAATATCGCTGACCGGCACGGAATAACTCCAGGAGCCGGTCACGTCAATGAAAATCTGCGCAAAGCCGACCTGAACGGTGAGGCAAAAAAACGCTGTAAAAATGCGCTGCCCCCACCATCGTATCTGAAAAACAGGCTTCTTCATAGCAGGTTATTAATCGCTGATTGTATAAGTCAGTTCCACCGTAATATTTTGCCCCAACGTCCATGAATTTTGGTTTGACGTCACCACCGT
>JACRAN010000215.1 GCA_016234735.1 Bacteroidota bacterium | reverse complement strand
TGTTAGAGTTTCGAAACTCTAACAGAGTTTGGCCTTCGGCAACGCCTTGAGCAGTTTGGGCAAGGTATCAATGAGAATCACACCCTAATAAATATCTTCTTTTTATACAACACCCATGCAACCAGCACATTAACCGCCACATGGAAAAGGGCGTTGAAGAAAACCGCCGGATCGTGCCCCATCCAACCGAAGAAGCTGTCGCGCACCCAGTCGTACAGGCTGCCGTCGCCGACTGGAATCGCCCCCATCACGATGGCCAGCACCTCGTGGCAGATGTAGATGGCGAGCGGGTTCATGCCGAGCCAGACGAAGGGGGCAGTCCAGCCTGATTTGCTCCCGATTTTTGTGGGGATGAAATCCACGACCCACCAGACGGTGCTGAGGGTGAGCAGGGCCAAGCCGCAGTGGTAGAGCACGTAGCTGCTGGTCCAGAGTTTTTTGTTGATGGGGAAAGCCTCGCCCCAGAGCAGCCCGCCGAGCATGAGCAGGAAGCCCACGGCGAAGAGGCCCGCCCAACGGGGCAGGTCGTCCTGTTTTTTGCGGAGCCAAAGGCCAGCAAGCACACCGCCGAGGCAGGTGGCCACCGAGGAGATTGTGCCAAGTATGCTTTCCGGGTCGTAGGCGAGGTGGCCACTGTCGGGCTGGCTGGTATGACCGTAGAGGTGGCCGTTGAGCAGCAGGCGGTCGAGCCAGGCGCCGAGGTCCTTGCCTTCCTCCAGGCTGGGGAAGCCCTGGCCAGGTACTGGCACCAGAGCCATCAACAACCAGTAGCTGAGAAGGCAGCCGATGGCAATCCAGACTAATTGGCGAGGATTGGCTTTCATAAAAACCAGCGCCGTGATGCCGTACACGATGCCGATGCGGGTAAGTACGCCGGGGATGCGCCAACTGGCCAGGTCAAATTGCGGGGCACCGTTGAGGAAGATGCCGATGCCTACAATCCAGGCCGTTCGGACGAGGATTTTCCGGTACACGTTCTCGCCCGCCTCCTTGCGCTTGGTGAGCGAAAACGTGATGGCGATGCCCACGATGAACAGGAAAAACGGAAAAACAAGGTCGGTGGGCGTACAGCCATTCCAGGCGGCATGTACCAGCGGCGAGCCTTCGGGCAGGCCGCCGGCGTTGTTGACGAGCACCATCAGGGCCATCGTGAGGCCCCGGAACACGTCGAGGGATAGCAGACGTTTCGAATTATCCATTGTGTTGGTTTCGTTTTGTGAAAAGGAAAAAGTTCAGAGGCGAAAGTACAAAGTAATTTTTGTCAAAAAACAGCCCACTTAAATTGTCCGTTTGACGTAGTACATTTCCATCATGCCCTTGTTTTTAACGGGCACCGGGCCTCTCGGTTCGCACTCAAAACTGTACTTCACCAGCCCCCAGGTCGTCTCCGAAATGTTCACCTGGCCCGGCTCGCACTGCTCCTCCATGCGGGCGGCGATGTTCACGGTGTCGCCCCAGATGTCGTAGGCGTATTTTTTGAAACCCACCACACCGGCCACCACCGGCCCCGTGTGGATGCCGATGCGGGCCTCGAAAAACGGCTGCCCAAGGCGCATTCGCTGCTGCTTGTAGTCGTGCAGAAATTCCTGCATTTCGAGGGCGGCCTGCACGATACCCTTCGGGATGGTCTTGTGTTTCACGAGGCCACTGGCGCAGAGGTAGGCATCGCCGATTGTTTTAATCTTCTCAATATCAGGATGTTGTGAAATGATGTGGTCGAAGGCCCGGAAACATTCGTTCAGTTCCTTGACCAGCGCCTCCGGCGACAGGAGTTCGGCGAGTTGGGTGAAATTTTTGAAATCGGTGAACAGCACCGTCGCTTCGGGGAATTTTTGCGCCGTGGCGCTGCCTTTTTCTTTCAACTCTTTCGCCACTTCGGCAGGCATGATATTGAACAGCAACTCATCGGAGCGCTGCCGCTCCTGCTCGATGATTTTGTTTTGCCTGGACAGCAGGTTGGTCGATTTTTTCTTTGATAAAAACCGCAGGTAAAACATGACGGCCAGCAGCACGGTGAACAACGCCGCCACGCCCAGCAGGTAAATCAGAAACTTGCCCTGCTCCCTCGCGAGTTCTGCATTTTGCAGGGCCAGGTCTTTTTGCATGAGTGACAGCGAATCGACCACCTGACGGGCTTCGAGCGAGTCGATGAAACGGCGGCGGACTTCGGAGATGTAGAGCGCCTTGGCCCGCTCGGAGGAAACGGCTTTTATTTTTTCTTCTTTTTTTGAAATTTCTTCCTCCACCATCTGCTTCTCCGATTCGAGGGTCAACTGGCGCTCGGTGAGCACGGTTTTGTCTTCTTTCAGGATGTCCCGCTCGGTGGCCACCACTTCCCGGTCGGTTTTCAGGCCGCCGATTTCACCTTCCAGCCGCTTTTTTTCCTGCTCCAACTGCCGCTTTTCCCGCTCCAACTGGTTCTTCTGGATGTCGTACTGCGCCTGCATCTCGCTGATGCTCTTGTCGCCCTTGTTGCTGAAATAGGCGAACGCCTCCTGCACGATTTGGAGGGCTTTGCGCTCGTTGCGGTTTTTTTCGGCGAGGCGGCTGCGCAGGTCCACCGTTTTGATGATGAGGTCGGCATCGTTGGCCTCCATCGCAAATTTGACGGCGGTGCCCAGCCAGATGTCCTCGTTGCGGTCGTCGCGGGTGCGGGCGTAGGCCCTCGAAACCAAAAAGGAGGCCTCCGCCGCCATATTTTCGTTGTTGAGTTCGAGCGCTTTTTGGTGAGCGGCCTTGCCGTATTCCACCGATTTTTTTGCGTCCTTTTTCAGCCATTCGGTGGCGAGTTGGTAGTTGAGCGTCATTTTTTCTTTGGCTCCGGCAGCTTCGGCGAGTTGCTGCTCTAATTGCTCAATGGTTTGGCCAAAGGAAAATACCGAGAGGAATGTAAAAAGCGAAACCAGGGTGATTCTCATTTTTTCCAATGCGTGAATGATAGCATGAGTAGATAGTTGGAAGGATGTTGTGATTAAAATCACCGCACGTAACATCCACCAAATGCCAGGCGTAAATTAAGTTCGCCCGCTGTGCAAAAATAGGCCGGGAAAAACAAAGCACAGGCTATCGGGCCAAAAACCCCGGCTTTTTTCAAAAGAAAAAAATTTTTGGAATAGTCAAAATTTAATAAGTTCACGCTCGATTTTTCAAAAACATCTTTTGTCGTTCGTTGCCTGTTGTTCTTTTCCTAACCACTCAAAACAAAAACGAACAACCAACAGCGGGAAAACCAATCACGAGTAAGCATTATGACCTACGACACCAGTAATATCCGAAATGTTGTCATGCTGGGGCACCCCGGCTGCGGGAAAACGACCTTGGCCGAAACCATGCTCTTCGAGTCCGGTGCCATCAGCCGCCGGGGCACGGTGCAGGAGCAAAACACCACCTCTGACTACACGGACATCGAACACGAGCGGGGCAACTCGATTTTCTCCACCCTCATGCACGACGACTGGCGGGGCAATAAAATCAACGTGCTCGACACGCCCGGCTTCGATGACTTCATCGGCGAGGTGGTCGCTTCGCTCAAAGTATCGGCCACTGCGCTCGTGCTCCTCAACGCCAAAAGCGGCGTGGAGGTTGGCACGGAGATACTTTGGGAGTACGTGGAAAAATTTGAAACACCCTGCCTTTTTATCGTCAACCAGGTGGACCACGAGAAGGCCGACTTCGATGCCACGGTCGAGCAGGCGAAGGCCCGCTTTGGCAGCAAGGTGATGCCGTTCCAGTACCCGCTGAACCCCGGCACGGGCTTCAATACCATCATCGATGCCTTGCGGATGGTGATGTACGTCTTCCCGGCCAACGGCGGCAAGCCGGAGAAAAAGCCAATCCCCGATTCGGAAAAAAGCAAGGCCGCCAACATGCACCAGGCCATCGTGGAAGCTGCCGCCGAAAACGACGAGGAACTGATGGAACGCTACTTCGAGCTGGGCGAACTGTCGGAGGCCGACCTGGCATACGGCTTGAAAATGGCCATCGCCAAGCGCACCATTTTCCCGCTTTTCTGTTGCTCCGCAACCAAAAACATGGGCAGCGGGCGCATCATGGGCTTCATCAACGACGTGTGCCCGTCGCCCGCCGAACGTGCCCCGGTCAAGCTGGAAGGCGGCGGCGAACTGAAGTGCGACCCCAACGGCGACACGACCATTTTCATCTTCAAAACCCACCATGAACCGCGGGTGGGCAGCATTTCCTACTTCAAAGTGTTCTCCGGCACACTCCGCACCGGCGACGAACTCATCAATGCCGACAACCGAACCGCCGAGCGCTTCGGCCAGCTTTTCCTTGCCAACGGCAAAAACCGGGAAGCCGCTCAGGAACTCAAAGCCGGCGACCTCGGCTGCACCGTGAAGCTCAAAAACTCGCACACCAACCAGACGTTGAACAAAAAAGGTGTGGACCGGAAAATCGACCCGATTCCATTCCCCAACTCCCGCCTCGAAGTGGCCGTGCAGCCGCCGAGCAAAAACGACATGGAGAAGCTGATGAAAGCGCTGCACGCCATTTCAGAAGAAGACCCAACGTTGAAAATCATCCAGTCGGCCACCCTGAAACAGACCCTGCTCGAAGGCCAGGGCCAGCTCCACCTCGACCTCGTGAAGCACCGCATCGAACAGGAGTACGGCGTGGGCATGGAGTTCATCAGGCCCCGCATCCCGTACCGGGAAACCATCACGAAGGAATCGAACGAAATGTACCGCCACAAAAAACAGACAGGCGGGGCAGGCCAGTTCGCAGAAGTACACATGCGCATTGAACCCTGGCAGGACGGCATGGCCGACCCTCACGGCCTGACCGTGAGGGTCAAAGATGTGGACGAACTACCCTGGGGCGGTAAGCTCGCTTTCTACTGGTGCATCGTGGGCGGCGCCATCGACACCCGTTTTTCGAGCGCCATCAAAAAAGGCGTTTTGCAAAAAATGGAGGAAGGCCCGCTCACCGGCTCCAATTGCCAGGACATCCGGGTGTGCATCTACGACGGCAAAATGCACCCCGTGGACTCCAACGATATGGCGTTTATGACGGCGAGTATCCAGGCGTTCCGGGCGAATTTTGAAAAAGCAGCGGCCCAAATCATGGAACCCATCTACGACGTGGAAATACTTTGCGACGGCGACGTGATGGGCGATGTGATGGGCGACTTGCAAACCCGCCGGGCCATCATCATGGGCATGGACGCCGAGGGCCACTACCAGAAAATCATGGCACGGATGCCGCTGGCGGAGATGTACCAGTATTCGTCCACGCTGCGCTCCATTTCGCAGGGCCGGGCCAAGTTCAACAGGAAATTTGCAGAGTATGCCCCTGTGCCAGCCGAGATCCAGCAAAAGCTGATTGCAGACCACAAGGCGCAAATGCACGAAGAGGATTGAAAAATCGATTTATAAAAAAAAGCCCTTGCGGACTTGCTCCGACAAGGGCTTTTTTGTTGGCCTACAAGGATTCGAACCTCAACCAACAGAACCAAAATCTGTTGTGCTACCGTTACACCATAGGCCATTTTCAGGGTGCTTTCTTCAAAAGCGTGGCAAAGGTATAACGATTTTGATTTTTTGGAAAGTTCTGATTTGGAAAAATATTTTTTCGGGAAAATATATTCCTGTCACCTCACCCATTTTCGGCTGTTCGTGCCAGTTCCCTGACCACATGTGGCAGGTATCCTTCCAGGGTGGCAACGAGGCCTTCGGAGCGGTGAAGGTCGGTCTTGTGCTTGGCGACTTTCTCCAGTGCTTGGTTGGCGGCAGTCATTTCACCGTTCCCGACGAAGGCGAGCGTTGACTTCATTTTGTGGCAGACCCTTGCCAGTTCTGCCCAATTTTCGGCTTGCCAGTAGGATTTTATCAAACCTACCTCCTCCGGCAATTCTTCGAGCAGCATGGCGAGCATGGTCTGTATCATTTCTTCGTCGCCATCGGCCATGAGGCGCAGATAGCCGAGGTTCGTGTAGGTGGCAGTAGTTCCCATAATTTATTTCAGCTTGACGTATTTTGAGATTTTATAAAACAAATCCTCCGGTTCAAAAGGTTTCAGCACGAAATCATCCATGCCCAATTCTTTGAATTTTTCATCCTTTGCCACATGTGCGTGGGCAGTCATGGCCAGAATAATCATGTTTGCCCGGTCCGGCGGGAATCTTTCGCGGATGAACCTGGTAGCTTCATAGCCATCCATGACCGGCATTTGAAGGTCCATCAACACGATGTCGAAGGCCTGCTCCCGAAGCAGGTCGATGGCAATCTGGCCGTTTTCGGCGATGGTAATTTGGAGGTTTTTCCACTTGCGTTCCAGGGTTTTCCGGGCCACGAGCTGGTTCATTTTGTGATCCTCTACCAGCAACAGGCTGAAGGAAGCATCTGTCGGGAGTTCAAATGCCGGGGTATGGGGCTCCGCATCGTCGAGTTTCATATCGGCACCCGTTTCAAAAATCAGGTCGAAGAAAAAGCAGGAGCCTCGCCCCAGTGTGCTGGTTGCACCGATTTTGCCGCCCTGAAGTTCGACCAGGTTTTTGCAAATGGGAAGCCCAAGCCCGGTGCCTTCGTAAAACCTGTCCTTCTGGAGGATGCGGGTAAAAGTTTCAAAGACCGCATCGATTTTATCCTCCGGAATGCCGATGCCCGTGTCTTCCACCATAAATTTCAACTGTGCCCCGGAGCTAACGTCGTACAACTTATCAACGGTGATTTTCACCCCGCCAAAGTCGGTGAACTTGATGGCGTTGCCGACCAAATTGTAAAGTATCTGGGTGAGGCGTAGCTTGTCGCCGCTGACGATGCGAGGTACGCCGGGGCCGCTGACCGCTTCGAGGAGAAGGTCTTTTTCCTGCGCCTTGTACTGCATCACATTGATGAGGTTGGCGAGCAGTTCGGCCAGGTCAAAAGGCTGGTTTGCAAACACAAATTTACCATTCTGGATGGCACTCACTTCCAGGATGTCGTTCACCACGCCCAGTAAAATTTCGGAGGATTGCTTGATGTTGTGGACGAGGCCGTTTTGTTCCTGCGGCAGGTCCATTTGCAGCAGCAGGTTGCTCATGCCGAGGATGGCGTTCATGGGGGTGCGCATGTCGTGGCTGACGCTGGCCAGAAACTGCTCCTTCATTTGGGCGCTTCGCTGGGCGAGGTCGCGGGCTTTCCGCATTTCTTCCGCTTGCCGCAGTTCCGTCACGTCCCGCAGGATGCAGTTGTAACCCTGAAAATCATCGGTAGCGACGACGGTAGCGGTCATGGTGCATTCTCGCATTTCACCATTGTGATGTGCGATATTGATGTCAAAATCCCTGACCGACTTTTGGTCTTTCAGTTTCAATAAAAACTCATTCTTGCGTTCTTGCGGGCTGTACAACGAGTGGACATCTTCCAAAGCCCGAAGCTCCTCCCCCGAATACCCAAAAACATCGATGGTAGCCTGGTTGAAATCAACCAATTTGCCGTCAAACGTGCTGATAAAAAGCGCGTCTTTTGATTGGGTAAAAATCTCCTGGTAGCGCTCCTTGCTCTTCTCACTCTCCCGTTGGGCCAGTTTTCGCTCGGTGATGTCCTGGATGATTCCCTGGAAAACCTGCTGGCCGCTTTCATGCTGCCGAACGATGCACTGAACGTACACATCGCGCAAACCCCCGTCTTTTTGCCTGACGTTCAGGTCTTTTTTTACCTCTCCGTAAATGGCAGCGGCCTCATGTATTTCCTGCAATACCGACAGTGGGTAATCGGACTGGTCCGGCAATGCGCTTTCCTGCAATTTCTCAACGGGCAAGCCGAAGATGCGGTACACCTCGTCGGAAGCATCAAAAATGGACGTTTCGGGAAAATACTCCCAGTTGCCGATGTTGGCGATGCGCTGCGTCTCTTCCAAGCGTTTCAGCACCTTGTTCCGTTCGATGGAAAAACGGAGCGACTTGGCCAGCAACTCGGAATCGAAGGCACCTTTCGACAGGAAATCCTGCGCCCCGGCCTTCACGGCCCGCAAGCCCATTTCCTTGTCGGCGTAGCCGGTGAGTACGATGATGTTTTTGTGCGGGAAGCGGGCCAGCATTTTTTCGAGCGTCTCGAAGCCCCGGCTGTCGGGCAGGGTCAGGTCGAGCAGGATGGCGGCAAACTCCTCCCCCGAATCTAAGGCGTCGAATGCCTCGGCAAGGGTAACTGCGTTGATGACTTCACAGTGCTGCAAATCCGACTCCGACAGGTAAATTTCTACCAACCTGGCATCGCCCGGGTTGTCCTCCACAAGGAGGACTTTATTCGTGGTAACCAATGTCGTCAATGGAGCCATTCCGTCGGGTTAATCAAAAAAAAAACGGGCATCAACAATTCCTGTGGCAAAATTCAGGTTTGCGAAGCGCCGCATCAGCCGGGGGGAAGATGCTTGTGGCTGAAGTTCAGGGCTTGTCGGTGAGTGTTCTAAGCGTAGTTTTTTGAAAAAATAATATCAACCTACTGATAATCAGCGAATCGGCTTCTCAATTGCTCTCGCCTCCATCACTTTGGCAAAAAAACGAAGTTCGCCCCCAGGTCGCTCAACACAAACAAACACAAGTCACTGGGATGGCTGCGGTAGAGCATTTGAAAATCTTCGATTTTTTCAGGGTTGATAATTTGTTTCGCCACAAACTCTTCCAACGAAGAGGCGTTAATTGACCAATTCCCTTGAACCTCCCCCTTCTCAACGATATTTATGCCAATATCCACTATGTTTTGGTGGGTGACGAATATCGGGAACTTTGAAACATCCTGGTCTTGAATAACCTCCGCTGCCTGCGACAAGGTATTTTTATACCCTTCCAGTTCTTTTTCAAGCTGTTTGAAAAGCGGCGTTTTGTTCATGCCGTGAAAATGAGAAATTTCTTCTGCTTGGGCTGTATTTCTTTTTCAGTTTACCTTTGCGCCTTGTTTCAGTTGGCAGCGGACAGTTGGCAGTCGGCAGTGGGTAATATTAAAACTGCCAACTGCACGTTGAAAACTGCAAACTGCCCACTGCAAACTGCCTATTGCAAAAATGAGCGACTCTATCAAACACGAGTGCGGCGTCGCACTCATCCGCCTTTTAAAACCGCTGGATTTTTACCTCGAAAAATACGGGACTGCCCTCTACGGCATCGACAAGCTGCACCTGCTCATGGAAAAGCAGCGCAACCGGGGGCAGGACGGCGCAGGCATCGCCACCGTGAAGCTCGACAGCCGCCCCGGCACCAAAATCATCGACCGCAAACGGTACAGCGGCAGCGACTCCATCCAGGCCATCTTCGGGCAGGTGTACGACACCTTCCACCACCTCAAAAAAGGCAAACTCAAGGACGCCGCCTGGCTGAAAGAAAACACCCCGTTCACCGGCGAACTTTTGATGGGCCACCTCCGCTACGGCACCCACGGCGCCAACAGCGTGAAAAACGTACACCCTTTCATCCGCAAAAGCAACTGGATACACCGCACCCTCGTCATCGCCGGGAATTTCAACCTGACCAATGTCGATGAACTCTTCCAGGAACTGGTAGGCCTGGGGCAGTACCCGATGGAGCAGACCGACACCGTCACCGTGCTCGAAAAAATCGGCCACTTCCTCGACGACGAGGTGCAGCGCCTCTACACCTGGTACAAACCTGACGGCTTCGACAACCTCGAAATCAACAACCTCATTTTCGACAAACTCGACATTCAGCGGGTACTGCAAAAAGCTACCAAAAGATTCGACGGCGGCTACACCATGGCCGGCATGATCGGGCACGGCGACGCCTTCGTCATGCGCGACCCCAACGGCATCCGCCCCGCCTTCTACTACCACGACGACGAGGTGGTGGTGGTCACTTCCGAAAGGCCGCCCATTCAGACCGCCTTCGACGTACACATTTCCAAAATACAGGAAATCAAACCCGGCCACGCCCTCATCGTCAAGCGAAACGGCACCGTCACCGAGATGCCGTTCACGGATATTGGTGAAAAAAAATCATGCTCCTTCGAGCGCATTTATTTCTCCAGGGGCAACGACCGTGACATCTACACCGAGCGCAAACAACTCGGCGAACAACTCACCAACGCCGTGCTGGAAGCCGCTGACAACGACCTCGAAAATTCCGTCTTCTCGTTCGTGCCCAACACCGCCGAGAGCGCTTTTTTTGGTTTGATAAAAGGAATCGAAAACCGCCTGAACGAAATCAAACTGAAGAAAATCATGGAATTAGGCGAGAACCCCTCCACTGAAACACTCCAAAAAATACTCGCCCTCACGCCCCGCGTCGAGAAACTCGTACACAAGGACGCCAAGCTGCGCACCTTCATCGCCGACGACCACTCCCGCGGCACGATGGTCACGCACGGCTACGATGTCACCTACGGATTGATAAAAAATGAAGAGGACACCATCGTGCTGCTCGACGACAGCATCGTGCGGGGCACCACGCTCAAGAACAGCATCATCCGCATCGCCGCCCGCCTGCGCCCCAAGAAAATCATCGTCGTGAGCAGCGCCCCCCAGATCCGCTACCCCGATTGCTACGGCATCGACATGTCGAAAATGAAGGACTTCGTGGCCTTCCGTGCCCTCGTGGACTTGCTCAAGGAAAACGGCAAATCGCACCTGCTCGATGAAGCCTACGAGCGCTGCAAGGCACAGGTGGATTTGCCGAAGGAAAATCTTAAAAACGAGGTGCAGTCGTTGTACGCCCATTTCACCGACGGAGAAATCAGCCGGAAAATCGCCCAAATCGTCACGCCGAAAGGCATCAGTGCCGAGGTGCAGGTCATCTACCAATCGCTCGAAGGCCTCCACGCCGCCTGCCCCCACCACCTCGGCGACTGGTACTTCTCCGGCAACTACCCCACGCCCGGAGGCAACAAGGTGGTGAACCGGGCCTTCATGAATTATATGGAGGGGAAGGATGAGCGGGCGTATTGAGGGAAAATCCTGTCTTGCGCTTGAGAAAACTGGCTTATTTCTGTCTGTAACGGATGCGGATGCCAGAATGTCCATGATGGACTACAACTATGAATGGTGGAAAAACTTCTTCCACTTTCTCCAATAAAGCAGTGATTGATTGCAAGGTGAACATCGTCTGAATATGCCCGGGTTTCAGGTAAATAATGCCGGTGAACGGCTTGCCTGCTGCGATTACGAGTGTGCCGAAGTCACTGTCGTGCGTCAATATCGCCCGTCCTTGGCTATGGGCCAGTTCCAATAATTGTTCATCTTCAGTACCCATGAGTCCATCCTCCAGAACGTCGGACACGTCGAATCCTTCCAAGCGCAGGCGAACCACAACTTCCGGGTCGATATTTTCATCCGTCAGTAAAGGAATTTCAATGAGATTCATGCGGCAGGGGCGATGCTTTCGAGCACCACATCATTGCGAAGGTTGTAACTTGCAAACAGAATGGCCTCCCGCACGGCTTCTTCTTTCAGGTGGGGGTATTTATGCACGATGTCATTCACAGAGCCGCCCGAAGCGACCAATTCAAGCAGGAACTCCACGCTGATGCGGGTGCCTTTGATGATAGGCTTGCCCCCTAATATTTTTGGATTGGTGGTGATGTGCTGAAATTGCATGGTATTTTCTTTTGCACGACGAAAGTAGGTTATAAAAGTGATAGATGAAACCGTCCCGGCAAAAAAAGCCGGGCAGATTGACACCTGCCCGGCTTCTTCATTTCAAAACAATCCCCGCCTCACTTCCCGCCGTCAGGGTCCCCTTCCCCATACTCCACCTTCACCGGCTCGTCGATGCGCACCACCTTCACCTCCGTGCGGCGGTTGTACTGGTGCTCCTCGTCGGAGCAGTCCACATCGTCGGCGCAGCGGTTGCGGATTTGCTGCTCGCCGTAGCCGAAGGCTTTGATGCGGGACTCCCCGATGCCTTTTTGTATCAGGTAGCGCCGGGCCGATTCGGCCCGTTTGAGCGAGAGGTCGAGGTTGTACTGGTCGTTGCCACGGCTGTCGGTATGGGCGATGAGTTCGATTTCCATGCTGGGGTACTGCTGCATGAGTTGCGCAAGGGCATCGAGGTCGCGGGCAGCGCCCCGCCGGATGATGTACTGGTTGAAGTCGTAGTAGATGTTTTCGAGCAAAATCACGCTGCCCTCCCGGATGGGTTTTTTCACCACGTCGTTGGAGGAGGGCACGAGCCTCACGTTCAGGTTGAGTGCCTGTTTGCCTTGCAGGTTTTTGGTGGAAACGGTGGAGGTGCCTTTCGAGTAGCCTTCTTTTTCCGCCGTCACGGTGTAGTCGCAGCCCGTTGGAAGGCAAAAGTCGAAGCTGCCGTTGGCATTTGAACGCGCCAATTCTTCCGAGCCGGTGGTTTCGTTCACGATGCGGACGAGGGCGTTCGGCACGGTGGTGCTGTAACCCTGCACTGTCACGAGGCCATCGAGGGCGTTACAGCTTCTCGATTTTAACGGCACCCGGATAATTTGCTGCCTGGTGGCACTGGCGGTCGAGAACTGCGTTTCACCATCGCCGTAGCCATCTTTCGTCACGAGGATGAGGTACTTTTTGCCCTGCCGGAGAATGCTGCCTGCCTCGCCGTTCACATCGGTGAACAGGGAAGGCTGGCCGAGGTCGTCGGCGTTTTTGCGCACCAGTTTCATCCTCAGTTCGCCGTTTTCCGAAGGCAAAAGCGCCACGTCGTACAGGTCGTTCCCTTCGATGAAGCCATCTTCCGATTGCTGGAAAAAGCGCACACCGGCATCGGAGATGCGCTCGTTGGTGCGCTCGTCGTACACGACGATGGTGGCATCGAGGATGGGTGCCGTTTCGTCGAGGATGGAGCCGTCGGCCTGAAACAGGTAGATGTCGTCGTCGCCGCTGCCGCCGGGGCGGTCGGAGGCGAAGTAGCCCCTGGTGGCCTCTTCGTTGAGGATGAAGCCGAGGTCGTCTTTGGCGGAGTTGAGCGGAGTGCCGAGGTTCGAGAGCGGCCCCCATTTGTCTCCGCTGATGTCAATCATGAAAATGTCCAGCCCGCCTTCGCCGCCGCGCCCGTTGGTGGAGAAAAACAAGGTGCCGGTCTCGTGCAGGAACGGGAAGACTTCGTTGCCGCTGCTGTTCACGTCGGGGCCGAGGTTGATGGGCTTCGACCAGTCATCGGTCTTTTTTTCCACGTAGTACAAATCGTAGCCACCGTAGCCGCCGGGCATGTCGGAGGAGAAAAACAGACGCCTGCCGTCCGCCGAGAGCGAAGGGTGGAAGCAGGTGTAGTCGTCGCTGTTGAACGGCAGGGGCTTGATGTTTTCCCAGTCGAATTTGCCGCGCCGGGCTTCGTAAATCTTCATCGTCACCTGGCCCTTCGAGTTGGTTTTGGCAATGCCGCCTTCCATGTTGTTGCGGGTGAAATAGAGCAGGTTGTTGTCGCGGCTGAACGAAACCGGCCCTTCGTGTGCCTGGGAATTGACCGTCAGGGAAAACACCCGGCCCGCCTGCGGCAGGTTTTGGTTGTCCATTTCGGCATAAAAAAGCTCGAAAAACGGCTTGCCGGTGTTCGGGTCAATCGGGCCGTTTTTGTAGTACGAGACGTACACGATGCCGTTTTGGTAAAATGCCGGTGAAAACTCGTAGCTGCCCGTGTTGATACCTTTTGCGTTCTGCAACACCACCGTGCGCCTGAATTGACCTTTTTCGTAAAGCTTGTCAGAGCTTTTCGACTTGGAGCTTTGCTGCTGGGCTTGCAGGCAAAACGGCATCAAAAAAACCGCCAGGCTGAACAGGAAATTTTTCATGGATGGCCTTTGATTCAATGAATGATGGATTGTTTGAGGGGGAATGTGAAGATTCCACGTGGAGTTATCGACAAACAATAACCGAAAAAGCATAGGGTTTATTTTGGGCGATTGGCGCTTTGGTGTATTGGCGGTTCAGGTTTTTGCTAAAACGCCAATATGCCAACCTGCCAAAACGCTAACCAGCCTGTTTTAAAAAAACCTCGGGTTCACGTACTCTTTGCCCGGCTCCGTTTTGCCGATGCAGTAGTGGATGGAGGCTTCGATGCTGCCGTTGGCGTAGTCCTTGATGTCGGACAAGGTGTAATCGTACGATATGCCAAACATGATATTGGGGGTGATTTGCGCTGCCAACAGCAGGTCGATTGACTCGCCGGTGCCGTCCTCTTTGTTGCCGCCGAGGCGGTAGGTCAGGCCTGCCACGTAGCGGTTTTGGAGGAGGAGGTTCACGTTGGCATCGAAATCGACCGGGGCTTTGGCGACGTACTTGAGCAGCGCCTGCGGCTGTATTTTAATGGTTTCGCTCAACGGCAACGTAAGGCCCCCCATCATGTAAACGTGCTGCACTTCCCTCGAAATGAACACGTCGGAGTCGGCGTAGTCGATGTTGTTTTCCAATAGGCGGGGAGCCGACAGGCCGAAGTAAAACTGGTCGGAGGAGTAGTACGCTCCTGCCCCGAAGTTGAACAAAAATTTGTCCCTCGTGCTGCCGGGAATGCTGACGTCCTGTTCTTTTGGCTGCGTGGCAGTGGTCAGTTGAAAGTCATGCTCCATCGAGCGGATGGAGCCTTGCAGGCCAAGGCCCAACATGCCTTTCCCCAGGCGGATCCGGTAGGCGTAGGCACCGTCCAGGTTGTACATGGTGGTGATGCCGATGGTGTGGCGGTAGAGGTTGGCACCCACGCCGACCCGCTGGTTGGCCAGCGGCATGTTGAAGGTGGCAATGGCCATTGAAGGTGCCCCGTCCAGCCCCAACCACTGTTGCCGGTAGATGCAGGTCACGCACGGTGACTCCTGGCTGCCTGCAAATGCAGGGTTGTACCCCAACTTGTAGTACATGAATTGGGTGTTGAGCGGCTGTTGCTGTGCATTCAGCATGGAAGGCAACAGGACGATGCCCAAAAAGCAAACTATGAGGGTGGAAATGATATTTTTCATGTTATTGGAGATTGGAAATTAGGTATTGGGAATTAGGTATTGGGAATTGGGAATTAGTAATTGGGAATTAGTAATTAGGGATTTTATCAATTACTAATTCCCAATTCCCAATTACTAATTTACCGCTGAATGATTAAATAGCCCGACATCGGTTTTTCGCCGTTGCCCAAATCGATGATGTAGAAATACGTGGAAGCAGGCAGGTCTTCGCCATCGAAAGTGCCCTCCCAATCGCTCAGGTAGGGTTCGGCGTGGAAGACTTCGTCGCCCCACTGGTTGAAAATGCTGACCGTACTGTTCGGGTACCTATCGATGTTGGCGAGGCATGGAATCACGAAGGCATCGTTCACACCGTCGTTGTTCGGCGTGATGATGGAC
>JACRAN010000214.1 GCA_016234735.1 Bacteroidota bacterium | reverse complement strand
TTCCACGAAGCGGTACCTGGGCAAAGATATTTTCACCCACCTGATGCTGCCGCCTGCCGAATCTGATTTCAAAGCGGCCAAAGAAATCGAGGATGCGCTGAAATACCAGCAGTACGAAATTGGCAGCCAACCGGTTTCCGTTTTCGACACGGTGGAAACGATGAGTGGCAACACGACCATCGTCGAAACGAAAGTCAGCATCGCTGGCATCGACCGGGAGCCATCGCACCCTGAATACAAACTGGAGGAAGGTGATTTTGTGGTTGGGGTAAAGTTGGCGTTTCAAAAAGCGGACACCACGTTTTTTGCGGAGCCACTGGTCTATCTGCGGGGCCAGATGTGGGGTTCGCTGTCGGTGCAGTTGAACGATATTTCGATGAAAGTCCGTCTGCCGGAGGAGGCGCTGTTCCGCCTGCTGGAATCGGAGAAGGATTTGAATTTTCAAAAATTCACGTTCAAAACGGGCGACAGCATCCACCTGAACGGCAAAAAAATAATCTTTGCCGGTGTCAACAAAAACCCAAAGGTGGAACGACTGGAAGGCGACGTGGCAGTTTCCGCCGTTTTGCAAGTATCTGACAACCAAGGTAAAAGCTATACCGCCGAGCCGGTTTTCCTTATCCGAAAAGGCGAAATCATCACACCGAAAGCTGAAATCCCGGCCCTTGGGCTGCATTTTTTCCTGGCAAAAATCGACCCCCCCACAGAGACTTTCGAGGTGAGGATTGCCGAAGGCAACCTCAACGGGGTGCAGGCACTTCCGGTGGAGATTGCCAAAAAATCCTACCGCACGGACTACATTGTGCTGGAAGCCATCGTTTTCCCCGGCATCAACTTGTTTTGGCTCGGCTCCCTGCTGATGATGTTTGGGCTGGCGGTGGCGATGTTCAGGAGGAGAAAAGAGAAATCGGGCGGTGGTTCCCCGACCACAGTCGGGGTAGGCAGCGGGCAGTAGGAGGCTGCTTGAAAAACAATTTTACCATGAAAATTGTACTCATCGGCGCAGGAAACGTGGCAACCCATCTCGGCAGGAAATTGGTCGAAGTTGGGGAACAGGTCGTGCAGGTTTTTAGTCGCAACTTGCTGAAGGCCACCGAGTTGGCGACTGCGTTGGGCGCCCGCCCAATTGACAACCTCTACGGGTTGAATGCTCGTGCCGACCTCTACATCATTGCTGTTCATGACGATGCGATTGCAGAGGTTGTGGAAAAATTGGGGGAATTTGAGCTGGAAGACAAGCTGGTTGTCCATACCTCCGGGGCAACACCTGCCAAGGTGTTCGATGCAGCGCCTGAGCTGAACAGGACTGGCGTTTTTTACCCACTGCAAACTTTTACGAAGGGAAGGCAACTGGATTTTTCGGAGGTACCGATTTGCATTAGCGCCTCGCAAACCGATGATTTACAAGTACTTGAAGTGCTTGCGCTGAAACTCAGCCCCCATGTTTACAAAGTAACCGATGCCCAGCGGGCATGGCTGCACCTTGCGGCTGTCTTCGTCAACAACTTCACCAACCACCTGTTTGAAATCGGGCATAGCAGCTTGAAGAAACAGCAATTGCCCTTCGAGATGCTGCTGCCGCTCATTCGGGAAACCGTGGCCAAGCTCGACAGCGGCCCGCCCAAAGCCATGCAGACCGGCCCCGCCGTCCGTCACGATTGGACAACTACCGAACGGCACATAACCCTGCTCAACGGGCGGGGAGACCTTCAGGAAATTTATCGGGTTTTGACCAAACACATCAAACGAACACATGCGGATAATTGGACACATTGACCACCCAACCTTGAAAATCACGGTTTTCAAAATGGACAACAAGCTCTCCGTCAAGTTTGAAACGGGGCTGTACGAGCAGACTTTCAAGTTCCGGGAAAGCAATGAACTCAGCGAATTTGCCACCATGCAAACGCTTGTGGATGAACGACTTGTGGGCGAAGTGCTGGAAAACTTCGGGCGGATGCACCGGGCAAAAAATGAAGCGTTGATGCGGTTTTTACCGAAAGGAGAAGCGGAGTTTGAGGAAATTATTTGACAAAAAAACCACAACCAGGTACATCCCGGTTGTGGTTTCAGGTTTGCATGCCGGTTATCGGCAACTTAGTTCGCTGTCCGGTATTGGTCCCAGGACGTGGTGTTGTAGTGGTCTTCGGCCACAAATTTCAGTTCTTTTTGAAGCATCGGAGCGTCTTTGTAGCCCGGGGAAATGAGGATGCGCTCGAAAGTGGGCGTCAGATAGACGTAGCTGGGGTAGCCGAGGCGGCCATTCAGCAGTTCATAGGCCAATTTATGAAAGCCATTGCGGCCACCGGCTGTCCAACTGAAAGTGGTGCCTTGGAAAACCACGTCTTCTTTCTGCTCGGCGTTGAATTTCACCGCATAAAAATTGTCGTTGACGTATTTCACAACGCCCGGTTCCGTGAAGGTGGATTGGTCCATTTTTTTGCACCAGCCGCACCAGTCGGTGTAAAAATCAATAAAAATCTTTTTCGGTGCTTTTTCATTGGCCTTCATGGCTTCGTCCCAGGTCATCCAGGTGATTTGGCCCTCGACGGCAGCTTTTTTTGCACCAGTGCCATCCTTCGGCATGAAGGCAAAAACCAGCCCGGCAGACACAATTGCGATAGCGATAAAGAAAACTTTTTTCATTGGAAGGAAATTTTTTAAGACTTTAGACGATAGACATCAGACTTTAGACCCTGAAAAATCTACTGTCTAAAATCTGTTATCTACTGTCTGAAATTAATGTGTTCAAGGAAAATTGGCCGCCACATCGGCGACCGCTCCAAACGTGCAACGAAAGTACCAATTTCGTCAAACGGGGGTGGAATGGGGGGTATGTTTAAAAAAACTTTAACTCGAAACTGAAAAAGATGCGAAAAATCGTGGTGGCAGTGGCAGGTTCCAGTGGGTCCATCTACGCCAAAGTGCTGTTCGACCGCTTGCTGAAAATCAGGCCGCAGTGGGCTGCGGTCGGGGTGGTGATGAGCGACAATGCCCGGCTGAACTGGCAGCTTGAACTCGGCAACGAGGGCTACCGCGATTATCCCTTTGATTTTTACGAAAAAGACGACTTTCGTGCCCCGTTTGCCTCCGGTTCGGCGCGGTACGACACGATGCTGGTTTGCCCGTGTTCGATGGGGACGATGGGCCGCATCGCTGCCGGTATCTCCGACGACCTCGTGACCCGTGCTGCCGATGTGGTGCTGAAAGAACGCCGCCGCCTCATCCTGGTGCCGAGGGAGACGCCGTTCAGCCTGATTCATTTGAACAACATGAAAACCATCACGGAAGCAGGAGGAATCATTTGCCCGGCGATTCCGTCATTTTACAGCCAGCCCAAAGATTTTGAAGCACTGGCCGCCACGGTGGTGGACAGGCTGCTGGATTTGGCTGGTTTTGAGTTGGATTCGTTTCGGTGGGGGAATGAAAAATAGTTGCAATGAAAAATCAGCTCGACATCGTTTTTGAGGACGAAGACATTGTGGTGGTGAACAAACCGGCGAACCTGCTGACGATTCCCGACCGATTTTCACCCCAGAAACCCAATCTGTACCACCAGTTGAACGAACGTTTTGGGAAAATTTTCACCGTTCACCGTCTCGACCGGGAGACGAGCGGCATCCTGATTTTTGCAAAAACAGAGGAGGCCCACAAGGAACTTTCCCGCCAGTTTCAGGAGCATCTGGTAGATAAAATCTACTTCGCCCTGGTGGAAGGCGTGATGCACCAGCCGGAGGGACTGATTGACAAACCGCTCGGCCAGCACCCGACCCATCCTGAAAAAATGGCGGTGGTGAAACACGGGAAACCCTCCCGCACCCGCTACAAAGTGGTGCAGCATTTCAAAAACTACACCTTCGTGGAAGCCACCATCGAGACGGGGCGGACGCACCAAATCCGGGTGCATTTTCAGTCCATCGGCTACCCGCTGGCGGTGGATGCGCTTTACGGGCGCAAGCAGGCGTTCCTGTTGTCCGATGTAAAATTGAAAAAATTCAAACTGAGCAAACTCCAGGACGAGGAACTCCCGATCATGTCCCGCACCACGCTCCATGCCGGGAAATTGACCTTCGCCCATCCCCGCACCGGCGAACCCATGACCATGACGGCGGAGTTGCCGAAAGATTTTTCAGCGGTGTTGAAACAGTTGCAGAAATGGGGTGTTTGAAACCATCTGAATCAAACTCCGAACCTCTCACATTCATCGACAACCAACATGACTAAGCCGGATCAGCCCACTTTCTCAGGCTACCAGAAATTCATCATCGCCATTCTCGCCATTCTCCAATTTACAATCGTACTCGATTTTATGGTTCTGTCGCCGTTGAGCGCCATTTTGCTGAAGGAAATGGAC
Organism: Bacteroidota bacterium; assembly: GCA_016234735.1. Lineage (GTDB taxonomy): Bacteria > Bacteroidota > Bacteroidia > Chitinophagales > Saprospiraceae > UBA6168. The sequence continues at coordinate 12,694 of JACRAN010000214.1, read as the reverse complement.
ATCACCACCGCACAATTCGGGCTGGTGGTGTCGGCCTACGCCATCAGCGCTGGTATTTCGGGGATTTTCGCCGCCGGGTTTGCCGACAAATACGACCGGAAAAAACTGCTGCTGTTTTTTTACACCGGCTTCATTCTCGGCACGTTCCTCTGCGGCATTGCACCGAGCTACAACCTGCTGCTGGCGGCCCGCATCGTCACGGGGATTTTCGGTGGGGTCATCGGCTCCATCAGCTTCGCCATCATCACCGACTTGTTTGAGCTAAAAAAACGGGGGCGGGTGATGGGCTTCGTGCAAATGTCGTTCGCCGTCAGCCAGGTCTTGGGCTTGCCCATCGGGTTGTACCTCGCCAATATCTGGGACTGGCATGCGCCGTTCCTGATGATTGTCGGGGTGAGTTTCTTTGTTTTCTTTGCCATTTTTGTCAAAATGCAGCCCATCGCAGCGCACTTAGCCATTCAAAAAACGCATTCCCCGCTGGCGCATTTGACCAAAACCATTTCAAAACCCCAATATCTGCGGGCATTCGCAGCCACCACGCTGCTCGCTACGGGCGGGTTCATGCTCATGCCGTTCGGTGCTGCATTTACGGTCAACAACCTCGGCATTGTGATTGAAAAACTACCTCTGATTTACCTGATTACCGGCCTCGTATCCATGATGGCCGGGCCGCTCATCGGCAAACTCACCGACCAAATCGGGAAGATGCGGGTCTTCTTGTTCGGGTCGTTGTTGTCCATTGCACTGGTGCTGACCTACACCAACCTCGGCATCACGCCGCTCTGGTTGGTCATCGTCATCAACTCCGTGCTGTTCATCGGCATCACTTCCCGCATGATTTCGTCCTCTGCGCTGACGACCGCCGTGCCCGAACCTGCCGACCGGGGCGCTTTCATGGGCATCAATTCTTCCGTGGCGCAGATTTCCGGCGGCATCGCCTCCGGTGTGGCGGGCATGATTGTTTTTCAGAACGCAACCGGCCATATCGAGCATTACCCGGTGCTGGGTTCCATCGTCGCTGTGTCGATGGTGGTGGCCATTTGGTTGCTGTACTTGGTCAACCGGGATATTCGGAGGAAGGCGCAGGCGGAGGTGGAGCGAATGACAAGCGAAGTGGTGGTTTGATTTACGATTTACGAAGGACGATTTACGATTAGCGCCGGGCACAATCGTAAATCGTCATTCGTAAATCGTAAATCAATCAGGGCTGTACTTCCTCGCCGCCCGCCATTTCAATCATCAGGGAAAGTTCTTCCACGAGTTCGGCATCGTTGCCGCCGAAACCGACCGTTTTGAAACGGATTTTGCCGTTGCGGTCCACCACGAACTTGGTGGGGATGCCCGACACGCCAAACTTGGCCACCACCTCGTCTTTTTCATCCATCAGCACGTTGAACGTGTACGATTTGGAGGCGATGAAATCGGCAGCGTTTTTCACTTTATCCTCCGCTTTTTCCCACGTATCGATGAATAGGAACTCGACATCCGTCCGGTTGGCAAATTTGTTCACGGCAGTTTGCATGGCCGGGAACGAAGCCTTGCACGGGCCGCACCAGGTGGCCCAAAAATCGACCACCAGCACCTTGCCACGCAGGCCTTCCAACGACACTTCCTCGCCTTTCAAATTGCGGAGCGCAAAGCCGGGCGCATCGGTTTCAATCATTTTTTTCGCCACTTCTTCCTTCATTTTGGCGTGGGCTTCCTTCTCCAGACTGGCCACGTATTTTTCGTAGGCACTTTCCAGTGTGTTGTTGGCCATGAACAGGCGCTTGTGCTGCTCCATCATGTTGGAAGTCGCCTTGCCTTCGGCCATCAGTCCCGCCAGCATTTTTTCGGTTTCTGCCGGGCTGTTGTTCTTTTCAAAATAAATGGCGTAGCGCTCGGCCATTTCGCCGTCCTTGAACTTGTTTTTCTCGCAGGCGATGTCCTGGTATTTCAGTGCATCGGCTGCGCTGCCCGATTTATAGGCCAGCAAGGCATACGTGTCGGCGAACATGGCGTAGGTATAACCGAGGCTGTATTTCCAGTTTTTGGCACTCATGGACACAGGTTTGGAAGTTGGGTTTTCCATCTCCTGCTCAACGAGTTTGAGCGAACGTTGGGAGAGTTCCAAACCTTTTTTCAGGTTTTTAGCTTCGCCCACCAGACTCTCGCCGGAAAACGACCAAGCCAGGCTGTTCAGGTTGTTGGCAGCCCTCGTGCGGTCGTTGACTTGCGAGAGGTAGTTGTCAAAACTTTTCCAGTCGTCCACCCTGGCGAAGTCGGAAGCGATGGTGCCCGCCCAGGTGTTCAGGAAGCGCTCCATCTCCTTGTCCTTGCCGAATTTCAGCTTGGCCTCGTTGTAAACCTTCGCTTTTTCCTCCACTGTTTTGGCGGCTTTGAAGGCTTCCTTCAGTTTGGTTTTTGCCACCAGACCGTCCGGGAATTTCGCATCCGCCGTTTTGCCGATGGACTCGACCTGTGCAATGTCGCCCATGGCAGCGGCCAATTGCGCAGCGTTGCGCAGGTCGTCTTCGGTCGCTTTTTTGTTGGCCGTCAACCGGGCGATTTCCGATTTCACCTCCGCCAGGGCAGCCTCGTCTTTTTGCTTGGCCGCCAATCCTGTGTAATTGGTGTAAAACCGAATATCCGCCTTTGATGCAGGATACAACTCCAATTCCTTTTTGCCCAATTCCAGCGCCTTCGCCGGGTCGGCCTTCACGCTGCCATAGCGACCGTAGCCATTGTAAATCAAGGACTTGACACCGTATGCACCGGGCACCGGTGCCTCGCCGTCGGCCTTGTACAGCAGTGTTTTGTAGCCTTTTTCCCCGTTGTTGTCCACCTTTTCCTGTTCCAGGTTTGCAAAGGAAAACAACACGGCCAGCGTCTTTTCCGTGGCAGGCACGAGGCCGGTCAGCACCTCGCCCTCGTGCATCAACTCGATGTCGAGGGCCATCGGTTCGGTTTGGCCGGCCTCGAACAGGTAGGCCACCGCATCGAACTGCCTCACCCCGTCCAGCGGTGTGCCTTTCGGGTTGTAAACAATGATGAAGTTTTTCCCCGGAACCGGTTTCGCAGGGTTGGTCTCGAAGTTTTGTGCCACCATCGGCAGGGAAGCCAACAGCAGGGCACAGACGGTCAGGCAGGTAGTGGTATGTCTCATGTAGAAAAGATTTTAGTGAAAGAAACTTTGCCGAAGGTAGGGAATTGGTCGGAAACATTGGAAATTTTGAACAGGCTGGGATGTCGGCAGGTGGCTTGAAATGCGGTATTGCCTGTCAACTGACAGCTTTGCCGCCACATTTATCGCCGGAGAAGTTTTGAGCCGCTATTTTTGGCGCATGAAATCAGCTTGCAACAAAACCACTCCGCTTTCCATGAAAAAACTGGCAATCCTACTTCCCTGCTCAGTGTGGGCGCTCACGATGTTTGCCCAGCCCGCCAACGACGATTGTTCCGGCATCGTTGACCTGGGCACGGCGCCCGTTTGCCCCAGCCCTGCCGTGTTCACCAATTTCAACGCCACGGAGAGCAGCATCGGCAACGACAACCTGCCGCCCTGCTTCGTCGGCACCCCGGAGCGGGATGTCTGGTTTGTGTTCACCGCCACGGCGGCGTTCACGGACTACACCATTTCCATCACGCAAGCGCAGGGTGCCAGCGGCCCCATCCAGCAGCCGCAGGTGGCCGTCTATCGGGGCGAGTGCGCTGTGGATGAATTAGTGCTGCTGGAATGTGCCTCGGCGGCACCGGGCGTGAACGAGGTCAGCGTCAGCTTGCTCGGCCTGACCCCCGGCATCCAGTATTTTTTGCGGATCAACGACTGGTCGGCCTCGGCTGCCCCGAACTGGGGCGACTTTGAACTCTGCATCCAAGAGTTCATCGACACCACTTTTTTGGTGAACGAAGGCGGCAGCAACCTTTGCGGCGGCCTGCTCTACGACACCGGCGGGCCGGGCGGCAACTACGGCAACAACGAAACCAACGTCTTCACCATCTGCCCCGACCAGTCCGCCTCTGGCGGATGCATCGTTTTTACCTTGAACAATTACGTGATTCAAAACGGCGGGGTCGATGCCCTCCAGTTCTTCGACGGGCCGACGGTCAACTCGCCCTCGTTGGCAGCGGTCGCTGGCGGAGCGCCCGGCGGTGCCCAGAGCAACGGCGGCGTCTGCTACCAGGTGGTGGCCACGAGCGGCTGCCTCACGGTTCTGTTCACCTCCAACGGCTCGCTGAATTTTGCGGGCTTCGAGGGCCAGTGGCACTGCACCGACGACTGCCCGCCGCCCGGTACGCTCGGCCTGGCGGTAGCCCCCACCGATGCCGACATCGTATCGGCGCTCGACAACGACCTCGTGGACATCACCGTCACCAACGTCAACTGCAACGGCCAGTCGTTTGCCACATTCTCCAACGGCGATGCCACCGAACTGGGCCTCGACGCAGGCCTGCTGTTGACCACGGGCAATGCGGGGCAGGTGGCCAATCCCGCCAGTTTTTTCGCCAGCACCAACCTGGGGCTGGGCGGCGACCCCGACCTGAATTACCTCAACGATGTTTACGGAAACGCCGCCAACACGGCGGATGCCTGCGTGGTGGAAATGGATGTTTTTGTGAAAACAGACCGGCTCGCTTTCGACTACGTGATGGGGTCCGACGAGTACAAGGCGCAGTTTTCCAATGCCTCGAACGACCTCATCGGCATCCTCGCCTCCGGGCCGGGCATCACCGGGGAGCCGGGGCTGAACGGCCAGCAAAACCTGGCGTTCCTGCCTGTCGGCCCCAACACGCTGGTGCAAATCCAGACGGTGAACGCCACTACCAACTGGCAGTATTTCCGCAATAATTTCAACGGGGCCAGCATCGTTTACAACGGCCTGACCTCCGGTTTCATGGGCCAGCCCAAGTCGCTGCTGGCTGCCCGCACGGTCACGCCCTGCCAGACCTACCATGTGAAATTCGCCATCGGCGACACCGACGAAAACGACGATTCCGGCCTTTTTGTGAAACCCTCGACTTTCGGTTTCCCGGTGATGGCCGCCAGCCAGGCGGGGCTGGGCTACCTCGTGGAAGGCTGCGTGAACACGCCCGGAGCGGTGCAGGTGAGCATCCCCGATGCCCTGGCCAACGCCTCCAGCTACCTCGTGGAAATCGGCGGAACGGCCACGTTCGGCACCGACTACACGCTGAACATGCCCTCGACCATCACGTTCCCGGCAGGGCAAACGACGCTCACGTTCCCCATCAACCCGCTCACGGACGGCCTTGCCGAAGGCACCGAAACCATCGTGATTGTGCTGAAACAGGACTTCGGCTGCGGGGAGGTCATCGTTTCGTCGCTCACCATCGACCTGACGGATGCCTTGCAGGTGAGCATCGCACCGGCAGAGGACACGATTTTTGTTTGCCAGGGTGTGAACACCGTGCAGTTGTCGGCCAGCGGAGCAGTGGGCTACTCGTGGTCGCCGCCGGGCATTTTCAACAACCCGGCAAGCGCCAGCCCGACGGCCACCATCGGCAGCAGCCAGGTGGTCACCGTGACTGGAACTTACGGCACCTGCACGGCGACCGATGCCGTTTTCCTGCAACTCATTGCTCCGCAAATCGACATCATCGCCATCGGGCCCACGCAGATTTGCCAGGGCGACAGTGTGCTGCTCAATGCGTTCAACAACGTGAACGATGCCGGGTTGGCCTGGTCGCCAACCGCCGGGTTGACCAATCCGACATCCGCCGCAACCTTCGCAAATCCCTCAGCCACAACGACTTACACGGCCTCCGTGACCGTGACAGGCGGCTGCACGGCCAGCGACCAGGTAACAGTCACCGTTGAACCGTTTGCCTTCCCGGCGTTCGTGGCCAACGACACCATCCTCTGCCAGAACTCCGGCGTGAAGCTGGCGGCGAACGTGCCCGCTTCCTCCACGACCTTCGAGTGGACTCCCGCTACCGGGCTGGACAACCCCGACATTGCGGGAGCAACGGCCACGCCCGACGTGACGACGACCTACACGCTGACGGCCACGAGTGCCAGCGGCAACTGCGTGGAAACGGCCTCCGTGACGGTGACGGTGCAGCCCGCCGATATCGATATTTTGCCCGATGAAATCAAAATCTGCCTCGGCGACACGACTATCCTGCAAGCGCTGACGAACACGGGTGGGGTGGGGCTGACCTGGTCGCCCACCGACTCGCTGCTGGTGGCCGGTGCGCAGACCGTCGCCGTTTTCCCCGCTGTTTCGACCTGGTACGTCGCTACGCTCAACACGGGGGCCTGCATCGTGAAGGATTCCGTGCTGGTGCAGGTGGATTCGCTGCCCAACCTCGCCATCGAAGCCATTCCGGCCAAGGCCATGTACTGCGAGGGGGAAATCATCTCGCTGGTTTCGCCGAATTACAGCTTCCTCGGCTTCCCCGATATTTCGTTCCAGTGGTCGCCAACGAACGGCTTCATTTCCGAAGACACACTTTTCAATGTGGTGCTAAACGCCTTAGCCACAACGACTTACGTGCGAACGACGACGAACAACGCCTGCGCCAGCATGGATTCCATCACCATCGTGGTGCTGCCGGTGGCGAACATCACGGTCACACCCGCCACGCCGGTCATCTGCGAAGGTGAATCGGTGCAACTGACGGCCACCGCCGACCAGCCCATCGAGGAGTGGAAGTGGTTGCCCAATGTCGGGCTGAGTTGCAACGACTGCCCCAACCCAATGGCCAGCCCACCGGGCACACTCACCTACAAAGTGCAGGGCGACTTCATGGGCTGCCCGGTGTTTGCGACCGTGACGGTGACGGTGGTGGAGACCCCGAATTACGCCTTCCCGTCCGACAAAACGATTTGTCCGGGGGAAACGACGGCGCTGAACACCTTCGTGGACCCGTCGGCGGGCTACGTCTGGACCTTGCAGGACGGCACGGTGGTGAGCACGGAGGCCATCCCGAACGTGTCGCCGACGCAGACGACCACGTACACGCTGACCATCGACAACGGCCAGTGTGCGCCGGTGACGGATGAAATCACCATCGTGGTACGGCAGGATTTTTCGTTGATTTTGAACCACGACGACCTGACGCTGTGCCAGGGCAGCGAGGTCGTGCTGTTCGCCGATGCGGTGGATGCGCAGGGCAACGACGTGCCCGGCACGGCAATCTGGTCGCCGCAGGGAGTGAACGGCGGCAGTGTGACGGTGAATTCCACCACTACCTTCGTCGCCACGTTCACCGACCCGGGGAATTGTTTCACCCACACGGACAGTTTCACCGTCTCAGTCGTCCAGCCGTTTTTGCTGGACAGCCTGACGGCCACCCCCGACACGGTTTTTGAGGGCGAAAACATTGATTTACAGGTGTTTACGACACCTGTAAATTTAGATGGGCCGACCTACACCTGGAGCATGAACGACGATATTTTTGATGAAACCACTGCCCCGGCGGATTCATTGACGGCACCACAGGTGGACGGAGGCTCCGATGCGGTGCTGCTCGCCATCTTCAAAGTCACCGTCACCGATGAGGCTGGCTGCATGGCGATGGCCCTCTTTTCAGTGGTGGTGAAAAACTCGCAGTTTGAAATGCCGAACGCTTTCAGCCCGAACAACGACGACCTGAACGACCGCTTCGCCCCGGTCAAATCGCCCAACAACGAGATACTGGATTTCAGGATTTGGGACCGCTGGGGCCAACTCGTGTACGACAACGAACAGGGCAACGACGGCTGGGACGGGAAATTCAAGGAAAAAGACATGCCCTCCGACGTGTACGTTTTCCGAATCCGCTACACCGAGGGCGGCATCGAAAAGGTCGAAAAAGGCGATGTGACGCTGCTGAGGTAGGTTTTTGGCGTATTGGCGTGTTAGCGTTTTGGGCGAATGCAGTTTTTGAAAAGCAAATCCCTAAACCCAATACACTAACACACCAAAGCGCCAAAGCGCCAACCTGCCAACACACCCAGAAGTTATTTTTCAACAAATGCTACCTGACCGACATGGTTTCAGGCAGCATTTCTATTTTTGGCGAACAAAAGAATTTACCTTCGCTCATCTGAGCAGCGAACGTCAGGATTGGCTTCGTTTAATTTCAGATGAGAGGGGCAATGGGCGGGAACCTGCGGTAATAAAATGCTGATTTTCAGAATTTTAACCCGGAGGGTTATCGCCCAAAACACCACCTCTCCAAAAGGATTTAAAGAAAAACTTATGAAGCATTTCTTCACCGTTTCCTTTCTCTTGCTTGCTTTCGGACTTTTTGCCCAACCTGCGAACGATGATTGTGCAGGCATCGTCAACCTCGGCCCGGCACCTGTCTGCCCGGACACCGTGCTGTTCAACAACGTGGGTGCCACCGAAAGCAGCATCGGCTTCGACAACTTCCCGCCCTGCTTCGTGGGCAACCCTCAACGGGACGTCTGGTTTTCTTTCGTGGCAGTGGACACGATTCTCGATTACCGCATCATCCTCACGGGGATGCCCGACCCGGACCTCGGCATCGCTTCCATTTTGAACCCGCAGATTGCCGTCTATCGGGGCGATTGCGAATTCGACGGGCTGCAACTGCTCGAATGTGTGTCGGCAGCAGGCGGCGAAACGACCGTGGAGGTGGATCTTTTTGGCCTCACGCCCGGCATCACTTATTTTTTGAGGATCAACGACTGGTCGCCTTCTGCTTCGCCCAATTCCGGGGCCTTCAAACTTTGCATCATCAAAAAACCGCCCATCAGTACGGTGGACCAGGGCGGCTCGACGGCCTGCTCCGGTACGCTCACGGACTCCGGCGGACCTGACGGCGACTACGGCAACAGTGAAAACTACGTGTACACCATTTGCCCGACCACGCCGAACAACTGCATCAATTTCACACTGGAATATTACAACGTGGAGAGTTTCGGTGCCGACCAGATCATTTTTTACGATGGCCCCGGCACCAGTTCCCCACAAATCGGTTCCATCAGCGGCGGTAACAACGGCGGCAGTCTCGGCGGGGTTTGCTACATGGTGTCGGCTGCCAGCGGATGCCTGACGGTGCAGTTCATTTCCAGTGCTTCGGTTTCATTTGAAGGTTTTCAGGGTTACTGGCAATGCACGGCGGAAGAGTGCCAGACCCCGGCGCTCATTGATGTGCAAACCGGTTCTTCCCCATCTGACATCGTTCAAAGCGTGGTTTCCGGGCAGACTTTCATCACGGTGACGAACATCGATTGCGCCAACAGTGCGATTGCCACATTCGAGGCAGGCCCGGCTTCCAATTTGGGATTGGACAAAGGCATCCTCCTCACGAGTGGCTCTGCTGCAAATGCTGCCAACCCGGGTACATTTTTCTCATCGGCCTTCACAGGCACTGGCGGTGACACTGACCTGGATTACCTTTCCCAAATCAACGGCAACAACTCACTTTCCAACGATGCCTGCATTGTGGAAATGGATGTTTTTGCGGCCACGAATGAAATCACTTTCGAGTATATTTTCGGTTCGGAGGAATACCCTGAGTGGGTGGGAACGAGTTTCAACGACATTTTTGCCTTCCTCGTTTCCGGCCCCGGCATTGTGGGAGACCCCAACATTGCCGACCAGGAAAACATTGCCACGTTGCCGGACGGCACTTTCATCCAAATCAACAGCGTCAACGACGCATTGAATTGGGAATACTACCGGAACAACCAAACCGGCCCCAGCGTGGTGTACGATGGCCTGACCTCAGATTCTATCGGAGTAAAAAAGAGCCTGACCGCCCGCATCGCCACCATCCCCTGCAACACTTACCACTTGAAATTTGCCATCGCTGACCGGGGCGATACTGCCTACGACTCCGGTGTTTTTATTTCGGAAATAAAGGGCGGCTCACCCCAATTGGGGGTCAACTACCAGTCCGGCATTGATTACCTCGTGGAAGACTGCGTGGTGATTCCCGACGAAGTGACCATTGCGTTGAACACGCTGGTTGACCAGCCCACGACTTACGATATTGTGGTGTCCGGTACAGCGCAAAACGGCCTTGACTACACGTTGGTGCTTCCGGGTTCGGTTACTTTTTTGACGGGCAACGAAGAGTTTGTTTTCCCGATTCAGGCACTGTCCGATGGTTTGCCGGAAGGCACCGAAACCATCATCATCCAATTGGTCAGGGACTTCGGATGTGGCGCAGTGGTGCTGGCAACCCTGACGATTCAGATTCAGGACAACCTCGTGGTGCAGATTTTTGAAGATCAATTGGACACGGTGCTGGTCTGCGCTGGCAGCAATGTACAGATGAGCGTGAACGGTGCTGCCGACTACTTCTGGCAGCCGCCGGGTGTGTTTTCCGACCCGAATATTTCCAACCCGATTGCCGACCCCGATTCCAGCATGTGGGTTTGGGTGACGGGGTCGTTGGGCATCTGCATCGATATGGACTCCGTTTGGCTGGAGTTGATTGACCCGGAGGTGAACATTATCCCGGAAGGCATTCTGACCATTTGCGAAACGGACAGCATCACACTCACGGCGGTCAACAACGTGAACAACAGCAACTTAGTTTGGACTTCGTTTTTCATTCCCATCCCTGACCCGAACAACCCGGTGCAGGTCATCGTGCCACCACCGTTTTTCAACTCCATCGGCCTGAATGTGCAGGTGGAACTGGGCGGCTGTGTGGCGACTGACTTCGTAAACATCAACGTCGATGCCTTCGACTTCCCGCAGGTCATTGGCGACACGACCATCTGCCAGAATTACAGCGTGGACCTCGGCTCGGATATTGTCGGTTCGTCCACCAACTTCCTGTGGTCGCCCAATGTCGCCCTGGTCCCCGGCCCGAACTTCTCCGGCCCGGTAGCCACGCCCGACGTGACAACGACGTACACGTTGATTGGGTCCAGTGCCAGCGGGGTCTGCAAGGATACGGCGGTGGTGACGGTGACGGTCATCCCGGCCGAACTGGAAATCCAAAACCCCGACACGGCGTACATCTGCCTCGGCGACACGATTGCATTGACCAACATCAACAGCACAGCGGGTGTGGGCGTGACGTGGAGTCCGCAATTTTTCATGAACCAGGTTTCGCCACAGTCGGTGGTGGTTTTCCCGCCCGTTTCCACCTGGTACTACGCCACGCTGGTAGCGGCCCAGTGTGTCATCACGGACTCCGTACTGGTGTACGTGGATTCGCTGCCCGACCTCAGCATTTCGGCCATTCCCAACAAACCGTCCTACTGCCAGGGCGAGCAGGTCACGCTGGTTTCCCCGACTTACGAGCCTGGAAACTTCCCCGGCATCGAGTTGATGTGGGAGGGCGTTTTGCCGGGCGCTTTGACACCGGATTCGTTCCTCAACCTCGTGTTCACGGCGGTGGAAACCTACACCTACATCCGAACGACCACCGTCCATGCCTGTGTGAGCGTGGATTCGATACCGATAACGGTGGTGCCGGTGGCCTCCATCCAGATTGTACCGGCACTGGACACCATCTGCCCGGGCGAATCGGTGAATTTCACCATCACCGGGCCTGCCGAACTCACCGAGTTCACCTGGACGCCGCCGGATGGACTGAGTTGCGACGACTGTCCGAACCCGACCGCCACGCCCGGCCAGACAACGACGTACAGCGTGGAAGCGGAATTTGAGGGTTGCCCGGTGGGGGCATCTGCGACACTGATTGTTCCATCTGGGCCGGTTTTTGATTTGAACGACAGGTTCATTTGCCCCGGCGACCCGGTGACGCTGAACACGGTCAACAACCTGCAAGCCACTTACGTCTGGACATCATCGGACAACAGCCTGAACTCTACTGACCCGAACCCGACGGTGAACCCGACGCAAACGACCACCTATTTCGTGACGGCGACGGTCAGTGATTGCGTGACGATGGGGGAAATGACCGTCACGGTAGCGGCAGATTTCACGGTGACAGTGGCTGCGCCGGATATTCTTTGTCCAGGCGACCCGATGACACTGGTGGCCAATGTTTCACCGCCATCTTCCAACGTGAACTTTGTCTGGACGGATGAAACGGGTGCTCAAATTGACTTCGACGGTCAGATTACCCGGTCGCCTCCGGCGACAACTACCTACACGGTGGAAGTCACGGACGACAATGGTTGTTTCACCCACTCCGTCACAACGACGGTGGAGGTTTCGCCCCCGTTCGTGGTGGTGGCAGGCCCGGACACCACCGTGCAGGCAGGCTCTCCGGTAGATTTAACCGCAGTGGCAACCCAACCCGGAATCAGTTTTGTCTGGACGGACCCATCCGGTGAAATCATCGGGAATGGGGCAGCGGTTACGGTAACTCCTTGTGCAACAACGATTTACACAGCTACTGGAACCGATGCTGCCGGATGTGTTAAGGATGATGGAGCCATCGTGACGGTCAATGCCGGTTTCTCCATTGATTCAATTCGGGTGAAAATAATTGACGGGATGGACTCGCTTTTCGAGGGCCAGGAATACGAAATTGTGGTGTACACTACGCCGCCAGTTTTACCGGGAGCTACCTACGAGTGGTACGTGGCCGATAGCTTGGTGGCCACTACGAACGACACCACTTCCGGCTCGCTCAATGCCAAAGAAATATTTGGTGACGACGTGCTGTCATTTGAGGAGTTGGGGTTGAAAGTGGTGATAACCAACAGTGTGGGATGTGAAGGGGAGGGGAGCGACAAGTTCAAGGTTTACAACATCCCCATCGGCATCCCGAACGCCTTCTCGCCCAATGGCGACAGCAAAAACGACCGCTT
>JACRAN010000210.1 GCA_016234735.1 Bacteroidota bacterium | reverse complement strand
CGTCGGCTGGGGCAACGCCACCTTCCTCGCTCAACTCAAATTGCAGGTTGATGACCGGCTCCACTTTTTCCTCAAAATCACTGTCCGCGGAAAGCGGGATGGAGCGGGTGGTCGGCGCTTTCAGGGCACCCTCCAGCCCCACCACGTCGAGCGGGTGGGTGATTGCTTTTTCAACATCGGTGAACTGGGTATGCACGTCGTCCACGCCGAAGCCGGGCTGCTGCACGTCCATGTTGCGGATGCCCACCCGGGAGTCCATGTCCCGTGGAACGAGCCTTCGCACAAGCGTTTCAAAATCGCCCGCCTCGCTGGTGCTGAAATACCATTCGTAATAAATCGGAAATTCCTGCTGCCCGGTCGCCCAAGAAGACGTTGTGCCTGGCTCATTCTCCGCTATCGCAATGCCCAATCCCGCCTTCCGGCCCACCTCGAAAGCTGGGACGACGAAGGCAAAATAGCCCGTTTTGGGCTCCAAGTGGCGTGGCGAAACGAGTCGGGAGATGCCTTTGTCGGGGTTGTTGCGCAGCACGTTTTCGAGGGTGGTACGGTCGGCCTCCGAAAAATCGTGGTCGGTGAGCGGGGCGTTGTTGACGAGGTCGTTGACGTGGACGTGCGCCCAAGCCCAGGTGCGGTCGGCGGCGGGCATGAAGTTTTGGGCATTGACGCCGCCCTTGAACTTGATGGAAGACAACGGGCGACCCGGCGTGAGCACCCGTTCAAATTCGCTTTCCTTCAAAACCATCAACGCCACCCACGGGCGCAGCCGATGCCCGGCGGGCGGCTCTGGCGTGTAGCGCCACGGGAAATCTTCGTCGTAAAACTCGATGAAGGCCAGGTAGTTCGGCTCGAAATCGGTGATCCAGTTGCGGGGTTCGGTGCGCACGACCATCCGGTCGTTGACGCCGATGACGTCGCCGGGGCCGATGATCCGCACTTTTTGCGTGGCCGTGCCCGTGAGTTGGTGTTCCGTGCTGGCCTGCGCCTTGCGGGTTTCGATGGTGAGCACGGCGTCCATTTCGGCACGTGGCGCAGCGCTTGCCGCCGCTTGCATCTGGTTGGCGATGCCCCGCCGCAGCCAGGGAAGGAAGGAATATCTCGCTATTGCCATGATGGTTTGTTCAACTTGATTAATTCAACTGATACGCAGGCACAACCTGCAATTTTGTCATCAATGCCGCATCCTGTGCCACCAGGTTTGCCCTTGCCATGTTCGCCTCGGCTTCGGTCGTAAACACCAAGTCCTCGCCGTGCAGCGCCAGCGTTTCCGTATTCGCCACGACGTATTCCTCGTGCTTCACTTTCACCTTCGGGGCATCCAACACCGATGGGCGTTTTGGCTCGAAAGCGAGTGGCGATTTTGCCGTGGCGTTCATCCGCAAGAAGACGGTGAACAGTTCTTCGAGGAATTTCCAAAGCTTGATTGGGCGCTTTTCTGGTACGTAAATCAACTCGTACACCACTTCCAAGCCAGCGATGTAGTTGGCCTTCAATTGGTCGGAACCCTTGATACACACCCCGCTGTCGAACTGGGCAAACGATTGGCTGCTCAGTTTTTGCGCATCGTTCATGTCCTGGTACGACGCTGGCGCAAACTGCTCCTTGAGCACGTCCAGACGGTCTTGCCCGAAGGTCTCAGCGCCGAGCGCCAGCGAATTCACCGTGAAAAAACGGTGCGTTTCGAGCGGTGCGTTTGTGCCAAACTTGTTGATGTCCACGTGCAGCGGGGCAATCTTCTGCGTGACCTCCAAGATGCCGAAGGGGTGCAGGATGAGCTTGTCCGTTTGCTCCTCGGTCGGTATTTCACGCAGGACCACCATGAGGTTGGAACCTGCTGGCAGTTCCGCCCGCCAGTTGCCCACTTTTTTGAAAGCTTCGAGCAATGGGTCGAACACTTCCATGGGCGGCAGCGTCTGCTTGCGGTCTTCGCCAAAAGTGACATCGAAATGTACCGTGATGCTGATGCTGAAGAAGAAAAAGCTGATGGAAATTTCCCCTTCGCCGTAGGCATGCCAGGGCGACGGGCCTTCCAGCACGAAGCGCAGGCGGATGGAGAGCAGGTCTTCGCCGAAAATGCGAACGGCCAGCATCGCCCCGATTTCCACGATAAACTTGAACGGGTTAAACTGGATGAGCGCATCGAAAGAAAGGTAGCCCTTGACGGAAGCTGGGCCTGCCTCCACATACAGCGAAAGCTTTGCCCCGAACTGCACCGTGTTGCTGGTGACGGCGAAATAGCACTCCACCCGCAGGTCGGGGTTGCCGTCGAAAATGACCAAACCGAGCCGTCGCAGGGCGGGCAGCCCCATCGGTGGCGGCGTGTACGATGGGTGAAAACCGCCGATGGTGAACAGGAAATTGGCGTTGTCGCCCCAGTAAATCCGAATGGCCATGTCGCCCGTGAGGGCGAAAGTGAGGATGCGGGAATTGAACAGCGAGGCATCCAGCGTGAACTCCTTTTTGTCAAAATCCAGCGTGGCGATGAAGTTGATTTGGATGTAAACGATGGCTGCCTCCTCGGTCGGCAATGCGAGCCGCAACACGCCGAGGATGGCCAGCCGCACCGGGCTGGGCACTTCGATGAGCAGCCCCAGTTCCACGCTGACTAATGTGGGCGTTCCCCAACCCAATTTCGCCATTGGCCCAAAAACGAACTGCCCCTCGTAGGGCGGGAAGATGCGCTTGATGTCGGCGATGATTCGGTTTGCATTGGCGACAATGTCGGTGGGAAACAGGATGCTGTTGATGGAGCCGTCGTAAACGCCGAGGCGCAGCGGCTCCAGTTCCATCGTGCGGTTTAGGCCGAGGAGGCCGCCCACGCCGTTGAGCGTGAAGCCAAAGCCAAGCTGGATGGGCACAAATTCCGCCGTGATGATGATGAGCAGCGAGAAGCCGTCGGAGCCGTCGGGCATTTTGGTGTTCAAAACGCCGATGGCTTTCAGGGCGATGGTTCCCTGAAATTCCAGTTCCAGACCACCTGCGTACTCGCCTTTGTCCACGTCAATGAACAAGAAGCCGCCACCCGTGAAGCCGCCAGCGTCAATCGAAAGCCCGACTCCGGTGGGCCACTTGAATTCCGGGCTTAAATTGACCGGGCCGAGGTTGCCTGCGTTGTCGCCGGGGAAGGTGAAAACCATTTTGAACCCGATGCCCTGCACCACTGCTTCGAGCGGGCCGAGCGAGCCTTTCACGTCAGCGCCCAATTCGATGGGAATCGAGCCAGCTTCGGGCTTGATGCCAATCGTAAGTCCTTGAATTTCAATGGGGCCGAGGGAAATATGGGTGGGCAATGAAATCTCCAAACCGCCGCTGCCCTGGAAGTAAACACCGAGCTTGCTCGACCAGCCAACGAGGAGGTCGAAGTTGCCCTCGATGCCGTCTTCGCTGAGAATGCTGCGCAAAAAGCTGTCGCCTTCGCCTGCTTTGATGACGAGTTTGCCGCCCCGGAGTTCGGCTTCCGTCAGGAATTCGTGGTCGCCGTCGGTGGCTACGGCTGCGCCGACTTTGAGCGCAAAACTTTCGAATTCCAACCTGCTGCCGTCGCTTTTGCCCAGCAACACGGTAGGCTCATCGGGCTTCGAGTATTGGAGCCCCATTTTCAATCGCAGGCTTGAAGGGGGGGCTGCACCGCCGCTGCCGAGCAGATCCATCAGGATTTTGACCTGACCGGGGCGAATGATGAGACCTACACCGGGGTTGAGGTCGGCGCTTAAATCGAATAGGAGACGTAGCGTTTCTGTGAGGGGAATGGTCTCCGTAACACCGCCGGTGGCAAAGGGAAGAATGGCAAAACCGGGCTTCGCTGACGCTGTTTCGGGGAGCATGTAGAGCGCCACGCCCAGTTCATAACGGACAACGGAGACGCTGTTGCGAAGCAGGATGATCTTGAGTTGGTTGGGGATGATTTTCGTTGGGTCGAGCGCTCCTGCATTGAAAACGTTTTGGATGCTTGGATGCAGTTCCATCTGCTCCACTGGCATTCCGAGCGCACCACCGAGGCGTAGGTAATTTTCAAAAAAATCTTTTGCCCTGAACTGTGAAGTGCCCCATTGGTAAGCATTGGTAAAAACGGCAGTGGGGTCACTGAAAAAATTGCCCAAGTCCTGCCAGGCTACTTCCTTTTTCCAATAAGCGGGACGCTTGCCTGCCACCTCCTGGAAGTTTACCCGCAATATGCCGATTGCAAGCAGAATGCGCCCCACCTTCGCCCGGTTGTTCAGCAAGTACTCGACCATTAGCGCCTGTACCAATTGGCCGGGGAATTCATTTTTAAAATCGGTGGGGTCAATGGTGGTGGGAAACAAGCCATTGTTGGCGGTCGCCAGGTCTTTAATGCCTGAGATGAGTTGGGTGATTTTCGTCATCAGCCCTGCCACGTTGCCGCCATCCAGATTGCCAGCCTCCAGTGTGTCAAGTACAGCGATGATGGGGACGGACAGGTCCTGCACCGGCTGCGGCGTCACCGAGAAATCCCAGCCCAGGTCGCGCATGAAGCCGGAAAAATGCTTGGGACTTTGCAGTGCGTCCCGCAGAGGGAGAAAGATGGAGGCGATTTCCTCTGCTATGACGACCAGCGTTTCTCTGTTGTTTGGCATGGGCAAAAGTTGATTAGTTAAGTGGATAATTGGGGATTGGGAAAACTTTTGATGCAGCCCAAAATTGGCACCGCCCAAAACAAGCTATACAGTTCTGAAAAACCGGTTATCCGTCTCCAGCAATTGCGTGATGCGGGGCGTGACGTTCGCGGAATACGGGTAATAGTTGAAAAATAGGTTATTGGCAGTGTCGGGGCTGTCGGTGATGGGCACGATGAGCGTGTACTTGTGGCGAGTGCCGACCATTTGCAGCAGGCGAGTCGTGGCGTTATACGTTGGCGTCGCCCAGTTGAAACCCGTTTTGAACGTTGCCAACGATGCAAATTCGTAGTTTTTGTAAAAAGGCCAGTTATCCGTTTGAGCCGGGTCGAATTGGGGATCGGTATCCATCTGGGCAAGTAAAAATTGCCTTCGGTCGGCATTACTGGCTGGTGGGTTTACGCCGGCGGCAAACTGGTGGGCATACGGAATCGTGTCCAGATCGTGCCGGAAGCCTTCGTCAATTGTTAGCCGGATGCTGGTTATCGGGCTGCCAGACAGGGGCTGCAAGGATGGGTTGATGTTGACACTGTAACTGATTGAGCGTCGCCCCGCACTGACGGTGCGGGGGAGCCAGGCACCCCATTTGGCGTTGGGGACAGCCATGCCATCGAGGAAGGTCTTGTTCGCGCCCTGAAAGGCGGTGATTAAGGCAGCCCTGCTGGCATAAGCGGTCGGATTGGCGAGGCTAAAATCATAAGACATGTATTCTATCAGGCCCACGTCGGTTCGATACCAGAATTCGTCAAAATGTTTGGGGACAATCACAGGCACTATCCCGCCAAGAACATCTTTAAGTTTTTGAATGAACTGCACGTTATTGTCATGACCCAAGCGGCAGCCCTTGACCAAAAATCGGGTATTCGCATCTCTGACGTCAGTCGGAATTCGTCCTTTGCGCGGTAGATTGAGGGCCTCTATTAGCACTTCATAAGTTATTTCAAACTGTTCAACCCTCGGTGTGGCGGGGTTTCCGTCCGTATCAAGGAATATTCTGGCAAGTTGGATTTGCATCCAGCCTTCATTGTTGGCGTGACAGGCGATGAATATGTCGCCCACCGGGCGGGTGACACCGACGGCGGTGTCGAGATGGCTAAAATACTGGTCTATGTTGCGAATGGCCCCCGAAGAAATGAGGGAAGTGTTTGGGCGCTGCTGAAACATATCTTTGATGATGTCTTCAGCGGTGGTGGAACCAGGAACGAATGCATAGTCCATGCGCTTTGTTTTGAAAGAAAAAAATGGAAAGTCGGATAGGGCTTTCGGTAGCCGGACGGCAAGCGTACTATCCGTTCAGCGGCTTTTTCAATACCAAACGGAGGACTGGAGGATGCGGGCGGAATTGCCCAAAAAGAATAGAGTTGTTTTGACATGATAATCAATCAATTGCATAAATTAGGCTGTGATTCCATACCCCGGCACACAGCCCAATTATTTCATGATATTGGTCTAAATCGTGCATTCTCAATCTGTCAGACAAAATCCTGAATCTCTT
>JACRAN010000209.1 GCA_016234735.1 Bacteroidota bacterium | reverse complement strand
GCAGATCTTCCAAAGTCCGGTAATTAGTTTCACCGGTGAGTTCTCTGGTGGCAACCGAAATAGTTCCCTCAGAGACATTGGCAAATATGACTTCTTCGGAGTCCACCAGCAAGTTGCGGTTTTTGCCAACCACCAGGTTTTTCAAATACTGCCCGAAGGCCCGGAAAATGCAGGGGTATTTGTCTTTTTCTTCGGTGGTTTGGATGCTTTCGCCCACGCTGAACGGGCTGACCTGGCAGTAGGCAATTCCAGCCGGGAGGTCATTTTTATAAAAAATCAGGTAACTGAAATACATCCCGACCGGCGGGTTTTCTTCCACGCACGTCAGGTAGGGGATGTGCAGGAAAAGGTTGTCGGGAGGCGCTGATTTTTCCCAATCCATTGGCAGATTATGCACGGAACTGAAGACGTTGAACTCAAACCCAGGGTTGGAAAGTGTGATTTTTTGTTTCAATTGGGAAGTGGGCTTGACAGGTTGTTCAAACAAGAAGGGTTGCGCCATGTTGCCGGAATTAGTGCGTTCCATGACCAGTGCCGGGCTATTTATTTTTGAACCGTTCTGACAAAGAAAGTTCAAAACCACCAATAACGAAATCAGGAAAAGCAGCGCAATGGTCACGGTTAGTTCAAATTATTTCCGAAGATAACACCACTTGATTTGTTCTGGTTTGCCGGGCCTTGATTTAACTTCATTTTAAGGTAAAAACAGATACGGCTGTTGCCCGTTTTTGTTTTGTCTGTTAGCGGTGAAATGACAGGCGAATCCATGGCTGCATTGAAAACAGAAGGCT
Source organism: Bacteroidota bacterium (assembly GCA_016234735.1). Taxonomy (GTDB): domain Bacteria; phylum Bacteroidota; class Bacteroidia; order Chitinophagales; family Saprospiraceae; genus UBA6168. The sequence goes on along the minus strand of JACRAN010000209.1, from coordinate 2,926 downwards.
GTGAAACAGGCATGGGCGTTCCAAATTCAAGGGTAGGAAGAGGAAATTACAGCCTTCCCGGTTCTGCTTCGTCCACCAGGTTGAACACCGCCTCAAACACATCTTCAGCGTTGGGTTTGGAAAAATAGTCGCCATCGGAGCCGTAGGGTGGGCGGTGCGCTTTTGCAGTCAATGTCACCGGCGGGCTGTCGAGGCATCGGTATCCGCCCTGCATTTCCAACACTTCCTGCATCATGTACGCCGTAGCGCCGCCGGGCACATCTTCGTCCATGAAAATGATGCGGTTGGTTTTTTTCAGGGATTCCACAATGCTGTGCTCCAGGTCGAATGGGAGCAGGGTCTGAACATCTATCAATTCAACGGAAATGCCAATTTGCTCCAGGAGCCGGATGCCGTCCTGTGCAACCCGGATGTTGGAGCCGTAGGTAACGAGGGTGACATCATTTCCGGGCTGCAAAATTTCGGGCACACCGAGCGGCACGGTGTACTCTCCGACGTTGTCGGGCATACGCTCCTTCAGACGGTAACCGTTCAGGCATTCGATGATGAGAGCGGGGTCGTCGGATTGCAGCATGGTGTTGTACATGCCCGATGCCTGTACAAAATTGCGGGGCGTGAGCAGGTAAATGCCACGTAAAGAATTGACAATCAATCCAATGGGTGAGCCGGAATGCCAGATGCCCTCCAGCCTGTGCCCCCGTGTGCGGATGATGGCCGGGGCTTGCTGCTGGCCATTGCTGCGGTATCGGAGCGTGGCCAAGTCGTCGGTCAGCGGGGCAAGGCCGTAGATCAAGTAGTCGAGGTACTGGATTTCCGCAATCGGGCGCAGCCCCCTCATAGCCATCCCAATGGCCTGTCCCATGATGGTCCATTCCCGAATGCCCGTATCGAAAACACGCTCTTCGCCGTATTTATCCTGCATCCCCACGAAACCCTGGTTGACGCCGCCGATTTTACCTACATCTTCGCCGAAGGCAAATAATTCGGGGTATTTTCCGAGGGCTTTATCAAAAAAATTGTTGAGCACTTCAAAGCCGTTTTTCATTACGGAACCATCTGAATAAATGGGGGGAACGACAGGTACGTTCAAAGCCGAGTACTTGCTCGAACTGTGGAGGTGCGTGTGGTAACGCTTGTGCGCAAGGTTTTTGGCGCGGTCGAGCATGGCATCCAATTGGTCGAGCGGCTCGTGGTTCTCTTTTTTTAGGGTAAAATAAAGTTGCCGGGCGTTTTTTATCAACTCGGAATATGCCGGTTGGTACAGTGAATCCAATTCCTTTTTGAGTTCAGCGATACTGTGATTTGGATTCGTGGTTGCCAGGATGGATTCATAAATTTTCGTGAGGTTGTTTTGTTCAATTTTGACAGGGTCGTTGAAGGCTTTGAACGCCCTTTCCCTGCATTCTTTCACATAAACTTTTGCCCTTTCCTGCATTTCACCAACCTCCGCCTGAGTGGCGAGGCTTGCATCGACAATCCACCGGGCCATGACTTTGATGCAATCATAATCACGCTCCCAGGCTAATCGTTCCGCCGTTTTGTACCTCTCGTGGGAGCCGGAAGTGGAGTGGCCAAGTTGTTGGGTACACTCTTCCACGTGGATGATGGCGGGGATGTGGGTACGCCGCATTTTTTCCACGGCCATTTCATACAGCTCGCACAAGGACGGGTAGTTCCAGCATTTCTCCATGTAAATATCCAGGCCTTCGCCACGCTCGTTCACCCGGAAACCCTCCAGAACTTCGGAAATATTGCCCTTCGTAGTCTGGTATTTGCTCGGAACGGAAATGCCGTAGCCGTCGTCCCAAATGGATACCAGCATTGGTACCTGCTGTACGCCGGCTGCATTGATGGCCTCCCAGAAAACGCCTTCCGACGTGGAGGCATCGCCAATGGTGCAAAAACAGATTTCATTGCCGTTTTCCGAAAAACGGGTGGAATCGGACAACTCGGAACTTTCGCGGTATTTTTTCGAGGCAAGCGCCAGGCCGAGCGCCCTGGCCATTTGGCCGCCCGTGCTGGATATGTCGGATGAAATGTTGTGCATACCGCGCTGGTCGAGCCATTCACCGTTCTCGTCAATGGTTTGGGAACCAAAGTGGCAGTTCATCTGGCGGCCACCCGACCAGGGGTCGTTGTCGGGGTCGGCATACAATTGGGCGAAAAAATCTTCGACGGTGGCAATTCCAAGCGCAAACATGAAAGTCTGGTCGCGATAGTAGCCGGAGCGCCAGTCCCCTTTTTTGAATGCACGGGCCATGGCTACCTGCGGTACCTCCTTGCCATCACCCATGATGCCGAATTTTGCTTTTCCGCTCATCACTTCTTTCCGCCCCAGGATGCTTACCTCCCGGCTCACGCAGCAAATCCAGAAGTCCTTGAGCACTTCGTTTTTGTAAATCTCTTCGAGGCTGGCGGCCTTGTTTTGGGTGAGGATGTCTGAAATTGGAGTGTCAATCATGCGCTTTAGAATTGGTAATAATTTGGCAAGGTAAAAAAAACGGTCCCTTAAAAATTTGGTGTACCGAGTGCGTTTGATTTCAAAACAAAATTCCAAATGGCGTACTTTTACGAAGGCAAAAATATAGATAAGTCGGGGATTGGAATACCTGTTTTTCAAAAATCCTGAAAGTCCGGTGGTGCCAACAGTGTAATGACGGTTAACATGTCGTTAACTGGCCGAAAACCACTGCCAGCTTTCGCTTTTGAAACAAAGCCCCTACTTTTGTAGCATCATTTTTTAAACGAACTAAAAATTTGAACTCTGATGAAAAAATTTCTTTCAATTTTCACAATCGTAGCACTCTTTGCTACCGTATCTTTTTCGCAAGATGCCACAGGCAGCGGCCCCGTTATGAAACTCGACCAAACTGAAATCAACTATGGCGAGATTCTGCAAGGCAGCGACCCGCTTCGTGTCTTCACT
>JACRAN010000213.1 GCA_016234735.1 Bacteroidota bacterium | reverse complement strand
CGGCCCGAAAATACTCCACTTTGCATCAGCGCCCATCCTCATCGTGGAGGGTATTTTTGTCTTCCATTTTAAAAAAATCAGGCAGGTACTCGACCTCAAAATCTTCCTGCACGCCAAGGAAAACCTCAAGGTTATCCGTCGCATCAAGCGGGACCAAATCGAACGGAACTACTCCATCGAAGACGTGCTGTACCGCTACGAAAACCACGTGATGCCTACCTTCGAGCGGTATATCCAGCCGTACATGGACGAGGCGGATCTAATCGTCAACAACAACCGTGACTTTGCGGTGGGGCTGGAGGTAGTGAAGGGATTCATTCGGCAAAAATTGGAAGCTGAACCAGGCTGGTGAAATAAGTCGAAAAAGTTGCCGGTACCGTAGAATCGACGTGGCAAAATCCTGGCAACTTTCAAAATTTCGTTTCAAAACGAATCAAACCTGACCATGGTAAAAAATTTCCTCGACGGCATATCCTCCTACGGCGCTGCCTTCAGGCACGTATCGAAGCATGGACTTTGGGGCTACGTTTTGTTGCCCGGTCTGTTAAGTTTGGCGATAGGCATCGGCGTTTTTGCGCTGGCCTGGGGTTTTTCCGACAATGTCGGCAATCTGTTGGACAACCTTTGGCGCTGGGACTGGGGAAGGGCCTGGGTCGAAAAAATCGCCCAGGTTTTCGGCGGGTTGCTGTTGCTGCTCATGGGCATGATCATGTTCAAGCAAATCATCATGGTCGTGTCGGCACCTGCCATGAGCATTTTATCGGAAAAGGTTGAAAATCAGTTACTTGGCATTGACGGCGGCACCAAATTATCGATTCCTCAAATCCTATCCGACCTCCAGCGGGGCCTTCGGATTGCGCTGCGCAACATCGTCCGGGAAGTGTTTTTGACCATCATTCTTTTGTTGGCAGGCCTCATTCCCCTCCTGACACCCTTCACCACGGCGCTGATTTTCGTCCTGCAAGCGTACTACGCCGGTTTCGGCAACATTGATTTTGCCCTCGAAAGGCATTTTCGTTACCGGGACAGTGTGCGTTTCGTACAAAACAACAGGGCACTGGCCATCGGGAACGGCACAGTGTTTCTGTTGCTTTTGTTCACATTTGTAGGATTTCTTTTTGCGTTGCCGTTGGGAACGGTGGCGGCCACGATTGAAACCACGAAACGACTGGAACGCCACGGCTGAGTCAACTCTCCACCCAATGCGTTTCTTTCACGAAGACATCGTTGGGGTATTCCTTCATGAATTCGTATTTCAAAATGTCGTGGGTAGTTATCATGCCAACGAGATGTCCGGTGTCGTTCACGATTGGCATACCATGGAATAAATGACGCAGGAAAACCATGGCCGCTGCACCTACCAATTCGTTCGGGCCAAGGGTCGCTACTTTGGTCGTCATCAAATCCCGCACGGAATAGCTACCGTACTCTTCAAATCGCTTGTTGGACTTAATCAAATCCCACGATGTTATGATGCCTTCGAGTTTGCCGTTTGCATCCACCACAGGCAAATGGTGAAAATGCTTATCGAACAGCAGTTGCTTGACCACTTCCAATGAATCTTCAGGATGCACAGTGACGACGTCGGTCGTCATAATCGAGGAAATTCTCTCGTTCATCATAGGTTGAAATGTTTAAAGTTAGAGAAGTACGAATTCGGTTTTAAGGTACGACTGTTTCCGAAAGGAAGAAAGCTGAGTGATTTTTTTTTCAAAAAAAAGTCTTTTAAAACTTATTTGTTGAAAATTGTCGCAAATTTATAAAAACAATTGTTTTAAAAATTTACCTTTCATAGATTTGCCGGTCGTACATCATCTTTTTTCAAAAAATGCCTTTGAGACAAGAATTTCCAGCAGCAGGCAGCGAATACCTGGGAGGCACCAGCGATGGCTACCTGTACCAGACGGCCTTTGCCGGTGGCACTTTGGAGCAAAGCTTCGGGATGGTCAGGCAATTTTTGGAGGAAGAAGGCTATGGCGGGCTGCCGCTGCCAGAGAATTTGGAAGAACTGAAAATGTTCCGCCTGCCGGCCCGAAACCGCCAGATTTTGATGTTTGAGGACAGCGGGTACGTCCACAACCCCATCAAAATCCTGTTCCCGACCGATGCCCGCCAGAAGCGGACACTGATTTTGGAAATTTACAACGAACAGGCCCCAAACCACCTGCTGCGATTCCATCGAAGGATGTTGGATTAAGGTTTTTCAGCCCTTCTTTTTCGGTTTCAAATCCAATTGCAACGAAACGATATGGGAGTAGCGGTTCTGCGAATCGCCGAGGTCGGTGTAGGCATAGTCGAGGCGCAGGCTGTACAATTGCAGGCCGACCCCGATGGAGGGCCGTGAAATGACAAAGTCGGAACCATCGAAATCCTGCTCTTTTTGAAACTGGCTGATGCCTGCCCGCAGGAACAAAAACCCGTTGTACCCCACCTCCATCCCGGCGCTGGGGTCGAGGCTGATGGGGTTGCCGGAGACGAGCGTGTTCCGCTTTCCGTCGGTGGTGGCCACTAAGTTGACCTCCGGCGAGAAGCTGATTTTGTTGATGTTGAAAGCGTAGGCAGCGCCCAGCAGCACCTGCGGTTTGGTGATTTCCAGCGAGTTGATGTCGGGAAGTTCGTTGCCGGTGGCCAGCAGCACGTCTTTTTCATCGTCGGTGAACGTGACGTGCCAGGCGTTGAAGGTGGTGGTGATGTCACGGCCGGTCACGCCGAACTTCAGTTTGCCGATGCGGTACTGCGCCCCCAGGTCGATGCCAAAGCCCCACGAATTGGCGAAGCTGCCGATGACCCGCCGCACGATTTTCACATTGCCGCCGAGGAAAAAATCACGGCCTTCTTTGGCCTTCATCCGTTGGGCGTAGCTGGCGAGCAAGGCATAGTCGGCAGCGGAAAACGACACGATGTTGTCGTAGTTGACGGTGCCGTCGTCCTCGAAAAGGCTGAGGGTGTTGGGGATGTCATCAATGCCGAACCGGATGAGCGACAGGCCGAGCCGCCGGTTGGTATCGCCGAACGGCAAAGTCATACCGAGGTAATCGAACTTGCCCACCCCGGCGAACCACTCGGAGTGCATGGCCCCGATTTGCAGGCCCTTGCCCTCGCCCAGCGAGGCCAGTCCGGCGGGGTTCCAGTACCCGGCGGTCACGTCGCTCACGCTGGCCACCACGGCGTTGCCCATGCCCTGCGCCCGAGCGCCCACGCCGATGGAAAGGAACTCGTTGCTGTATTTTTGGGCGTTCAAACCGCTGACAATCAGGATATTAAAAAACAGGAAGGTTATTTTGAAACGAGAGTAAGCAATTTTCATTCGAGGATTTTTTTTGAAATAACGACCAAAACAAGATGCGTAGTGCCGGTTTAACGAAACTTGCTGCCGGAGCCTGCGGCAAATTTATCAAAGAATCCGATGGGGCGGGCATGGCAAAAAAAGGTAAGTTTTCAAAAAACCAATGCTTTGCACTAATTTCGCTGCAAATCAACCGAATATGGACAAGCAATCGTTGCTCAATCAGGTCAGGGACTACGTTTCCGATGCGGAAACCTCGAAGGCGCTCGACCTGCTGGAAGCGTTTTTGAAGCAGGACCCCAGGTACAAGACCCTGTACCGGGAGGCCCTGCACCTTTCCGCTCAACTCAACAAGGCCCGGCAGGACGAAGCCAAGTCCGTCATCAGCGCCGAAAACGCAAAGTTGAGCTACGGCCAAACGACCGACGGTATCCTGAATTTGCTGGATTACATCGAAAACAACGACTTCCAACCGCAGTCAATCGTACATGCCCAACACTCCTGGCGAAGGGTATTTGAAGCCAATAAATTGCTGATTGTCATTGGTTTACCAATGATTGTGCTGGCGGTGGCGGTTTTGATTCTGGTGAAACAACTTGGAAAAAACGGCCCCGATGGTGGGCTGGGCAGCCAAAGCGATGCCTGCGTGGTGGAATTTGCGGAAGCGAGCGAAAACTTTTTGATACTGCCGTTCTACCGACCGCAGGGCGACGAAATCCAGCCGGAGGGCCTGATTATCGAGCGGCTGGAAGAGTTTTGCAACAGCTTGCCGCTGAAATCCGACTTTGCAATCTGCGAAAATTTCAAGCCCGACCGGCTGCTGAGTTACGAAGATGCCGACGAAAAAGGGCGGACAGCCAAAGCCAAAGTCGTCATCTGGGGCAGGGCCGAGCGGGGCAACAATACATTAGTCGTGAAGACCCGCTTCAAGTACCTCGGCGACAATGACACCATTCCGTTCACCAAACTCAAAAGACAGGGCGAGCAGCAGGTGGCCACCGACAAAGTGCTGTCCATCATTACCTCCTCCGGCGAACTCACGCAAGACCTCGAAGCCACGCTGCGGTTGATTGTGGGCATGGTTGCCACGCTCTCCGGCAAAACGGATGCTGCCATTGGAGCATTGCAGACAGCCATAGTGACGGATTCCAACGCCGTATTTTTCAAAACCATGCTGCAGGCGGAAAATTTCATTCACAGGAACGAACCGGAGAAGGCCATCGCCGCACTGGACACTTGCCTTGCGACGAAACCCAACTATTGGCTGGGGCGCAATAACCGGGCGAGCCTGCGCATCGAAGACGGCGACTACCTCGGTGCCATCGACGACCTCACAATTGCGCTGAAAAAACGGCCCGATGACAATGACATGCTGTTGGCCAGGGGAACGGCCTACCAGCGGTCGGAACAACTAAACCAGGCCAGGGAGGATTTTGAAAAAGTGAAAAAAAACAACCCGGAGATGGAACCCGAAGTACGGAAACCCCTCCAGGAAACCAACCAAGAAATCAGGCGGCTGGAGAACATCGTACGCCCCAGCAAAACTAAGAGCGTGACAAAAATGACGAAGCAGGAGGTCACCGCCGTGGCAGATGCAAGCAACAAGCTCGGCGATGCTGCCGCCACGAAAAACTTCGTGGCCAAGGGCCTGCTAATCGACGAAAACGACCCGAAACTCATTGCCATCCAGGTGGACAGATTGCTGAAAGACAAGGAATTGGAGAAGGCCAAGCAAGTTTTGGAGGCTGCCGCAAAGCGGAAAGTAAGAAAGGAAGACATTGCCAAACACAGCAACGAAGTCGCCACTTTCATCAACAGATTGAGCCTCAAAAAACAGTTGACTTTTTGACAATCGTCATTTCCCCGCCAAAATGATTTTGGTTTTCACAACATCGCCGGAGGACACTTTGGCGACGTAAATTCCTTTTTTCAAATCTGAAATCCCGATGCGTTTCGAGCGGTTGACTTGGGCGGTCAACACCATTTTCCCGTCGGCATCGAACAGTTGGAAGATGCCGTCGCCGGGCAGTTCCACCGTCAGGAAATCCTGCGCCGGGTTCGGGTAGATTTTCAGGAAATCCACCGCCACCGCCTCTCCATCGGCTGAAACCAACGAAGGCAAAACCACCGTTTTCGAGTTCACCAGCACGTTGTCGCCTGAATTTGAGCCATTGTTGTTGGCACAAAGCGACACGAAATAAAAATGGACGCTGTCGCCTGCCACCGCTGCCGGGGCCTTCCACGAGAACGACCACGAAGTTGCACCGTTGTTCAGGAGGTGAGGACTTGACTGACGGACGTACTGCCTGCCGCCCGCATTGCCGATGGAACAGCCGGTGCCGGTGGCCAGGGTGCCGCATTTGGCGTTGTCGCCGTCCAGCGCCGTGAGTTGGAAACCGGCCCTGATGGCATTGCTGGTGTTCGTGAGGGTGAGCGGGTAGATTTGCTCCGCAACGACGGTGTCCGGTAGGCCGGTGACTTCCACCGAACCGGTGAAACCGCCGCCACTGTGGCAGCCGGGTGCCTGACAGGTACCTTCGCCGGGTGCGCCGGTTCTGCCGGTGGGCGGGTTGTTGGGGTTGCGGCTGGAGGACAGCGCCACGAAAATAGCTGCCGGGAAGAGCAAGAAAGTAGTCAATTTCAGTTTCATAAACCGGGTTTTAAAAACGGGTGCAATGGTAGGTTTTGTTTTGAAAACAAAGGTTGCATCCCGCAAAATTTAATATGCAGGCGACAAATCCCGGTGGGGAAATTCAAACCTGCGATTACCTTTGACGGAGATTTACACCAAAGTTTAATATGGAGCGCATCAGCGTTTTCGACATTTTCAAAATCGGCGTGGGGCCGTCAAGTTCGCACACGATGGGGCCCTGGATGGCGGCGAAGGCTTTTTTGGAAAAGATTGAGAATCAGAAAGTTAAGTCCGTCCACGTCAAACTCTACGGCTCTTTGGCCAAAACTGGCAAGGGGCACGGAACGGACATCGCCGTGATGCTCGGCCTCTGCGGGCACCACCCGACGACCATCGAAGTGGGGAAGCTGGACAGCTACATTTCCGAAATTTACCGGACGAATTCGCTCCTCCTGAACGGCCAAACCAACCTGCCGTTCAAGCCGCTCGAAAACATCGAATTCATCTTTGAAAAACTGCCGTTCCACCCCAATGCGCTGACCTTCGTGGCGCAGTTCGCCAATGGCCGGGGCATGGCGGAGACGTACTACTCCATCGGTGGCGGGTTCGTGATTCAAGAGGGAAGTACTGCCGCCGAACAGCAGACCATCAGGTTACCCTACCCGATTGACAAGGAAAGCGACCTGCTCCGGTACGTCATCGAAACAGGCGTGGGCATTTCGCAGATAGTCCTCAAAAATGAGCTGGCCTGGCGACCGGAGGCTGACATCAGAAGCGGCCTGCTCAACACCTGGAACACGATGCTGGCCTGTATTTACAAGGGTTGCCACACCAACGGTGAGTTGCCGGGCGGCCTCGCCGTGCAGCGCCGGGCGCATGACATCAACAAAAAACTGCTGGAAGGCATCGAATACACCACGCTGAATGGCTGGATGAAAACCATCAGCATCAGTGGCTCGTCGTTTGCCAACGTGACCAAATGGGTCAGTTGCTTTGCCCTCGCTGTCAACGAGGAGAACGCTTCGTTCGGACGGGTGGTCACGGCCCCCACCAACGGGGCCGCCGGTGTCCTCCCCGCCGTGCTGATGTACTACCTCTGTTTTTGTGAAAACAAAGGCGACGAAGACATAGTGAAATTCCTGCTGACTGCTGGCGAAGTGGGCAGTTTGTTCAAAAAAGGCTCGACCATCTCGGCGGCGATGGGCGGTTGTCAGGCGGAAATCGGTGTGTCGTCCGCGATGGCCGCTGCCGGGCTGACGGAGTGCATGGGCGGCACGCCCCGGCAAGCACTCATGGCCGCCGAAATTGCGATGGAACACCACCTTGGCCTCACCTGCGACCCCGTCAACGGCCTGGTGCAAATCCCCTGCATCGAACGCAACACGATGGGTGCGATGAAGGCCATCACCGCCAGTCAGATTGCCCTCAGCAGCGACCCGGGAAAAGCGAAAGTCACGCTCGACAGCGTCATCAAAACCATGTGGGAAACGGCGCAGGACATGAACGATAAGTACAAGGAAACGTCGGACGGGGGGTTGGCCTTGAACGTTTCGGTGCTGGTGCCGGAGTGTTGATTTAGAGGTGAGAGGTGAGAAAGCGAGGGGTGAGAAAGCGAGGGGTGAGAATAAAATGCGGTTACACTGCAAAACTTTCACCGCAACCGCATGTCCTGGCAGCATTGGGGTTTTGGAAGAAAAAACCCTTGCCGTTCAACCCACCGGAAAATTCCAGCGTGGAATTGAAGAGGTAGAGGAAACTTTTCAGGTCGGTCACGATTTTCAGGCCGTTGTCCTCGAAAACCTGGTCGTTCGGGTGGCTCTCGTTGTCGAAGTCCATGTTGTACGTCAACCCCGAACATCCACCGCTGGTGACGCTCACCCGGACGAAATAATCGTCGCTCAGGTTTCCTTTCTGCATGATTTCTTGAATTTTACCTTTGGCGCTATCCGCTACGAAAAGCATGTCTCAGTATTTTTTTCTAAAAAAATGACATCAGGCAGCAACCGCCTCGGCAGTCACTTCGATGCCATTTTTCTTTTTGTAATCATTGATGGCGGCCTTGATGGCATCTTCTGCCAACACGGAGCAGTGGATTTTCACAGGCGGCAGGGCCAGTTCTTCCACGATGTCCATGTTGTCGATGGTCAGGGCCTCGTCCACCGTTTTGCCCTTCAGCCACTCGGTGGCCAAGGAGGAAGAAGCGATGGCGGAGCCACATCCGAACGTCTTGAACTTGGCATCCTGGATCATCCCGGTGATTGCATCTACTTCGATTTGAAGGCGCATCACGTCGCCGCACTCCGGCGCACCGACGAGGCCGGTGCCCACGTTTTTTTTGCTTTTGTCCAAAGTGCCTACGTTGCGGGGGTTTTGGAAATGCTCTAAAACTTTATTTGAATAAGCCATAACCTAAATTGTTTGATGGTTGAAACTGTTTGATGGTTGGATTTTGAGGTTTTAGGTTTAACGAGGTACTGACTGCCAACTGTCTAACTTTTAACTTGCATGCTCCGCCCATTCGATTTTGGACAGGTCAACGCCTTCTTTGTACATCTCCCAAATCGGACTGAGGTCACGCATGTGGTTCACGCCTTTTTTGATGGCTTCGATGGCGTAGTTTACATCGTCTTCCGAGGTGAAACGTCCGAGACTGAAACGCAGCGAAGAGTGCGCCAAATCGTCGCCGAGGCCGAGTGCCACCAGCACGTAGCTTGGTTCCAGCGAAGCCGACGTACAAGCCGAACCGGACGACAGCGCAATTTCCTGGTTGAAAGTCATCATCAGGCCCTCGCCTTCCACGTGTTTGAAGGAAATGTTGGCGACATGCGGCATCCGGTGGTCCACATTCCCGTTCACGTAGATTTCCTCCATTTCAAACATCGCCTTTTCGAGTTTGTCCCGCAGTTTGCTGAGGCGGGCGGCATCCTGTTCCATTTCGTCCATCGCAATTTCAGCGGCTTTGCCGAAGCCCACGATGCCAGGCACGTTCAATGTGCCGGAGCGCATACCCCGTTCGTGGCCACCACCGTCCATCTGGGCGGTCACTTTCACACGAGGGTTCTTGCGGCTGACGTAGAGTGCACCGACACCTTTCGGGCCGTACATTTTGTGGGCCGTGAAGGCCATCAGGTGGATGCCCAGTTCCCTGGGATGTGTTTTGATTTTGCCGACTGCCTGGGTGGCATCGCTGAAAAACAACACGCCATGTTTCGCACAAATTTCCCCGATTTCTTTCATCGGTTGAATCACCCCGGTCTCGTTGTTCGCCCACATCACCGACACCAGTATCGTGCTCGGTTTGATGGCCGCTTCCAGTTCCGACAAATCAATCAGGCCGTCCCGCTGCACATTGAGGTAGGTGACTTCGGCACCTTGTTTTTCCAATTTTTGGCAGGTGTCGAGTACAGCTTTGTGCTCCGTTTTCACCGTAATAATATGGTTGCCCTTTCGGGAATACATTTCGTACACGCCTTTCAGGGCGAGGTTGTCGCTTTCCGTGGCACCTGAGGTGAAGATGATTTCCTTCTCATCAGCGCCAATCAGCTTGGCGATTTGCCCCCGGGCATAGTCCACTGCTTCCTCTGCTTCCCAGCCGAACGGGTGGTTGCGGCTGGCAGCATTGCCGTGATGTTCAAAAAAGTATGGTACCATCGCTTCCACCACCCTGGGGTCGCAAGGCGTTGTGGCGTTATTGTCGAGATAAATTTTTCTGGCTCCCATTACTATATTTAAGTTTATTTAGATTGAATCTAAGACAAAGATAACAGAATTCAATCTACAAGGTTTTGTTTGAGAATTATTTTTTTCTGATGTGGAAAAAATACGAGCCGGGAGGCACCGGGAAGATGCGGCTGCCGGCATTGTCAACGTACGTGATGTCGTTGACTTGGGCAAGAAGACCGGCACCCGGCATTTCATCATCGAACAGGAATCTTATCAGGACAAAACGCCGCTTGCTTGTGCAAAAGATGATTTGCAAATCATGAAAAGCTGGGGTTATTAGCATCGGAAGCAACCTGCAAAGTGTTTCCTGTGCGCAACAAAAAAGTTGGATAACCGGACGGCTTGCACTGTGCAAGAATCATCCGATTATCCAACTGGACAGTAAGGAATGTTCGAACAACAAATCTTGTCGCATTCATATCCTTGTCAGAACCACGGATTAAATGGATTTGAGATTTCGCTGGCCACCATCCGTGCAATCCTAAAATCCGCCAAATCCGTGCTTCAGACATCTTCCCACACCCTTCGCTGGTGTAAATTTGTTAAAATGGAGTGAATCGTTTTCACTTCAATATTCTTTTGCATCAAAATCATGGATAGCCCGCAAAATATCCCGGCGGCTGATTTGCCCCACCAATTTGCCAAAATCGTCCACTACCAATAGCCTTTTGTACACAGAGTTCAGAAAGATGGAGGCCACTTCATAAATATCGGCATGAACGGAAACGGTCCGCATGACATTGGACATGTAATGGGACACGGTTCTATTGTCAGTTGGCTGATTGTGATAAGCCTCATCAAATAAAACCTTTAAGCAATCTTTGTCGTCAATAAAGCCAACCACGTCCTTTTGGTCGTTCAGCACGGGTGCGCCGGTAATCCTGTTACTGAGCAAGGTGTTAATAACGTCCATGATAACCGTTTCCGGCTTGAAAGTAATGAGCTTCTTCGTCATGTAATCCGTGACGAGCGGCTTATCCGCCACTGGCCTGGTTGGGTTATCCTCAACAGCTTTTTGCTGGAAATTTTTCATTGGCAATGCGTTTAGTTGATTACAAAAGGTATTTGGCGACAAGGTAATACATGTTTTGAATTGTTTTCAATAATTAGGATTAGATTTTGTATTTTATAAAAAATCCAAACACTGTACTATAATTTTAACGAATCGCCTTCTTTTGTCGAATGGTAGGATTAGAGGTGTCTGGCCTTTCTATCGGAACCAGCGAGGCCGTTGTTCTTTGGAAAATAAGACGCCAGCGAGGGTCTTGAGATTACGCCGACCATCATCCGTGCAATCCCAAAATCCGCCGAATCCGTGGTTCAGACAAACGCCGCCACCTGTGCATCCACCCCCTTTTCGCAGTTCGCAGCGTCGCCTACAACGTCGGAAGGGTTTTGAACCTTTCCGACGTTCCGTTGACCCTCCCTTGTCCGAACCGCAGATTAAACTGATTCAATGATTTCACAGATACCGCAAACGCCCCATTCAGTGTAATCCAAAATCCGCTCAATCACAGTTCAGACAACTGCCCACACCCGCCCTATCCTTTCCCGCACCTTCCCCTCGTACAGCGCCACCAGCTCCCGGCACCCCGCCACCAGCGCCCGCTCCCGCTCTATCGCCGCCACGAGGCGAGCTTGCGTGGGGAGGTCGGCAAGGTAT
>JACRAN010000212.1 GCA_016234735.1 Bacteroidota bacterium | reverse complement strand
CGAGGGCCACTTTTTTCTGGACGCAATTCAACGACGGCCTGAAACTCAACCGTTTTTACTTAGCGGAAGACGTGACCCGCTTCGGCACGAGCATCCTCGTCGGCACCGACAAGCGCCACGCTGGGGTGGAGTTGGCCTTGCAGGCAAAACTTTCCCCGTCCATCACCGTGAACGGCGTGGCGGCGGTGGGCGAGTACATCTACACGTCCCGTCCGCAGGCGATTTTTGTGGTGGACGACGATGGCGTGTTGCAGGACCGGGGGACGGCGTACATCAAAAATTTCTACGTGCCCAACACCCCGCAGACGGCGTACAGCGTGGGCATCGACTACCGCTCGCCGAGGTTCTGGTCGGCCAGCGTGACGGTGAACTATTTCGACCGCACCTACCTCGATTTCAGCCCGTTCCGGCGCACGGCGGATGCGGTTTTCGGGTTGGAGCAGGGTTCCGATTTTTACAACGGCATCGTTAACCAGCAAAAAGCGCCCGATGCGTTCACGGTCGATTTGTTTGCCAACAAATCTTTCAAAATCAACGACGACGCATTTTTCTACCTGACGGCGGGCGTGACCAACCTGCTCAACGCCACCGTCATCACCGGCGGCTTCGAGCAGTTGCGCTTCGAACGTGCCGACGTGGAGCGTGGGGTCGATGTTTTTCCACCAAAATATTTTTACGCCTTCGGCACCAACTTCTTCGTGATGGGGGCGGTGAGGTTTTAAACATGGTTTCATGGCTGCATGGTTTCACTGTTTCATTGAACCCCATGCAACCATGAAGCAATGAAGCAATGAAGCAATGAAACCATGAAACCATGAAACCATGAAACAGTGAAACAGTGAAGCAATCATAACTCATTGATAATGAAAAACTTAATCAAATTTTTCCTGCCCGTCTTGTTGCTCGGTTTGGTTTTCAATGCCTGTATCGAGGAGGACTTCGACCAGCCGCCGGTGGATGGCACCGACCCCGGCCTGACGGCCAATGCCACCATCAAACAACTGAAAGACCTCCACACGCTGGGGCAGTTGGAGACCATCGAGGAGGACTGGATTATCAAGGCGACGGTCGTGGCCGACGATGCTTCGGGCAATTGGTATCAGTCATTTGTCATCCAGGATTCAACGGGCGGCATCACGGTGTTGATTGAAACCACCGACAGTTACACGCTTTTTCCGGTAGGCCGGGAGGTGTACGTAAAATGCAAGGGCCTCGTGCTGGGCGACTACAACAACCTCATTCAATTGGGCGGTTTCATCCTCGAAGACGGCTCGTTGGGCAACATCATCAACGTCACCAACCACCTGATTCGGGGCAAAAAAGTCAACAATCCTAATGTTAAAATAAAGACAATCAGCGAGTTGACGCTGGACGACGTGAGTACGCTCATCACGCTGTTGCAAGTGCAGTTCGTGACCTCCGATACTGCCCGTACCTATGCCGACCCCGTCACCCGCACCTCGTACAACCGTTATTTGGAAAGCTGCCACCTCGACCATCTCATCGTCCGCACGAGTGGCTACGCCAACTTTGCGGGTACCAGCCTGCCCAATGGCGGTGGCAGTCTCAAGGGAGTTCTCAGCATTTTCGGGGGCGATTTGCAGTTCCTCGTGCGTGATTTGAACGATGTGCATATGGGCGGTGAGCGCTGTATGTTCGACCCGTGTGCCGGCACGACCATCACCACGGTTACTTCCCTGAATCAGGATTTTGAAAGTGGCGTCAACAACGACGCAGTGGCCATCACCGGCTGGACGAATATTGCCGTGCAGGGCACCCGCACCTGGCAGTTCAAGGAATTTTCGAGTGATGTTTACTGTCAGGCGACGGCCTACAACGACTCCAGCCCGCAGATGGAAACCTGGCTCGTGACGCCGCAAATCGACCTCGATGGCCCAAAAGTGCTGAACTTCGAGTCGGCCAAAGCCTTCTGGACGCACAACGGCCTCAGCGTTTGGTTGAGCACCGATTTCGTTTGTGACCCAACCGCTGCGACCTGGCAGCCGCTCAGTTGCACATTGGCCGGTCAAAGCGATGCCGACCACGCCTGGATTCCTTCGGGCGATATTGAACTTGCTGCCCTGACCGGGCAAAAAGTGTTCATCGGTTTCAAGTACGTGGGCAGTGGCACCGGCGGCCAGACGACTTCGTACCGCATCGACCGGGTGAAAATTTTCAACGAATAAAATTTCTAACGGTGAATGATGAACGGTAAATGATGAACGTTTACCATTCACCGTTTACCATTCACCGTTCATCGTTCACCGTTAAAAACCCTCCCGTCCAGGCGGCCTGGAAGTTGAAGCCGCCGGTGATGGCGTCGATGTCGAGCACCTCCCCGGCGAGGTGCAGGTTCGGATGGATTTTGCTCTCGAAATTTTTGAAATCCACCTCGTCCAAATCAACGCCCCCGGCGGTGACGAACTCTTCCTTGAACGTGCTTTTCCCGTTCACCCGGTACTTCCCGGCGGCGATTTCCAGCGCCAGTTTCCGCAGTTTTTCTTTGCTCAAATCCGCCCAACGCAGGTCGTCTGGGATGCTGGCGGATTTCACGAGGCTTTCCCACAGCCGCTTCGGCAGGGTGGGGAAGGGGCATTGCGAAGCCACCATTTTTTTTGAAAAACCGGTTTTGGCGATGCTCAAATCTTCGATGGCCTCGTCCGGCGAGGTGTTCAGCCAGTTCACTTCGATGTCAAAATCGTAGTTTTTCAGGTGCAAAATTCGGGCACCCCAGGCCGAGAGGCGCAGGATGGCCGGGCCGCTCATGCCCCAGTGCGTGATGAGCAGCGGGCCGGTGGCGGTGAGTTTTTCACCGAAAACCTTGACCGTAGCCGATGGCACCGACACGCCGGGAAGCCCCGCCAGCCTTGCGTCCCGGATGTTGAACGTGAACAGCGACGGTACCGGCGGCACGATGCGGTGCCCCAGTTTTTCGAGCAATTGCCAGATGCGGGGGCTGCTGCCGGTAGCGACCAGCAGTTTTTCCGTCAGGAAAACTTTGCCCGATTGTGTGTGGACCTTCCAGTTTTTTTGCTCCGCAACGGGCGGGTGGATGGAGAGGACGTTTTCGCCGGTGAGCACCTGCACCCCCGCCCGGTGCGCCGATTGCAGCAGGCAGTTGACGATGGTCTGCGAGTTGTCGGTGACGGGAAACATGCGGCCATCGGCCTCGGTCTTGAGGCGCACGCCCCGCCCCTCGAACCAAGCCACCGTGTCGCCCGGCCCGAAGCGGTGGAACGGGCCGAGCAGCGCCTTGCTGCCACGGGGGTAGTTTTTGGCAAGTTCACGGGGGTCGAAGCAGGCGTGGGTGACGTTGCAGCGCCCCCCGCCGGAGACCCTGACTTTTTGCAGCACTTCCCGCCCTTTTTCCAGGATGACCACCTTCGCCACAGGATTCGCTTCCGCAGCAGCGATGGCAGCGAAGAACCCGGCGGCACCGCCACCGATGACGAGGAATTGACAGGGGGAAGGTTCGGGCATGGATTGGAATTTACCAGCCAATTTTCCAAAAAAAATGGCGGTTCAGCCGAAGCTCAACCGCCATTTTTTATCGAAAAAAAAAATCAGCGGAACATCACTTGCTGAGAGACAATGCCCTGGTCAAGCACTACTTTGACAAAGTAGGTGCCGGAGGGCAGGCTGTTTCTTTCCATCGTGAAATGGTTGGAATCCACCTGGGTGTCCACTTTCACCAAACGGCCAATCTGGTCGTACAGGTAAATGCTACGGATGGGGAATTTGGCAGCCGTTTCCAGACGGACAGACTCAGTGGCCGGGTTCGGGACGACGGTAAAATTTACCTCATCCTTGTTCAGGATGTCTTCCGTACCGGAAACACAGGTGTTGCCCAGATTTAAAGCAGCATAGGCCCTTGGCGCAAAATAGCCAATGATTGAGTCTGCATAAATCCGGCCTTTTGTGGCGCTCATATCCTGCTGGCCTATCCAGTTCAAAACATGGAAATTGCAGATTGAGATGGGCAGGCCGAGTTGTACACAGGTCGGATGCGGTATTTGTGACCAATAGGCTGCATCCCACCATGCCCAAGGTGAACCTTCATAGGCAGGTTGCCCGTTCAGCGGATTTGTCCAGGTCGGCCTGTTGAAAGGGAAAAGCCCTTCGTACCCATCGTTGAAATTATTGGCGGCCGTGGTAAAACCATCCTGAATGTTGGCATCGATGAACACCTGGTTGTTGCCCAATTCATTGGCTTTTTTAGAAACGGCGTAGGAGCCTTGTACTTCTACAATCAGGTCACCGGTCGTGGGAACGATGAGGATGCCAGAATCGTAGGGAGCGTTCGGGTCGTTGGGGACATGGAAGGAGATGAATGGCGGGTCGCCAGCATCCAACCAGGAAATGTCGCCCAAAGCACCGCCCATGTTTACGCAAAGGTTTACTTCTGAACTGTAACCCGCGTTGTTGGGTATGGCCAGGGTATCGCCGTTCAGCGGGTTCAGGCCCACGATTGTTTCACCGTTCAGGTCACCGTTGATTGGTTCTATCACGAACGGGTCGGGGATGCCGTCTCCGTTAATGTCGGGGCCGATAAATTTAGGGATGACGATGTCGAGGTACTGGTCAAGGGTAGAAGTGGCGAGGGAGATGTAACCACCTGTGCCTTCGCCCATGACGGTAATTTTGTTCGGGCAAATCCCGAAGGGGTTGCTCTGTTCGGCCACCGTTTTGCGGAAATACCGGATGCAGGCCCTCGAATCCTGCACACCACGATAGGCAGCGTTGATCAAGGTGCTGATGCGGACGTTGATATCCGTGCTGATAGGGTTCCAGCCAAGCCGGTAGTCCACATTTGCAACAACGTAGCCCATCTTTGCCAAACGGGTACACATTTCAACGGCAATGGAATCGTACCTGGTGCCTGTTGTACTGCCATTGTTTGGGTTGGGCAGGAAGTTGCCGGTGCGGAAATAGAGGATCAAAGGCCGTTCAGTCTCCGTATCGCCCGATGGGGTGTAAATATCCATCACGAGCGGTTGCTTGGCAGTGTGGCCGGTTCCGGGAACCGTCAAAACGGTGAAATTGAAACCGTAAACCACATTGGTTTGCACATCAACATTGGTAAATACCTGGGTGAGATAGCGTTGACCCTGTACCGTAATGGCACTGCAAAGCATCAGTGTGAAAAAAATGGGAGTAAAGGATTTTTTCATAGTTTGAAAAATTTGATGATTGTAGTAAAAATAGAGGTAAGTAATTGATTGCTAAAGTTGTGACGGCAACATTGTCAATCAACCAATCACCTTATTTCTTTTTTGATTCAAATAAAAGCGAAATATAGGCAAGCCTTCCGATTCTGGGGCCCCCGTAAGTCTGGAACTGGCGGTTGTTCAGTACATTGGAAGCACCTACTTTCACGGTCAAATTCGGTTTGCGGAAATTATAGTTGACCTGGGCATCCAATAAATCATACGAAGGAATTAAGCCTGTAAACTGCGGCGAGCCTTCAAACACGAAGCGCTCAATCCATTTGTAATTAATGTTGAACCCGAAGTTTTTGAACCATGCGGTCTGGATGTTCCTTCCTGAAAGCCCGACGTTGAATTTATGTTCGGGTGTGTTGAATGCAGGGATAATCGGGTCGTCTTCAAATTCCTTGTTCAACTTGTTCCAGGAATAGTTTCCTGAAAACTGGTAGAAATTGCCAAAAT
>JACRAN010000211.1 GCA_016234735.1 Bacteroidota bacterium | reverse complement strand
ACAGAGCCGCCTGCTTTTTGGGTAGCAGCGGGAAGTTGATGGTGCGGTGAGCCAGACGGTGTGGCTTGCTGTCTGTTTTCAAAACGGGTGTTACTTTTTGAGACAGCGCTCGTTTTTCTCAAAAAAACCACCATGCACCGCACGTACTTCCTTCACTTTTTTTGGCTGTTTTGGGTGAAAATGGCTGTGCAGGACGGCAACCTCGTCCTCAATCCCGGCTTTGAAAAACTCAGGGCCGGTGGCAAGTACCCGATTTGTTCATACGCCCAGAACGACATGATTTTTGACGAATCTGTGGCAGACTGGAACACCTCGGGCGGCATGACACCGGATTTAATCATCTGGAAATCAGACAAATACGGCGACTGCTTTTTCCCGAAACCACATGGCGGGGAGAATGCCCTGGGGCTGATTACCTACCTACCAGGCATGGATTTGGGCAGGTTGTACGACTTCCACGAGGCCGTGCAGGGTAAGCTCAGGTTCCCGCTCATGCCGGGCCAGCAGTACGAGGTTTCGTTCTTCATCCAGCAGGCGGACTCCGTCGCCATCAACCACCTGCAAGTGCTATACGGCGAAAAACAGCAGATTTTCCCGACGGCGGCGGGCAATTTGGGCATTTGTTTCACTTATAATTCCAGTACCTGGTTGGACCAGGATGAAATTCAGCCGCAAGTACTTTTCAAAGAACCCGTCGTGACCCGGCAGGGCGAGTGGCTGCAAATCAGGGACACGTTCGTGCCCGACCGTCCGTTCCTGTACTTCATAGTCGGCAATTTTTTCAAAGACAAGGACACGCCGACCACCCTCGAAAACAGCGATGAAATTGGGCAATTCAACCTTGCCCAAACCGGCTTTGCCCAAAAGAAAAAGCGGTTGGCCTACTACCTCGTCGATGATTTCAGTGTAGTGCCCATCGAAAAGAAAAAAGCACCGGTTGCCTCCACCATCGCCACCGAACTGAAAAAGAAAAAATCCTACATCTTCAAAAACGTCAATTTTGAAACGGGCAAGTGGGACCTGCTGCCAGGTGCGTTGCCTGAACTGGACGGGTTGGCGGATTTCCTGCAAAAAAATCCTGAAATCAAGGTGGAAATCGGCGGCCACACCGACGATATAGGCAGCGAGGAGGCCAACCGGGTGCTGTCGGAAAACCGGGCGGAAGCAGTTTACAACTACCTGATTTCCAAAAAGATAGCTGTCGGAAGGCTCGATTTCAAGGGTTACGGGGAAGGTCAGCCCGTTGCCCCGAACGACACACCGGTGGGCAGGCTGCAAAACCGCCGGGTGGAATGCAGGGTCAGGTGAGCCGGGTTAATTTTCTGTTTGTAGTAATATTCCCCTTCCAAAATCAGGATGGTTCTGCCCTGGCCCTTGGTCAAAAAAAAACTCCCAAACCTTGCGAAAGGCCGGGAGCAGAACTTATAAAAACAGCAGGATAATTCCATGCGGATGCATGGCGAAATGAAATGTCGATTCAGGACAGGCAGCTACTCCGAAGGCGTTCGTGCCTTTCTTTGTTTGAACAGGTTTGTTTCAAAAACAAACATTTCGCCGCCTGTCGGCCCACTCGTTAAAAATCACTGATTTTCCGAACGACCTTGTAGAGCCGGGTGTGGATGTTCACTTCTTCCACGAAGGGGTCGTATTCGAGGTGGTTGGCCGAGATGAGTTTCAGGTGGGTGATGCGCCCGCCATGATGGATGCGTTGAACGTGCTTGACCCACAGCGAACCGTTGTTTTTGATGGCGTAAACTTCGTTGTCTTTCAGGTTGTCCATTCGTTCCACCTCCCGGCAAACGACGATGTCGTTGTCCAAAATCACAGGCTCCATCGAATTACCGTTGATTTGAAAGGCGACCAAACCGCCGCCCTGCAAGCCGGGCAGGGAGAACCAGGAGCTGTCTTCGGTGGCGAAGCTGCCTGTGTCAACGGCACTTCCCGCAAAGGCTTCCACGGTCGTGAAGAGGATGTTGCCCCTGCTGAAAGGGTTGGCGTCGTTGCTGCGTTTGGGCAGGTCGAAGCCGAAAGGCGTACCTGCTCCGTCGAGCATGAAATCTTCGTTGATGCCGTACTCCCGGCAGAACTTCCTGGCTTGGGAGTAGCTGATGACGCGCTTGTCGACATTGGTGAGGAATGCCCGGATGATGTGGCCGTACCCTTTGTTGCCGAGGACTTTTTCGGCTACATCGCCGATGCCTTTGCCGTTGCGGTCATTTTTGACGATGGTCCCCCGGTCTTCGAGCAGTTGAAAAACCTTGATGAACCGGTCGTTGAGTTCGAGGCGGTCTTCTCCTATCATGGCGTTTAGATTTTTAGTGGAAACAATTAGTCATTAAATCGGAGGTAAAATTAAAACAAATTATTTCATACTCAAATTTTTGTTCAAATATTTTGATTATTTTTTTTGAAACTTGAGTTTGTCACTTGGCCGATTGCCAATCACTTCGGAGCAGGCTGAACAGTTCTATGTCATGGTATTTTTGGTAAATGAGCAATGCCTGACGAAGGATGCCCTCGCTCTGAAAACCGAGGCGGGGTGGGAGCGCACGGCTCCTGTTGTTGTTCGTGGCGACCAGTATTTCCACACGGTTCAGGTCTTTGGTGCGGAAAAGATGGTCGATGAAGCAGGCGCAGGTACTGGTCATCATGCCTTGCCCCTGGAGGTTTTCACTGAGCCAGTAGCCGATTTCGCATTTCCGGTGGTCTTTGCTGAAATGGACCACGCCGATGGAACCGACTACTTCCTCGCCCCGAAGCAGGAAGGTGGTCAGCCGGGTGCCCTCGCTGTTGTGCTGCATACTTTCCCGGATGTAAGTTTTTGTGTCATCGACCGATTTGGTGTCATCCACCCAGGGGAGCCAGGGCCGGAGGTACTCACGGTTTTCATCGACTGCCCGGAAAACGGCCTCCGCCAGCTCGTGGCGGGCGAGGTGCAGGGTCAGGTGTTCATCGATGCGGAGGAATGGGCGCATGGTTGTCAGGTTTAGTAGTCTCGGATTTTTCCGCGAAAAAACGTCATTCCAAAGCTTGAAAACGCTTCCGGTCAAAATATGACGGGTACGCTACAAATTCCGGCTTTCCATATCCCCAAGCGATTACTAAGCAGATTTTAATGTGATTCATGCAAACCAATTTTTACTTTTGTCGTATCGTACTCGCCTATTTGCCCGATCAAGACTTTCCCGGTGTACCATCCTAACGACATTCGCTACGAACACCGCACAAAAGAGAAGTTTAAAAGTAATTCGATCAACCGCTTTTCGAGGTAAAAAAAATTCTATCATTATGAGATTGAAAATCATTACATCCGTATTTCTGTTTTCAGCAATTTTTGGAGCCATCCAGGCGCAACATTCCGTTGCACGGGAGTGGAACGAAATGGCGCTTTTTGCCATCCGTGGCGATTTCGGGCGGCCCACCATCCATGCCCGCAACCTTTTCCACCACTCGGTGGCGATGTACGATGCCTGGGCCGCTTACGACTCCGTTGCCACCCCTTTTTTATTGGGTAAAACGGTCGGCAATTTCACCTGCCCATTTGACGGGGTGCCAGTGCCCGCCGACGTGCAGGCAGCACGAGAAGAAGCCATCAGCTTTGCGGCTTACCGTATCCTGAAGCACCGCTTCCAGAACTCCCCGGGCAACACCAACCCGGCGTACCTGACATCCCAGCAGTTGGATTTCAAAATGCTCTCGCTGGGCTACGACATCAGCAACACCAGCACTGATTACACCACTGGCGACCCGGCTGCGCTCGGCAACTACATCGCTGACCAAATCATCGGGTTCGGATACCAGGACGGCTCCAACGAGCAGTTCAACTACGCCAACCAATACTACCAGCCTGTTAACCCGCCGTTGATTGTCAAACTGCATGGTAACCCGAACCTGCAAGACTTTGACCGTTGGCAACCCCTCACACTGGATGTGTTCGTTGACCAGAACGGCGTCGTCATCCCAGGCCCTACGCCGCCTTTCCTGTCCCCGGAGTGGGGCAATGTCGTGCCATTTGCGTTGGGTTCTGACGACCTGACGGTGTACCAGCGAGCAGGGCACGACTGGAACGTCTATCACGACCCCGGGCCACCACCGTTGATGGACACTACCGGCACGGATCCTTCGGATGTGTACAAATGGAACTTTGCACTGGTTTCCACCTGGTCGAGCCACCTGGTACCCGATGACAACGTAGTGTGGGACATCTCGCCTGCCTCCATCGGCAACCTGCAAAACTACCCGGCCACCTTTGCCGAGTACCAAAGTTTCTATGATTTGCTCGGTGGGGGTACGCCCAGCCCCGGCTACGCTGTGAACCCGAAAACCGGCCTGCCCTACGAGCCGCAGTTTGTGACACGTGGCGACTACGGCAGGGTACTCGCCGAGTTTTGGGCCGACGGCCCGAATTCGGACACCCCTCCGGGCCACTGGTACGAAATTTTAAATTACGTGACCGACCACCCGCAGTTTGAAAGAAAATACCGGGGCCAGGGTCAGCCACTCGACCCGCTCGAATGGGACGTGAAGTCATATTTTGCGCTCGGCGGTGCCCTGCACGATGTGGCCGTCTCGGTCTGGGGCATCAAGGGCTACTACGATGGCATCCGTCCGGTATCGGCCATCCGGGGCATGGCCGAAAAAGGCCAAAGCAGCGACACTACCCTGACCAACTACCACCCCGCAGGCCTGCCGCTCATCCCAGGTTACATCGAACTCGTGGAAACCGGCGACCCGCTTGCCGGTGCGGGTGGCGAAAATGTCGGCGAAGTCAAAGTGCTTGCCTGGCGCGGCCCGAACTACATTGTTTTCCCTGCCACTGACGAGGCAGGCGTGGATTGGATTTTGGCGAAAGATTGGTGGCCCTACCAGCGGCCCACGTTTGTTACGCCGCCATTTGGAGGTTATATTTCCGGCCACTCCACCTACTCACGGGCGGCTGCCGAAGTGCTGACGGCACTCACCGGCGACCCCTTCTTCCCCGGTGGCATGGGCGAGTTCGTTTGCCCTCAAAACCAGTTCCTGGTGTTTGAGGATGGCCCCAACCAGACTGTCAAACTCCAGTGGGCTACCTACCGCGATGCCTCCGACCAGTGCAGCCTCTCCCGCATTTGGGGCGGCATCCACCCGCCTGCCGACGACATTCCGGGCCGTATCATCGGGATGGAAATTGCCGCAGAGGCAGTCGATTATGCAGAAACCTACTTCTTCAACGACGAGGACCAGGATGGTTTTTACAACTACATTGACTGCAACGACCTCGATGCCACCATCAACCCGGGCATGGCCGAAGCCTGCGACGGCATCGACAACGACTGCTCCGGCGCTGCCGACGATGGGCTGCTGTTCACGACCTACTACCTCGACGAGGATGGAGATGGTTTTGGTAGCGCAGCAAACGCACTCGACTTCTGTGATACGCCGCCGAGCAATTACGTGGCTGAAAACACGGATTGCGATGATGCCAACGCTGCTACCAACCCCGGCACCGCCGAAGTTTGCGACGGCATCGACAACGACTGCTCCGGCGCAGCCGACGACGGGCTGGTGTTCACCACCTACTACCTTGACAGTGACGGTGATGGTTTTGGTGATGTGGCTGTCACAATTTCTTCCTGCGAAACAGCAGCACCAGCCAACTATACTGCCAACAGTACGGACTGCAACGACGCCGATGCTGCCATCAATCCCGGCACTGCCGAAATCTGCGACGGCATCGACAACAACTGTTCAGGTGATGCCGACGAGGGGCTTGTTTACACCACTTATTATCTTGACGAGGATGGCGATGGTTTTGGCAGCGCAGCAAATGCACTCGACTTCTGCGATACGCCGCCGGACAATTACGTGGCTGAAGGCACCGACTGCGACGATGCCAACGCTGCTACCAACCCCGGTGCGAGCGAAATCTGTGATGGTATCGACAATGACTGCACGGGTACTGCGGACGACGGGCTGCCGGTTTTCACCTACTTCCTCGATAGCGATGGAGACGGTTTTGGCGACGCCACTTCTTTTCTGGCTTCTTGTGAAACAACTGCTCCCGGCAACTACGTGACCAATGACACGGATTGCGACGACAACAACGCCGCCATCAACCCGAACGCCGTGGAAATTCTGGACAACCTCGACAACGACTGCAACGGCCTCGTGGACGATCTGGATGCTGTGACTGACATCGTGCGGAAAAACTGGAAACTGTTCCCCAACCCGGCGAATACTTCACTCTCCATCCAGTACGATTTTGCCGGCAAACTGACGGTGCAGATGTTCCGCACCGACGGGGTGCTGTGGCAGTCTGCATCGCTCGATTTTGCAGGCGGACTGGCTACCATCGACCTTGCCAATGTTCCGCAAGGCGTGTACTGGATAGTCGCCTCCGATGCCACCGGCAAGCGCCACTTCGTGGAGCGGGTGGTCAAGATTTGAGCATCGCAAGGCTAAGGTTTTGAAACAAAAACGGGAGTTGGCTTCGTGCCGACTCCCGTTTTTTCTTTGGAAAATGTCAGTCCTGGCAGGAATTTTCACTCATCGTCCCGTTTCACCAACACCTGAAAAACGGGCGTCAGCAGGCCGTACACCATCGCCCCGACAGGGATGGCCGTCACACCCCAGCCTGCCACAGCCAGCAGGTTGGCCGCTCCCAAATCCAGCAGTGCCGCCATAAAATCTGCCTGAAAAGCTGTCTCCAAACCATCAAGTGACAAAGCAATGGGCGGGGTGCCTGACAGCCACTCGCCGATGCGGACGAACGGGATGAGCAGCAGGATTTGCAGGGGGTAGATGACGTAGCTGAGGCCGAGCATGAGCGGCAGGTTCAGCCGGAACCGCACCGCAATGCCTGCCATCAGCACCGTGGTGACGCCGATTACAGGGATGATGCCCAACAGCAACCCAACCGTCGCACTGATGGCAAGTGCCTTTGGCGTAGCGCCTTGCTTGAGGAAGTCGGCGAATTTTTTTAAAAAAGGAAGTTTCATGTTTGACGATGGACGGTGGACGGAAAATGTTTTTTCGCAAGGCCGTCCACCATCAAGCGGAGCGACCGTCCACCGTCCGCCGTCGTAATAACTTTAACTTTTCCCAAAAGTTCTCCAAAATAGAGTTGTTTTGACATGATAATCAATCAATTGCATAAATTAGGCTGTGATTCCATACCCCGGCACACAGCCCAATTATTTCATGATATTGGTCTAAATCGTGCATTCTCAATCTGTCAGACAAAATCCTGAATCTCTT
>JACRAN010000021.1 GCA_016234735.1 Bacteroidota bacterium | reverse complement strand
GTGCGTAAAATTGGTGCCGCACGATGGACCCGGTGGAGGAAAGTGGCAGGTAAAAAATGCTGTCGGACCCGGTCGAGTCCATGCGCTCCACGTCTGTGGCCACGGGTTCTTCGGGCGGCGGCGCTTCGCCCGAAAACTTTTGAAAACCCCAGTACAGCAAGCCCAACAACGCTGCAAACATGCCCACTTTGATGACCATGCCGGAGCTTTCTTTTTTACTTTTTTTATTGTGGTTGGTTCGGAACTTTGCCATGAAAACCGAGGTACTGGTGGTTCGGCGGCAAAGGTAGTAATTCCGGTTGGAAGGTAGAGATGAAGGTAGCTGCCTGGAAGCCGTTGTAAACCGCCTGAAGTGACAGTTGTTCAAGCTGATGGTGCCAGCACCGATAGCTATCGAGGTTCACGTCGTAGTAGTTGGCAGCGGTCAGCCTGTCAAGGAAGTCGTAGGTGAAGTGTAGGCTCCCAAAGGGATAAACTGCCGCTCCCGGCCACGGGTGCGCCACATCATCTGGTTGATGTTGCCGTTCTTCTGGAGCGTGTCCCCCGTCATGCCGGTGAACTGGCCGTCGTATTTCAGTTCCATGTAGAACAAATCGTTCGGGTCGGGGTTGCCCGTGCCGGAGCCTGCGGAGCCGGGGTTCGGGGCGGTGGGTGCCGTAGGGCAGGCGACCAGGGCGGCATTGGTGCCGCCGAGCGTGGCCCCGTTGATGGTGGTGAGCCAACCCTGTGAGTTGTAGGCGTAGTCAAGGCTCTGCAGCCACCAGGTAGTGAGCGGGGGCGCAGGCGGTGAGGTGGCCAAGCCGAAGTTTTTTTCGATGAGTTCGTCCTTAAAGTTGTAGTTCAACTGGCTGAGGGTTATTTCGGCGAGGGCATTGAGTTTGTGCTTGTTGTCCTTTGCCCGTCCGGCATGGTCGTAGGTGGTGGTTTCGAGGACGGTGGTAGTGGCGTCTGTGCTGATTTAGAATTTGTCAATGATGCTTTTCAAATAACTTAGACTTGGGCTGACTATGGGTGCAAAATCAATAGCTCCAGGCATTTCTAATTCAAACAAATAGCCAATTTTATCTCTTAGCAAATCATATTTGCCCTTACCCGACAATCTTTCAATGTCAAGATATGAAGGTGGAATAACATTCGTTTGAATTATCTTTATGGTCTGGTTAATAAAAGGTATCAATTCAATGAATTCGTCAGTTTCGAGAATCAATTCCATTTTGATATTCCTAGCTTGAACAAAAACACCCTCAAGTCTTTTTCCAAACATGAAATAATCATAATCAGACCAATTCGTTCTGTTCTCCTCATGACTAATACACCATACGTATTTATAATCCTTGCTCAGGATTTTGCCTAAATCGCTGGGGGAAGGGTAATCCAAGATAACTTGAAAATGCCCCTTGTATATTTCTTTAATTGAGTTTACTTCTACCATCACTTTTCGTAGTTGTGGTGTTGTTTTAGTTTATCGCCAGATTTTCCAGCATTGTAATGTTTTCCCTGATTTCCTTTGCTTCCTTGATTATAAGTTGCTGGTTTATCTTGCCTTATGGAAACATTTTCACCTTTTGAATTCGTATATTCATATTGTTTAGAATTCCTAGAATCTAAACCAGCCTTATTACCCCGCTGGCGCACGACCTGTCCATCAAAGAACGACACTGCTCGTCACGAGCTTTGCTCGTTGACGGGCCTTGGGCTGCGGCCTCTGGCCGCCGTGCGTAGGCCATGACGGCCTTGCAAAGCTAATCGGAAAAACCAACTTTGTCCTAACAAACAACTTCATCCATGAGATACAAAATCCTTGACCAGCACGGCCTCAACTTCCTCACGCTCACCGTCGTCGAATGGATAGACCTGTTCACCAGAAAGGCATTTGCGGACATCGTCATCGAAAGCCTGCGGTATTGTCAAAAGAGCAAGGGGTTGGAAATCTATGCATTCGTGCTGATGCCGAGCCACATGCACCTGATTGTAAGGGCAGGAAGCGAGGACGAGCTTTCGAGCATCCTGCAAAGCTTCAAATCCTTCACCGCCTCAAACATTATTGCCTACTTGAAGGACACCACCCAACCCGAGTCCCGCCGTGAGTGGCTGCTTAACCATTTTGAGTTCAATGCAAGAAAGAACAAGACCAACAGCCAGCACCAAGTCTGGCAGCGGGGCAACCACCCAATTATCCTTTTTAGCCCCCACGTCATCCGGCAAAAACTTGAATACGTGCATTTGAACCCGGTCGAAGCAGGAATCGTGGCCTTTGCCGAGCATTACCTGCTGTGCAGCGCTTCCAATTACGTCACCGGAAAAGGCATACTCTATGTGGTGGTGATGGATGACCTATGGAACGACATCGGCTATGTGCAGACGGCTGGGATTTGATGGAAAGGGCCTACGCACGGCAGCCAGAGGCCGTCACCAAAGCCCGTCAACGAGCACAGCTCGTGACGAGCAGCGCCGTTTTTCAATGAACAGACCCTGCGCCAGCGGGGTATTGAGCGCTTTGCTTTGTTCAAATGCCATTGGCTGTTAGCTATTGGTTGTTGGCTGTTTGCCAACGGCCAATAGCCAATAGCCAACGGCTCAAAATATAAAACCCGCAGACTTATTTTTTCATCTACAAGTTTAAAATCCTAACTTTGCCGGGTCAAAATACATCTGGCATGGCCTTACAACAACCCAACCCGCTTCGCATTCTCTGGAAAAAACTGCCTGCGCCGCTGCGCAACAAGTATTTCCTGTCCATCACGCTGTTTGCCGGGCTGCTTATCTTCATCGACCGGCACGACCTGCTCACGCAATGGAAACTACGGGGGGCGGTCAAGCGGCTGGAGTACGACAAAGCCTACTACGAGCAAAAAATCGAAGAGGCGAAACAAGACCAGCAAAACATCGAAAACAACAAGGAGCAATTCGCCCGTGAGAAGTACCACATGCAGAAATCGGACGAAGACGTTTTCATCATTCAGGACGAAAAATAGTGGTTGAGGGTTTGAGAGCTTGAGAGCTTGAGTATTTAAGGGTTTGAGTAGTCTCTTACTATGCATCACAATACTTTTTTCCTCAATTTTTTCTTGCCCTTAAGCACCGGACTCCTCAAACACTCAATCCCTCAAGCTCTCAAACCCTCACAATTCGCATGTCAGTTTTAGTCAACAAGCACTCCCGGATCATCGTACAAGGTTTCACCGGAAAAGAAGGCACCTTCCACGCTACCCAAATGCTCGAATACGGCACCAACCTCATCGGCGGCGTAACGCCCGGCAAAGGCGGCACCCTGCATCTGGACAAACCCGTTTACAACACCGTATCGGATGCGGTCACGCAGGGCGGGGCCGATGTCTCCGTCATTTTCGTGCCGCCGCCTTTCGCAGCGGACGCCATCATGGAGGCCGCAGCAGCGGGCATCCAGGTTATCATTTGCATCACTGAGGGTATCCCGGTGCAGGACATGGTGAAGGTGAAAGCCTACCTGACCGACAGACCAGGCTGCCGCCTCATCGGGCCGAACTGTCCGGGGGTCATCACGCCCGGCGAAGCCAAGTGCGGCATCATGCCGGGCTTCATCCACCGGCCAGGGCGTATCGGCATCGTGAGCCGTTCCGGCACATTGACCTACGAAGCGGTGGACCAGGTGACGAAGGCCGGCTTGGGCCAATCGACCTGCATCGGCATCGGCGGCGACCCGATTGTGGGCACTTCGACCAAAGAAGCCGTGCAACTGCTGATGGAAGACCCCGACACCGATGGCATTGTGATGATCGGTGAAATCGGCGGTGGCATGGAAGCCGAAGCCGCCCGATACGTGCAGCGTTACGGCACCAAGCCTGTGGTGGGTTTCATCGCAGGCCAGACCGCCCCGAAGGGCCGGAAAATGGGCCACGCCGGTGCCATCATCGGCGGTGCCGACGATACGGCTGTAGCCAAAATGAAAATCATGGAAGAATGCGGCATCCACGTCGTGAAGTCGCCGGCATCCATCGGTGAAACGATGCGGATGGCCCTTGCCGGGGAACTGGTCGCCTGATTTTTAAGGAAATAAAAGGATGAAAAGACCTGCCGGACTTCCGGCAGGTCTTTTTTGTTGGCCTCCATGAAAAAAGTTGTACTATCGTTCGTATCACTTTTCATTTACATTCATTTGATTTCAGATGTTTTAAATATTGTGGTTTTTTTTCACCTAAAATATACCCCTGGGGAGACGGGCCTGAATTCCACAACGGGCAATGTTTTTGCCTAATGTGTTTTATCGATGAAAAAATAAAAAAGGCTCCTACACAAATCGATTTCTCATTGAGGTAATAAGTAATGTTTGAAATTGTTCGACGGTTCGAGATTGTTTGAAGTTGTAGCAAAATCAGCAATTTCAAACAACTTCAAACGATGTCAAACAACATCGAACTACTTAGCAAGGCATACCATGAGAAAACTGCTGCCACCTATTTTCCTGTCCAACTTCTTCCTTCTATTTTATTCAAAGGCTCAAGAAAAGAAAACTACTGATTGCGGTCAGTGAACCGTGATTGACGGTCAAAGTGCCAGGCAAAAACCGAGTACCGGCATGGTTGCACGTCATGTATTCCCCTTCACTGCTGCGCTATCGTTTTTCGCACTCCAATTCTTTAACTAAATTCCAATCCCATGTTGAATCCGGCAGTTACTCCGGCATTCAGGAGGCGGCTATTTGCGTGGCTGTTCGCTTCCTGTGCTATCAGTGTTTTCTCCTACGCACAACCTGCACCAGACATCACAGGCGAAGATGTTGCCTGCCAGGGTGATGCTTTTTTCTACGCTACCGCCTTCACGCCGGGCCATACCTGGGCCTGGACCGTCTCACCGGGCGGGGTTATCCTCCAGAATTTAGGAAACTTCATCGAAGTCTTTTGGGGAGGGCCGCAAAACAGCAGCCAGACTGTCAGCGTGACAGAGACAGACGTGAACGGCTTCACCGGCTCCGATGATTTGACGGTTTTAATCAAAAAAACGGTGCTGGTGTGTGAAGACTTGGTCAACCTCTCGCTGGACTTAGACGGGGTTTCTGAAGTGCTCCCGAACATGCTGCTCGATGGCAATTACAATACGTACGAGGGTTATATTGTCTCCGTCACTACGCCCGCCGGGGTGTTCCTCGGCAATACGGTGGATTGCAGCCATATCGGTTTGACACTGACCGGCAAGGTCATGGATCCCTGCACAGGCAACACCTGTTGGTCAATCATCAAGGTGGAGGACAAGAATGCACCTCATTTTGACTGCCCGACCGTGCCTATCGAAATCCCTTGCGATGCCGACATCGAAACCATCCTGGCACCGAACGTAGTGGACAATTGTGACCTTGACATCGACGTGAACCTTGTGGGCTACCAGGTGGACAACAGTAATATTTGCAACGGCGTCTGGATTACCCGGCACTGGACTGCCGAAGACGACTACAACAACCAATCCTACTGCACCGAGTTGCTCCACATCAGCCCCAACGGCCCTGTGGATTTTCCGAAGGATACTGCCTGGACTTGTGTACAGTATGACCTGTACCCGAACATCACCGATGCCGGACCTTTCACAGATAGCCTGCACACGACTGCCTCTGGCAGGCCATACGGCGTGGGCGGGCCGTATTGTCAGTACAATTACCTCCACGAAGACGATACCTTGTCGGTTTGTGGCAATAGTTTCAAAATACTGCGCACCTGGACGGTCATCAACTGGTGTACTGGCGAGATTATCCTCGAAGACTTTGAAGGCGACGACAACGAACAGATTATCAAGGTGATGGACAACAACAAGCCGACGATTACTGTGCCGACCTTCGTACTCAACGCCAACGTGCCCGGCAACAACGCCTACTCCTGTAAGTCAACAGGGCTGATGCCCGCACCCGTTGTTTTTGACTCGTGCAATACCGTGACGGTGCAGATTTTCACCCAGGTAGGCGAAGCCATCTACGTGAACGGGGTGAACGGAAACGAGGGCGGATGGGTACCCTCCCCCGGCCTGACCATTGGCTACCACCCCATCATTTACAAGGCAACCGATGCCTGCGGCAATCAAACGGAATTGACAATCTTCGTACAAGTAACCGACCTGACTGCCCCCACCCCGGTTTGCGACGAATTCACCGACGTCAACCTCAATGCCCAGGGTTTTGCGGAGGTTTTCGCAACAACGTTTGACGACGGCAGCCACGACAACTGCTGCATCGACCAGTTCTTGGTGAAACGGATGAGCCACCCCGATTGGGCATTTGCGCCTTCCATCGATTTCGACTGCAACGATGGCGACTCCACCATGGTGGTGCTGCGGGTGTTGGATTGCTTCGGCAACTACAACGACTGCATGGTCACCGTTTTAATCAATGACAAAATCTCGCCTATTTGCATTGCTCCGCAGCAAAAAATCATCCCCTGCACCGACCTCCCACCCGATGTAACGCAGGACTGGCTAAACGGCTTCGGGCAGGCAGCTACTTACGATAACTGTGGCGCCACAGTGACTGAACTACCCTTCCTGGAAAACGTGAACGCCTGCGGCGAGGGGCACATCATCCGGTACTTTCAAGCAACGGACAACGCAGGGAACACGGCCAACTGCGAACAGTTAATCATCGTGACGCCCGCTTCCGACTGGCTCCTCAAATTCCCGGCGGACTGGTACGGCGAATGCCACGATTCGATAGATGCGCCCATCCTTGAAATCGACAACTTCGGCTGCGATTTGTTGGCCGTGTCGCACGAAGACCAATACTTCGCTTTGACGCTGGGCGACAGCGCCTGCTTCAAAATCATCCGCACCTGGAAAGTGCTCAACTGGTGCAACTACATCGGTGGTTCCACGCCCGTCAAAGTGCCGCACAACCCGCTCGGCGTGTGGATTGACGAAGAAGATTACAACAATTTTGGCTACTACGAGTACCAGCAGGTCATCAAGGTGTACGACGACACGCCGCCGGTGCTTTCCTACCCGTTTGCCAATGAATTTTGCAGTTTGGACATTACCTGTGCGGCAGGCCATGCCTTCGTCCCGATACAAATCGACGGCGTTTGTTCGGTTGTCTTCAACGTGGTCTATCACCTCGATTTGAACAGCGACCTGATTTACGACCTGAACGGAACCGGCTTTTTCGACGGCGATATTCCGCTTGGCAACCACCGGATTCTCTACGTGGTGGAGGATGGCTGCGGCAACGAGTCTGAAATCGTGGTGAATTTCGTGGTGAAAGACTGCAAGAAACCGTTCGCCATCTGCGAAAACGGCCTCATCGTGGAAATCATGCAAACCGGCATGATTGAAGTTTGCGCCGATGCACTCGACTACGGCAGTTACGACAATTGCCCCGGCGAACTGACTTTTTCTTTCTCGGAGGACATCGGCGATTCCTGCCGGATTTTTACCTGCCTTGACGTTTCCCAAACAATTCCCGTCAACATCTGGGTGACGGATGCGGCTGGCAACCAGGATTATTGCAGCACCTTCCTCATCGTGCAGGACAACATGTTCTCCTGCGCCAACGGGGCACCCGTCAACGGCCTCGTGGCCACGGCGGAGAGCGAGCCGGTGGAGGGCGTGAACGTGACGCTGAACAGCAACAACGGCGACCTGGACTTCACAACGAATACCGACGGAGTGTACCAATTCAGTGGCCTCACCATCGGACAGGATTACAGCGTGACCCCGGCCAAGGACGACGGCCCGCTCAACGGCGTGACCACTTTCGACCTGGTGCTGATTTCCAAGCACATCCTCGGGGCGACGCTGCTGGACTCCCCGTACAAAATCATCGCTGCCGATGCCAACAACACCGGCAGCGTGACCACCTTCGACATGGTGGAAATCAGGAAGCTGATTTTGATGATCAACGACGATTTCCCCAACAACACCTCGTGGCGGTTTGTCGAGAAAAATTTTGTGTTCCCGAACCCGGCCAACCCCTGGCAGACCGTGTTCCCGGAGGTCATCAACATCAACAACCTCCCGGCAACGGTGACGGGTGCCGACTTCACAGCGGTGAAAATCGGCGATGTGAACAGCAGCGCCAGCACCAACCTCACGACCGGCAGCATCGGCAGCCGGGGCAGCGAAAACCTGTTTTTCCAGATGGAAAACCTGCCGCTCGAAGCGGGCATGGTGGTGCCGGTGACACTGAAATCCAAAGATTTCAACTCGGTTTACGGCTTCCAGTTCACCATAGATTTTGATGTCAACCTGCTTGATTTTCAGAGTGTTGCAACGACCTCACTGACAAGTGCCGAGAACTTTGGCACCACGCTCACCGAAGCCGGTGCCGTGACCGTGAGTTGGGA
This sequence comes from Bacteroidota bacterium, assembly GCA_016234735.1. Lineage (GTDB taxonomy): Bacteria > Bacteroidota > Bacteroidia > Chitinophagales > Saprospiraceae > UBA6168. The sequence goes on along the minus strand of JACRAN010000021.1, from coordinate 810 downwards.
CGAAATTTCGCCGGTTACGCTCGAAAACGGGGAAGCCGTCATCACGCTGAATTTCTTGGTGAAAAACGTCTGCCAGTTGTCGGAGGCCGTCTCGGTCAGTTCCCGCTTCACAGCGGCGGAAGCCTACATCGGCGAGCAGATGGAAATCCGGGGTATCGGGCTGGAGGTTATCGAAGGCGGCATTTCGGCGACCGCCGACGGCCTCTCGACTGGCTTTGAATTGTTCCAAAACGTGCCCAACCCGTTCAGCCGCAAAACGGCCATCGGCTTCCAACTTCCCGCAGCATCGGATGCCAAACTGACCATCTTCGACGCATCGGGCCACACGCTCAAAACGGTGGCGGGCCGCTACCCTGGCGGGTTCAATGAAATCCTGCTCGACCGGGACGAACTGCCTGCCGAGGGGATGCTGTTCTACCGCCTCGAAGCCGCCGACCGCACGGCTACCCGCTCGATGACCCTCGTCAAAAAATAAAAAACCGGGCACTCCCGGCTTGAAGACTGATAGATTTGGAGTAAAGTTTGGGCCGCTTCCTGCGAAGGAGGCGGTTTCTTTTTTCAAGGCAAACGCTTCAAAATCAGTTTTGACCTCGGAGAGGTCGGACATCTGTCGCTTCGGTCCACACATGCGACCTCTCTAGGGTCGAGCGCTTAAAAGTCATATTTTTCGTCCCATCGGGACGATATCTTTGTAGGAATCGCCCGACCATTGATAACCGTTCCATCGGAACGGTATCTCATCCCAGCAGATACCGTTCCGATGGAACGGAGACCGAGGCTAATTTGCCAATGCTACAAAGATGCCGTCCC
>JACRAN010000208.1 GCA_016234735.1 Bacteroidota bacterium | reverse complement strand
CTGTGAAATTTGGAAAGGCTCTAACCAATGATACATCCGATAGAAGAACCACGAGGAAGAAAAAAGAATATTGACATGGGCTTTTAAATATTCGTTCTTGAATGTCTTCTGCTGTATTTCGTCTTCAATTTTCATGGAACAAATATAGCCGGTCAACTTTACATATCCTTGCTGCTGCACCATGATTTAAATCATGTTATTAGCCTGGACTGCCTCCGTTGCCACAACTCGCCATCGCCCGGCTCGTTCAACGATGCACAATGGGATGTAGTGGGCATGCACATGGAAGCCTTCTGCATTTTGGATTGTGCGTTCTACATTCAAAATTTAAATAACCTCTAAACGGAAATCCATCCGACCTGTCACTTCACACTAAATACCTGACGTATCCGCTCAAAAAAGCAAGGTAAACGTACTGCCGAAGTCCTCTTTGGCAGTACCAAATGCTTTATTAGTGGGCATTTTTAACCGCCGAAGAGGACTTCGGCGATACAATCCCAGCCCGCTTTGAGCGGATACTACCTGACTATGCCTACACTGGTTCTTTCATAGCTGCTATTGAGTTACTGGTCGTGCTCGCCAGGCCAAAAAATTGGCTCATGCAGGTAAACCCCGCCCGCTCGGAGTAAAAGCCTGGAGTGTCTCTTAAAGCCGACATGAGCCGAAAATTTAAATATCAAAGCATTAGTTCGCGTCAAAGTTGATACGACTTTTTGAGACATTCATAGCATGACTTAGGTTTAGACTTTTGACCCACCCCTACCTCCCTGACGGCAGTAAGTGGAACATCCCCTTGATTCATTTGTGATAAAAATCACTTAAGAGATTGACTATTATCATTGGAATCTCTACATCCTGAAAATATTTTTGTCCCGTTATGAGGAAAGAGGATGGAGTTGTTGAAAATAAAAGCTTTCCCGGCGGCATTCAAAAAAAGCAGCCACAAATTTTATTTTATGAATCCACTCATAAACGTTCAAAACCAACCGGATTTCCCGCTTGAATCAATCACAGTTCCCGTTCAATCCAAGTCTGTAGAAATGGAAGCGCTAATGCTTGAAGGCCAGCGGTTAGAGCATTTGCACAACTATTTTGCCGCCATCGAAATCTATTCGCAGGCGATAGAATTAGCCCCGGCAAGCGCCCTGGCTTATCACCGCCGTGGATGGGCGAAGGCTGCCACGGGCGATATTTTGGGCGAAATAAGCGACTGGACGAAAGCGGTTGAAATTGACCCGCTTTTCGATGCGGCACTTGCCGACCGGGCGGTGGCGAAGGTCGCTACCCGTGATTATCCCGGCGCACAGGCCGATGCCGCCAAGGCCATGAGCCTCAACCCCAAATTGAGTGCCCTGCTCCAGCCTATCCTCAACCGGGTAAACAAAGAAATCGAGTTGCAACTTTCCGCTCAAAACGAGGAACTACTGGCACCAGTAATGGCCGATATGCCAGCCAACCAGCGCAGGGATTTTCTCAAAAAAATCACGATGATTGGCGTGGCCACCCTCGGCGCATCTCTGGCAAGTTGCAGCCCGAAAAAGCTCGAAGGCAAAAAGACGGACGTGCGTTGGGGGATGATTATTGACCTGCAACGCTGCGTGGGCTGCAAAGCCTGCACGGTGGCCTGCAAGGTCGAAAACCACACGCCGCCCGGCGTGGCTTACAGTGTGGTGTTGGAACAGGAATCGGGCACTTACCCTTATTTCAAAAAGACTTTTCTCCCACGGCCCTGCATGCAATGTGAAAACCCATCCTGTACAATGGTTTGCCCGGCTACCGCTACCTACGCGCGGGATGACGGTGTAGTTGTCGTGGATTATGACAAATGCATCGGTTGCCGGTACTGCATTGCCGCCTGTCCTTATGGTGCAAGGTCGTTTGATTACGGGCACAATTATACCGAAGACCTCTCCAACCCGTGGGAACAACAGCCGTCCCCTGAATATGGCCAGCACCGCAAGCGGGAGCACCACGCTTCGCCTGAGGGCAACGTCCGCAAATGCACGTTCTGCCTGCACCGGATCTACAATGGGCTGGCGCCTGCCTGCGCTTCCACCTGTATGGGCAATGCCATATTCTTCGGCAACCTCGCCGACCCGGAAGCCAGGTGCATGGTACACGGTGTGAAACTGCATGAACTTTTGGCTACTCGGAGCTACATGCGGCTGAAAGAAGACCTTGGCAACGCACCGAGAGTTTATTACTTAACTTAAACTATTAATTATGAAACTCTTAATCTTCGACAATACCATACCTAATACTAAGCAACTCCTGGGGTGGGGCGCTTTGGCAACTATTGGAATACTCTCAATGGGCTATATTTTATTGAATGGGCACATCTCCACCAACAACACGCAAAATTTGCCGTGGGGTCTATGGGTTGCTCTTTACATTTATTTTATCGGCTTGTCGGCAGGTTCTTTTCTTTTGTCCTCACTTATTTATGTTTTCAAGTTTGAAAAATTAGAGCCGGTTGGCCGGGTTGCACTGCTGCAAGCCTTTCTTTGCATGGTCACCGCCGGGATTCTGATTATTATTGACTTAGGACATCCGGCCAGGCTTTACAAGGTATTCACCTCCTTCAACATCACTTCGGTGATGAGTTGGATGGGTTTTTTTTATACCTTGTACATGGTAATTATTGGGCTTGAAATTTATTTAGTCACCAAAAACGATTTTCAAAAAGCGAGCGGAAAGCCCTCATTGCCGGTAGAGACCCTGAAAAAATTCAAGCGATGGATGTTCATTTTGGGGGTAATCGGCATCCCCGTAGCCTTGTTCGTGCATGGCGGCGTGGGTTCCATTTTTGCGGTGGCAAAGGCAAGACCTAATTGGTTTGGTCCAATTTTGCCCATCATCTTCATCATCTCTGCACTGGCATCCGGCGGCGGATTGCTGACTTTTTTAAGTTCGTTTTTGCTGAAAGTGCCTGAAAAGCAAAAACTGGGAATCATTCAAACCATTGCTTTTATTACAGTGGGGTTCCTTTTGTTCGATTATTTCCTCCTCGGGGCGGAAATCCTCACGACTTTTTATGGTGGAATGCCACATGAAATAGCTTCCTGGCGTGATGTGGTGTTCGGTCCCTATGCCTTTGTTTTCTGGGGTTTGCAGGTAACTTTCGGATTAGTCATTCCCATTTTGATTATTCTGGGCAAAAAAAGAAGAGACTCCGTGAAATGGCTTGCTTTGATGGGGTTGAGCGTTGTAATCGGCGTACTCGGCACCCGCCTCAACATCGTCATACCGGCGCAGATACACCCTGTATTGGAAGGTTTGCCGGAAAGCAACTCGCATATACGGTTCGCCAGCCATTATTTCCCAAGTCTTACCGAGTTTTTAGTAGGGTTTGGGGCAGTGGGGATTTTTGCAGCCATGTTCATCCTGGGGCTTCGGTATTTGCCCATATTCAGACACCAGCATTAATTCAACTACAATCACTTTGATATGAAAAATCAATCTGAACTTCATGATTCGGAAAAAACCAACGGGAAATACGAAAGAAGGAAATTCCTGGAAAACCTGGGACTGACAGGCGCCGGAGTGTTGCTGGTAGCCACCGTGGCGAATGCGCAAAAAGAACCGGAAATTGAAAAACCCGACAGCGGCGAGCATTTTGACTATCATCACAACGACCCGGAGAATCTGATTTATTCGGTTTGCTTAGGCTGCAATACAGGCTGCCCCACCAAAGTAAAAGTGCAGAATGGCGCCATCGTAAAAATTGACGGCAATCCTTACACGCCCTGGAACCGGGTGCCGCATTTGAGCTATAAAACGCCAATTGCCGAGGCAGCCAAAGTCGAAGGCGCACTTTGCCCGAAAGGGCAGTCTGGCATGATGACCAATTACGACCCGCACCGCATCCGCAAGGTGCTAAAACGGGTAGGCCCCCGTGGCGCCATGCAATGGAAAACCATGGACTTCCACGAAGCCATCGAGGAAATTGTCAATGGCGGGAAGCTGTTTGCCAATGTTCCGGGCGAAGAAAGCAGGAATGTCGAAGGGCTGAAAGACATCATTGTTCTCAAGGACAAAAAGGTGATGGAGGAGATGGGCAAAGCCATCGAAGAAATTTGGAGCGCGCACGATGACGCCGAAAGAAAAGAGAAAGTGGAGGCTTTCAAAAAGCAATTTGCCGACTACATGCACCTAATGATTGACCCGGAACACGTGGACTTGGGACCCAAAAACAACCAGTTCACCTGGATACACGGGCGGCTGAAAGCGGGGCGGCAGGAGTTTTTCAAGCGCTTCGTGCAGGATGGGTTGGGTACCGCCAACTTCCACGGGCACACCACGGTTTGCCAAGGCTCACTGTACTTTACAGGCAAAGCCATGTCGGCCCAATTTGAGTTTGACGAAAAGAAAAAGAAAGCAGCGTGGGTGGGCGGCGACAAGTTCTTCTGGCAAGCCGACCAAAGCGCTTCCGAGTTTATCATTTTCGTGGGGTCTTCGCCATTTGAAGCCAATTATCCGCCGCTGCGGGTGCCCAATATCATGAGGGGCGTCACGGATGGTCGCCTGAAATACGTGGTGGTGGACCCACGCTATTCCAAAACCGCCGCCCACGCCTGGAAGTGGCTGCCGGTGAAGCCTGGCATGGAAGGCGCATTCGCTTTGGGCATGATAAAGTGGATATTGGACAACAAGCGGTACGACGAGCGCTACCTTTCCTGTGCCAACAAAGCAGCCGCCGCCGAGGCGGGAGAACCTACCTATTGCAACGCAAGCTGGCTGGTCAAAGTCAAGGACGGCAAACCCGGCGCTTTGCTGCGGGGGTCAGACCTCGGAATGCCTGTTTTAAAGAAATCGGCAAAGGTCAAAAACAAGGAAGGCGTCGAGGAAGACGTGCCTTACGAATTCGACCCGTTCATCGTGATGAGCGGCGGCAAACCGGTCGCTTTTGACAATAATGACGAAACCAACGTGGTCATTGGCGACCTGCTGGTGGACGCAACAGTGAAGGATTTTCAGGTTAAATCGGCGCTGCAATTGCTGACCGAAGAAGCCAACTCGAAAAGCATCGAGCAATGGGCGGAAATAGCCGGAATTGCCGCCGATGACATTGTCTTATTGGCAAAAGAATTCACCTCTCACGGCAAGAAAGCAGTGTTCGACATGCACCGGGGCGTTTCGCAGCATACCAACGGTTTTTACAATTGTTTTGCAGGAAATACCCTGAACCTGCTCATTGGAAATTACGACTGGCGGGGCGGCTACGTCAAAGCCTCGGCTTACGACGTGGTGGGCGGCAAGGCAAAAGGACCTTTCAACTTCGACAAGGGGATGACCAACGGGAAGTATAAACCAGCCGGATTGAATATCCTCAAGCCCATTGACTACGAAAAATCTACGCTGTTTACAGGCTATCCTGCCAAGCGCCCCTGGTTCCCGCATTCCACCGACGTCTATCAGGAACTTTTGCCTTCCATCGGCGACGCATATCCTTACCCAATCAAGGCATTATTGCTGTACATGGGCACGCCGGGCTACTCCTTGCCTGCCGGGCAAACGCAGATTTCCGTTTTATCGGACATCAACAAATTGCCGCTTTTTATCGCATCAGACATTACCATCGGAGAGTCCTCCATGTTTGCCGATTATATCATCCCGGATTTGACCTTCTATGAGCGCTGGGAATTTCATGGCTCGCACCCCAACAACATCTGGAAAGTGCAACCCATTCGCCAGCCGGTCATTGCGCCGTGGACGGAAACGGTGAAGGTATTTGGGGAGGAAATGCCCATTTCACTCGAAGCCTTCATGCTCGGCGTAGCCGAAAAAATGGGCTTGAAGGGCTTCGGCAAAGACGGATTCGGCGAAGGTCAGGACTTCCTCAAACCGGAAGATTTATACCTGCGAATGGTTGCCAATATCGCCTTCGGCGAAAAAGAGGACGGCAGCGACCAGATGCCCGACGCCACCGCCGAGGACATCGCCATCTTCCAGCAAGCCCGGAAACACTTGCCAAAAACGGTTTTCGACTACGACAGGTGGCAAAAACAGGTGGGTCCCGATTTATGGAAAAAAGCGGTCTATGCGCTGAACCGGGGCGGCAAGTTCCAGGATTACGAAAAGGCGTTCGACGGCGATATGGTGAAGAACAAATACGGCAAACTCGTTTGCATGTATTCTGAAAAAGTCGCCAAATCGAAGAACCCGTTTACCGGCAAATCTTACAAAGGATTAGCCGCATACTTGCCAATTGCGGACTGCATGAGCAATGAAATTAAAAATGAGGAGGACACCTTGCTTTTAATTACTTACCGGGAAATCTTCCATACCAAGAGCCGCACGCCCGGCAATAAGATATTGATGGAATTGTACCCTGAAAACAACATGCTCATCAATTCCATTGACGCTAAAAAACTTGGGTTAAAAACGGACGATCTGGTTCGGGTGACATCCGACTCCAACCCGGAAGGTGTGTGGGAATTGCCCAACTTCGGCAAGAAGCACATGATTGGCAAAATAAAAGTAACCGAGGGCATCCGGCCAGGAGTGGTTGCATTTGCATTGGGCTTTGGCCACTGGGCTTACGGCTCCACGGATGTGACCATTGATGGCAAGGTACAGAAGGGCGACAAGTCCCGTGGCGCGGGCATCCATGCCAATGCCGCCATGATGATTGACCCGAACCTGAAAAACGTTTGTCTGCAAGACCTGGTGGGAGGCAGCGTCTCTTTCTATGACTCGCCGGTGCGGCTAATCAAAGAAAGAGCAAGAAAAGACACTTTGGAATTGGTTTGAAAAAAATAATAACCAGGTGGAAATGCTTCCTTTGACAACGAGGTTTTTCCACCCAAATCATCTTAATTATGAAAACGAAAATTTTATCCTTGGGTGTCATAATTATGACCATGTTTTTCTCCGGCAGCCTCATGGCTCAAACTGAACAGCCTGAGTTTAAGCCCAGTGGGAAAGTTTGGGGATATGCTTTCGGCGATTTCGCTTACAAAGCAGGCAGTGATACCACCATAACTTTCGGCGCTACCGAGTACGCCAAAATGAAAAAGGAGGAATCCAAATTTGCCTTTCGAAGAATATACTTAGGCTACGACTACAAGTTTGCTCCCAAACTCACGGGCAAGATACTCCTGGAAGGCGGTGACAACGTGCTGACCAGCGACGGCAAGCGGACCGTGTTCATAAAAGGAGCTGAACTGGAGTGGAAAGACCTGGTGCCCAACTCGGCGCTGTACATTGGGCAATCTTCAACTCCTACGTGGTCGCTCATACCGGAAAAAATCTGGGCATACCGCTCGGCGGAAAAGACCATAACCGATGCCAGAAAGCTGGGCAAATCCAATGATTTTGGCGTGAGGCTGACCGGCTCGTTCGACAAGGAAGGCGTGTTGGGATATACCATTATGTTTGGCAACGGCACGGCGGAGAAAGTGGAGTTTGACAAGTTCAAAAAAGTCTATGGCTCCCTCAATGCTTCACTTTTGGACAAAAAATTAATCATCGAGCTGTACGGTGACTACGAGAAGTCCATCCGTTTTGACGAAGAACAGCCGACTACTACTTTTAAGGCGTTCCTGGCTTACCAAACCGAGAAGTTTACCATTGGCTTCGAGCCGGTTTTGCAAGTGCAGAAAAAAGCAAAGCAACACGTCGAACCCGATGCAACCCACGTGTTAGACGCCAAGCCTTTCGGCTACACGATATTTGCAAGAGGCACTTTGAAAAAGGACAAGCTGTCGGCTTTCGCCAGGTTTGATGCCTTTAGCTTTGACATGGATTACGAAGAAGGAGATGATGTTGACAATCCCTACGACGAAAATTTCTTTTTGCTGGGATTCGATTTCACTCCTCATCCCAACTGGCATATCATGCCCAATATTTGGGTAAATACTTATGAAGATAAAAGGTCGGACAAAACCGACCGGGACCCTGACGTTGTCCCGCGCTTAACGTTTTTCTTTAACCTTAAATAAATTTTGGCACTAAAACAACAAGGACTGCCACCCACACGGGGCTGGCAGTCCTTGTTGTTTTTCGTCCTCAAATTGACACTATCTAAATTTCACGCCATGACAGACCAGCCGCCGAAACATTTTGTTGCTTTCACCAAGAAATATCCTGCCGTTGCAAAAGCCTATTATCAATTAGGCGAAGCCGTTCACGATGCCGGGCCACTTGACGAAAAGACGAGGGCCCTCATCAAATGCGCCATCTCCGGCGCTGCCCGTCTGGAAGGCGGCTTCCACTCCCACGTCAGGAAAGCCCAACGCTTAGGAATAAAAAAGGAAGAAATTCAGCACGCCGTCATGCTGACCTTGCCCACGCTTGGTTTTCCACACATGATGACGCTCATGTCCTGGATTGATGATGTTTACCCGGATGGTGAATAGCGTTTTTCTTCCTGCCTAAATCTTTGGTCGCACGTTTACTAACTGATGTTACGTACCCGACCCGTACCCCGATAGCTATCAGGAGATAGCTTTGTAGGATTTTTACAGATTTTGAGGCGTCCGTTCCATCGGAACGGCATCTTAGGTCTTCCAGATACCGTTCCGATGGAACGGGAGACCAGCAAAAACACCCATCTACAAAAGATGTCGTCCCGCCGGGACGAAAACTGCGTAACATCAGTTACTGAACTTTCAAAGTATCGTTAGCGCAACCGGGGAGCCTCCAACCGCCAATTTCCCAATTTCCAATTTCTTGTCAACCGCCAGGCGGCATCGGCGCAGGCACGATATTCTTCACCGGCGGCAGGGATTTCAGGTAAGCGAAAATGGCAGATAGGTCGTCGGAGGAAAGGCTGGCGTAATTCAGCCAGGGCATGGGCGGCAGCAGCATCCTGCCGTTGTCCAAGCCTTTTGCTTTTCCCTGTTTCATGGCTTTTCCAAACTGCTCAAGCGTCCAGTTGCCCAAGCCGGTACCGTCGGGCGTCAGGTTGCCGGCGAAGCTCGTTCCCCAGGGACCGATGGCGGCGGTCTGGTTCATGTTGAATAAGGCGTAACTCTTCAACACGCTTTTGTCGGCGATGGGTGGCAACTGTTCGCTTGCCGGGTGGCCGGAGAGCAGCAGTTTCGGGTCAGGTGCCGGACCTTGCGGGGTCATCATTTTGGGCGTGTGGCAATCATTGCAGCCCATGATGCCGACGAGGTATGCACCCCGTTCGACCTGCTCTTCGGGCGACATTTTCTTTTCAGCGGAAGCGGCAGGCGCAGTGGCTGCATTTTCCTTTTGCGTACAATCGGTGAGGAGAAAGCCCATGAGCAGGGCAGCGGAAAGAAGGATGAACGTTTTCATTTCTAAATTTTTAAGTGAATAAAATTGATTTAAATTAACGTGGCAAATGGGGTGGGGCAACGAGCCGGAGCGTTGCAAAAATGCGAAAATCCGGCCGCCTGGCAAACGGGCCATCCAAAGTCATCCAATGCCCGGACCGCCCTGGTTTTTCAATATAAACCACCCCATGCAAGCCGCCCAGACCGGCGCAGCCAGCAGGTAAAAATTCAATCCCAAGCTGGCGAGCGCCTCTACGCCGAAGACGTAGCCGAGCACGTCGAGCAGGCAGGCTGCGCCCAATGCGGTCGAAAAAACAGCCAGCCAACGGCGCTGCGTTCGCAGCAGCCAACCGGCGCCGAGCCACCAAACCGCTGCCAGCAGCATGGCGAAAATATTCCACACGCCGTTCAGCACTTCGTTGTTCAGATTGATGAAAACCTGCGCCGATGCTGCTTTTTGCGCTGCATCGCCCGATTGGAAAGCCTCGTAGAGCGGCACGGTAGCGCCCGCCAGCATCGCCGCACCGAGCGCCCCGGTGCTCACGAAGCTCAAGCCGCAAAAAGCGAACAACCGGCTGTGCAGCGGCGCTTCCGCCGACAGCCGGTGGTGCAGCCAGATGGCGATGGGAGCGAGCGGCAGGTAGTAGCCGAGGATGTCCAAAATCCAGCCCCAGCGCAGCAGGGCGGAGGGGTCGGGCTGGAAGGCAATGGCTTTCGAGGGGGTGAATGCGGTCTCAAAATCCCAGTTGAAGGCGCTGAAAATCAGCACGATACTCGTCAGTGCGACCGGGCAGGAAAGCAGGGCAAGCGCGCCCGTCAATTTTGAAAAAGAAGTCTCGTTTTTCATTTTGAAAAGAATTGAGTTGATGAATAAATGACGCTGCAAAGTTCCGGGCTGCCCGCCGCTCCCGATTGGAGATTTGGGACAAAAAAAATGTCTCGTTTTTCCAATGACGGCTCTGCTGAAAACACCTAAATTGCTCTCACATTCAATCAGTTATGACCAATTACTTCTTCAAGCCTTCGCCGTTCCTCGCGCCCTTTGTCGAATACTACTTCGTCATCGAGGAGTTTTCCGCCACACCGGAAAGCGGGTCGGCGGAGAGCGTGAAGGTATTCCCCTCCCCCCAGTGCGAGATGGTTTTCAGCTATGCCGACCCTGTCCGCGAGCGGTGGTTCGACCAGTCGCTTGCACCCTCGCCGGGCTTCGCCATCGGGGGGTATGCCACCAAGCCGGTCGAGTATTTACCGGAAGGGGCGGGCGGCGTCATCATGGTCGGCTTCAAACCCTGGGGCATCCAGTGTTTCCTGGATTTCGAGGTGAAAGAAATCATGAATGCCAACTCCGACATGTCGTTGCACTATGGCAGGGAGGTACTTTTCGTAGAAGAAAAACTGAGGGAGGCGGGCAGCGTCGTCGAGCGCATCCGCATTGTGGAGGCATTTTTGGCGGGAAAAATTCGACGCCACCGGGCAGACCCGGCGATGGTTCATGCGGTGGAGCTTATCGCCCAATCGTGCGGTACGCTGCCGGTGGAACAGCTTGCCCGCCGATGTTTTATCAGCCGCCGCCAATTCCTGCGCCGCTTCGAGGCGGGCATCGGCATCCCCCCGAAAACCTATTCCCGCATCGTGCGCTTTCAGCAGGTTTTTTCAAAAATGGATGGCGAAGAAGCCGCTCCCGATTGGGGCACTATTGCCTACGAGGCGGGCTACTTCGACCAGGCGCATTTTATCAATGACTTCCGGGAGTTTTCGGGGTACTCGCCGGAGCAGTTTCAAAAGGGCATTTCCCGCAGCCCGGTGGGGCGGTTTTTCGATGAAAACGTGCAGCCGAAAGCAGCTTATGGGAAGATTTATCTTTAAGCCCGCCCTGCATGTCTCAACACCATTCAGTTTAGCTCCCGCAGATTTCCGCAGATGAAGCACTTGAAAACCAATAGACGAGGGCCCTCATCAAATGCGCCATCTCCGGCACTGCCCGTCTGGAAGGCGGCTTCCACTCCCACGTCAGGAAAGCCCAATGCTTAGGAATAACAAAGGAAGAAATTCAGCTTATTTCTTTTCGGGGGGATAGAGGACGCAAGTTCAAACCCGCTGCGATGTTCCCAATTCTTTCAGCCTCTGCACATGCGAAGTCAATGCATTTATGAACGTGGGTTTTACGTTGTAAGCATAGCCAAATTCATGGGCCGTTTGTTCCACGATGGGCGCTATGTGCCGGTAATGCACATGACTAATATGAGGGAACAAATGATGTTCTATCTGGAAATTCAGCCCACCAATGTACCAACCCAGCAAGCGGTTGTTTCTGGCAAAGTCGGCCGTGGTCTGCAATTCGTGCACCATCCAATCATTTTCAATAATGCCGGATGTTTTTTCCAAAGGCTGATCGGCTCCTTCCACTACGTGCGCCAACTGGAAAATGACGCTTAAAATGACACCGGTCACCCAGTGCATGAGGAAAAATCCTGCCAGCACTTGCCAAACGGTGAAACCGGTGAGCAAAAGTGGCAACCCGATGAAAACAAATAAATAGGCAGCTTTAAAAACGGCCACCTTTATCATTTCAAAAACCGGGCTGCGCCGGTGCTCTCTGGTAATGCCCGCTTTATTGTACACATGTAGCTGTCTGAAATCCTTCACCATTTTTGATAAGGTCATCAAGCCGTACAGGAAAAAGGCATACAGGTGCTGATATCGATGGATTTTCCAGACCGGTGAATGCTCTGAAAGCCGGATTGGGCCATGGGAGGCAATGTCTCCGTCCAGGCCGTCAATATTGGTGTAAGTATGGTGCAAAACGTTGTGTTGCACTTTCCAGTTAAAGACGTTGCTGCCCAGCAGGTACATATTGGCACTCATCAATTCATTCACCCATCGTTTGCGGGAATAGGAACCGTGAGCGGCATCGTGCATAACGCCCATGCCAATGCCCGCTTTGCCTAAGCCCATGACCACCGCCAGTAGCAATGCCAACCAGCCGTGCATCGGGGCAAAAAGCAACAGCGCAAAAGGGACAAGATAAATGGCCAGCATTGCTGCCGATTTTAACTTGATTTCCCAATTGCCTTTGGGTGAAATTGCTTTTTCCTTGAAATAATTGTCAACGTTTTTCCGCACAGCGGCGGCAAATCGAGCCTGCATTTCGTCATGGCTCTTGAATTTAATATTCCTCATAATTGAATTGGTTGAAATTTTAATATTCGACGACACATCTTTAAGTTGCCAATCCTGCTCCCGCTACCGCCGCTGCCGCACAGGCGCTAAACCTGGGGTTGCGCTTTTTTTACGGTGATAGTCCTGCCGTTCAGTTCGGAATTCTGCAAATCCTGAATGGCAGTCGTTGCTTCGTCTTCGCTTTCCATTTCCACAAAACCAAATCCCCTCGACTTGCCGGTCAGATTGTTTATCACCACCTGTGCGGAGTTGACACTGCCAAAAACGTCAAAAACCTTTTTTTGCTCGTCACTATGCGTTGAATCGTTGAGCTTGGAAACGAAAATGGTCATCTTAAGAATTTAAAAGTTTGAAAAAAAGTCCGAACGACTCACCCGGTTGACAGCTTCTTTCAGCCAATACCAAAAGGCATTCAGGCCAGAGAAACCGCATTCTCGCCACAGGTTGCAACGGAAACAATAAAGATTAACGGGAAATTTTAAGTCTTTCGACCCAGAAAGGAAGGAAGAGAAAAAAAACGTAAGCTAATTGAATTGTCAGCGTTAGGCCCGGTTCTATTTGAACCATCCTGAACCTGAGAACGTGCCAGTGGACGTTTAGTTGCTTGCCGGTGAAAATATCTGACAATCGTGGATTGTTTTGTGCCTACAATCACCTGATGAAAGTTCTTTCAGCAAAAAAATGATTGGGATTTGAAGAAAAATCCCGTGATTTTGGGCGGTGGCAAGTGTGCGACGATTTTGAAGGTATTTTGTAATAATGGAAGTGAACTAAAATATCCCCTCCTCTGTGATACGAAGCATTTACAGCTTGCCAAACAACAATACAAACTCCTCCCGCCTGCTCCGGGCGATGGCCACTGTCTGGTTGTTGCTCATCACAACATAACCGCCATCACTTTTCACGTATTTGGATACGTGGTTCAGGTTGATGAGAAATTGCTTGTGGATACGAAAGAAACCTTTGCCTTCCAGCGTATCTTCCACGTCACCAAGGGTGCGGGAAACCAGCAGGTTTTTGCCGTCTTTCAGATGAAATTTGGTGTAATTGCTCTCTGATTCGCAGGTCACGATGTCTTCCAAACTCAAAAAAGTAAAGCCTTCCAAGCTGGGAATGGCTATTTTATTGGACAAGACGGAGTTCTTTTGATGGATGTGGTGTTTCAACAGCGTTAATTGTTGCGCATCAATGGGTGGCGCCTTTCGGGCACGGTTCACAGCGTTTTTCAACTCCTGTGGGTCAATGGGTTTGAGCAGGTAATCGAGGGCGCTGAACTTGAACGCCCGCAAGGCATAGCGGTCGTAAGCAGTGGTGAAAATGAGTTGAAAAGGAATGTCCACCAATTCTTCCAACATCCGAAAGCCGTTCATCACCGGCATTTCCACATCGAGAAACACAAGTTCTGGAGCAAACTGTTGGATGATGGATAGCCCTTCCTGCCCGTTGCCTGCCGTCGCAACGACTTCTGTCTGCGGGCAATGCTGTTGCAGCAGCACATGCAGGTAGCCTACGCAATGCGGTTCGTCGTCAATGATGATGGTTTTCATAATAAGGCATTAGACTTTAGACGAGAGACTTTAGACGAGGGACTTTAGATTTGGGCAATAAGCTCAGGCTTCTATTGTCTAATGTCTCTCACACAGGAATTTCCAAAACGACCTTCGTACCGCAGGGTTGACCTTCGGTGTCCACGAGGTCTTGGATTGTTACTTTTCCGCCGTTTGGATTGTCGGGGTCCAACATTCGCAGGCGCTCGGCAGTGATGAACGTGCCCTGTGGTATGTGCTGCAAAGATGTTTTGCTTTCCAATTCGGCAGCCCGTGCCCTGCCAACGCCATCGTCCGTAATTTCGACGTGGAGCAGGTTTTCATTGGATAGCCGAACGTCCACGATCACCGACCCACCTTCAGGTTTGTGCATCAGGCCGTGCCAGATGGCGTTTTCGACGTAGGGCTGCAGCAGCATGGGCGGTATCTGGGTAAATTGTGCATCCACTTCGTCGTCCACCCAAAGCTCGTAGCGGAACTTGCCGCCAAAGCGCATGGCCTCCAGGTCCATGTAAAGTTGCAGGGCTTCCAGTTCCTTTTCCAGCGGCACTTTTTGCGAGCCGGAGTTGTCGAGCACTAAGCGGATGAGCCTGGAGAACTTGGAAATGTAGTTAGCCGCCTGCTCGCTATCGTTGCGCACCACAAAATGGTTGATGGAGTTGAGGCAATTGAAGATAAAATGCGGGTTCATCTGGGAGCGCAGGGCGGTCATTTCCGTTTCTGAGAGTTTTTTATAAAATTCCGTTTTCAATTGCTCCTCGTGGCGCACCTGCGAAGTGCGGTAGCGAATGAAAGCCCAAACAGCAAGCACCCCTGCCAACAACACCGCCGTCCAAAACCACCAGGCTTGCCACCAATGCGGCAGGATACAGATTTTCAGAGTGGTTTCGGGGGAGGTGCTCTCTCCGACCCTCACCCGAAAGGTATAGTTGCCGGGTTGGAGGTCTGTGTAGGTAATGGATTTCCGGCCCTCGGCGGTGTACCATTTTTCATCAAAGCCTTCGAGCATGAACTGGTAGGCCGTCAGGTCTGCATTGAGGGAAGTTGGTGCCGCAAACTCGAAGGAGAAGACATTCTCCGAAGGTTTCAACTCAACTACTTTGGCGTTACGTATATTTTTTTCAAAATAATTGGACTGGTCAAAAACCTTGAAATCCGTCAGGGCTACCTTCACTGGAGCAATGTTGTTAGCTTGAGCGGAGGTTTGCCGCAGCAGGCAAAACCCGTTTGGCTGACCCACCAACACACCTAAGCCAGGAAATATCGCCAGCCCTTTGCCGGTCAGGTAGGTGTCTTTCAAGCCTTCGGCTTTGGCAAAAACCTTGAACTGATTTCCGGTGGGGTCGTACACCGCCAGGCCCTTGTTGGTGGCCATCCACAAATTGCCTGTTTCGTCTTTTTCAATGCAGGATACGTAGTCGCCGGGCAGCCCTTGCTTTTTATCGAGAGTCCCTACGGAAGACTTTATTTGCCAGCCGGGCATCAAGACCTGCAAGCCTTGGTTCTTGGTGCCCACCCAAATGCTGCCGTCCAGGCCGATTTCCAGCGACCTGGCATGGTTCGACGCCAGCACATTTTGATCGTCATATTTCACAAAACTGCTGGTTTGAGGGTCAAAATCCAATACGCCGCTGCTTTTTAAAGCGAGCCACAAATGCCCACGCCGGTCTTCTTTCACGTCTAAAAACGCCCACCACTTCTCAAAAGCGGGCAAGCCTTTGGCAAAACCTTCATCTTCTGCAAATCGTTTTACTGCCCGGATGCCAAGACTGATTTTGTAAAGCCCGTCGTAATTAGTGGCGACCCAGATATTGCCTTTCGAGTCTTCAGAAATGTCGTTGACCGTTTCCTCCAGCGCCCTCGGTTTCGGGAAGGGCAATATCACCGGCTCAAAAAATGCCTGCCCCGGGCGCAGAAGGTATAGCGAAGCTTCGCCGCCTAAGGTTTTCAAAGCGCCCGCCCAAACGTTACCTTTCGTATCGCACGTCACCGTTCTAAAATTTGGGAACAGGCCGCCGGGAATTGGTTTTGCCCGCTGGGTCAGGCGGCTCCCGACATCCGACCATTCGTAACATCCACTGTTTTCCGTTGCCACGAAAACCACCTTCCGAAGGGGGTTATAAGCAAAGTCGGTCACTTCCACCCGCTCCGTTTTGGCATCGCCGGAAGCGAGGCTGATGTACCGAAAAGACTGGTTTTGGAAATTGTATGACCGAACACCGCCCTGTACGCCCAACACCCAAAGCCGCTGCTCCGGGTCAAGGTAAAGCCCTTGGCAGTTGCGGTCCAATTCGGGGCTTTCACCGCTCAGGGCATTTCTAAAAAAATGATATTTGCCACTGTTTTTTTCAAAAACGCCGAAGCCGTTGTCTTCCGTAGCGATCCATAATTCATCGGCATTTTTTTCAAGAATGGCTAATGCTATGTTGCGGTTTGAAGCCCTCTTTTTCCAAAGCGGTCTATTGTAAGGAAAGGTTGTTAACTGCCGGGTAGCCGGGTCAAAACTCGCCACACCCGCTGACCAGGTGGCTATCCAGACCTTTCCCTGCTCATCTTCCAAGAGTTTCATGGCAGCGACGCCTGCTATTTTAGCGTAGTCTTCTATCTGAATGATGTCAAAGGTTTTGTTCCTTATATCGAACCTGGCAAGCCCCCTGCCAGCCGCCGTCACCCAAAGAAAGCCGGGATGCTTTCGGTCGGAAATAACGTGTTTGACTGTATTGTATTGAAAAGAATTTGCTTTCAAGCCATCCTCCCGAAAGGAATACCAGCCCGTGAACTGCCGCTTTTTTTTGTCAAAACAACCCAGTCCGTGGTGGTAGGAGCCGAGCCAGAGCAGGTCGCCATCCTGGCAGATGGAGGTAAGGCTGAGGAGTTGCCCTTTTATTTCCGGGGAGTTCGGGTCGGTTTTCCAGGACTCGAATTTTCCGGTCGCAGGGTCGAAGTGGTCCAACCCACCATCCAGTACTGCGAGCCAGAAAGTGCCGTCGGGGTCTTCGCACATATCCACGATGGAGTTGTTGCTGAGCGCGTCGGGAGCGTCCTTTCGTGCGTAAAAATTGAGGAAAGTCTGCCCGTCGAAGCGGGACAATCCTCCCTCTGTGCCAAACCATAAAAAACCGTGGCTGTCCCGCATGGCCACATGCACCCAGTTGTCCGCCAGCCCATGTTCCATCGTGTAACGGGTGAAGTAAGACGCTTCTTCTTCATCCTGGGCGCTGACCAAGTAGGGCAGCGTGGCGAAGGCAAACCATAATATTTGAATAAAATTTCTCATGGCCTGCAAAATATGGTAAGTCAAGGAAATAAGCCGGATAGGAAGCTGGGGAAAAATGTAAACACCCACAAAACTAAGTCAGCCCTGCTTGTAAACGTCATCCCGATGAGGGAAGTGTCGTTTTGAATGAGTGAACGGTGTCCGGCGTTGCATTTTATCATTCGCTCGGTGAAAAATGGCGTTGGTTCAGTCATACCTACCGTTCGCTCATTACTCAGTTTATTTTGTAATAGTCGGTTTCATCTTTAGGTCTTTCAGGGCAAGACAGTTGCCGGGTACATCCGGGCAATCCTGTTTTAGCGCATGGTCAATCCACATTTCTCATCCTTTAAAAGTCCATCCGATGAAAACCTACTTTTCCCAAATGAAAATGACTGCGCTGGCAGTTGTTGCCTTGCTGATACTGGCATCTATCCAGAGCCTCGCCCAAGACTTCCAGCGAGTGTTCGGCACCAGTTTCGACAATTCCTTCTCGAAGGTCATCCAGGACGGCACGAGCTACTTTGTGCTGGGGCAGGACGAAGTGGCCAACGGCGCTGCCCAACGGGCCACCGTTACCCGCTTGAATGCCAACGGCATCCACCAATGGACCCTGAGCCTCGGCTTCGCTTCCGTCTGGAACGACGCCGTGCTGATATCCCCCGGCGAGTTGTTGGTAGTGGGTGCCACGGTGCCCAACCCTGCCGTGCCGGGCCAAAGCCTGATAGGGCGGGTCACCACTACGGGAGGGGGCAACTTCAGTTGGCTGAAGGATTATGACCTGCCCGGAAACGAAGGCTTCACCCGGGTTGTCAAAAACCCCGTGCCACAGAATGCGGCATTCCCGTACTACGTGCTTGGCTATCAAAACCAGGCGGTCAACACACCGACCGTGGACGATGTTGTTTTGCTGAATTTAGATGCCAATGGTAATTTCAATTGGAAAAAACGGTATGCCGGGGCAGGGGACGATGAATATTATCGTGACATGGAAGCATTGCCCAACGGCGACCTGTTGATTGCAGGCAACGGGACATCCGGCTTGATTTTCCAGGCCAACAACGCAGGTGTTATGCTGAACGGGGTCCAGATTGGTTCGCCCCAATTGGTTTTTAAGGATGTGGCGAGGGCGTTGATTGGCGATATTTATGCGGTGGCCAACACTTTATCCGGCCAGGCTCATCTCATGAAATTCGATGGAGGATTGTTCCTGCAATGGGATGTCCAAATCCCGGCATTGAGTTCGGTCAGCCAGGTATGGGAAGGTTTTTTTGGTGAAATTTATGTGACGGGGCGGGGCAATTTCGGCGGCACCGACAGGGATGTAGTCATCAAATTGTTGGATACCGGCACTCCGGCGGTGACTTGGGTAAAATACCCGAACACCGGCAACGGCTTCATCGGCGGGTCATCGTGGTGGCTCAACAGTGCCCAGATTGCCTTCACCGATGCGAGGAGCGTTCCGGGCGGTTTTGGGCAAAACTGTGCGTTCATCTCTGTCAGCGACCCGGAAATGGCCACTTGTGCGGTGTCGGAGACTTTTGTCGATTTGGTATTTTCTGACCCTGTGCCCGATGGCCCGGTACTTCCCAGCATAGATTTTCATGATATTTTGCCACCAACCAACCTCCAGGTGCAAGCGGTGAACTGGCTGCAAAAGGAGGTTTGCAACACCAATCCCTGCACCGCCGAGTTTACTTTCTCCATCAACTGTGGGGTGGTGACGTTTACCGACCAATCAACCGTTCCCGGCACCCCGTCCTGGTCCTGGACCTTCCCAGGCGGTACGCCATTGAATTCCACTGCTCAAAACCCAACTACAACTTACCCCGTGTGCGGTACCTACCAGGTTTGCCTGACGGCAACGGGTTCAACACCCTTCACTTCGTGCAACAACACCGTTTGCCATACTGTGGTGATTGAGGACACCACCAAGCCCAATGCAACTTGCAAGCAAGGGGCTATGGTGGTATTGGACGCCAATTGCATGGCTACCATTTCCCCAACAGACGTTGCTGCAAGCTTCTCCGACAACTGTGCGATTGTTTCCACGACAGTCAGCCCGAACACCTTCAACACTTGTGGTTTCTTCGACGTGGTGCTGACGGTGACGGATTGGTGTGGAAATTTCAACAATGTGCCCTGCTTGTTGCAGTTGAAAGATAACACGCTGCCGGTGATCGTTTGTCCGCAAAACCAAACTATTTCTCTTGCCAATACCTGGCAACCCGTCGGTATCCCCGGATTCTCAGTGGGCACGGCTCATTTCCCCTCTTTAGCTTTCTCCGGCTCCACCCCTTATGTGGCGTTTCGAGATGATTCACACGCCTTTAAAGCGACGGTGATGAAGTTCGACGGCACCAACTGGGTGTATGTTGGCACGCCGGGATTCTCGGCTGGAGCGCTTAATGAGACCTCATTGGCCTTCTCCGGGACGACCCCATACGTGGCGATTTTAGACGCTCTTAGCGGTGGCAGCGTCACAGTGATGAAGTTCGACGGCACGAACTGGGTAAACGTCGGTACGCCGGGGTTCTCGGGACCAGGGGTGGATTTCCCATCTTTAGCCTTCTCCGGTACTACCCCGTACTTGGCGTTCCGGGACGCGGGAGGCATTGGCAGCAAAGCCACAGTGATGAAGTTCGACGGCACAAACTGGGTATATGTCGGAGCACCAGGGTTCTCGGCACCAGGAATGGTATCCATCTCGTTGGCCTTCTCCGGTACAACCCCATACGTGGCGTATGAGGATGGTGCATTCGGCTTACCAAAAGCGACTGTGATGAAGTTCGATGGCGCCAACTGGGTAAACGTCGGTACGCCGGGATTCTCAGCAGGCCATGTTCAGTCTATTTCGTTAGCTTTTTCCGGTTCAACCCCGTACGTTGCTTATTCGGACGGTGGCAACAGTTATAAAGCTACGGCGATGAAGTTCGACGGCATCAACTGGGTAAACGTCGGTACGCCGGGATTCTCTGCAGGTATTGCCGGGTACACTTGGTTAGCCCTTTCCGGTACGACCCCGTATGTTGCATTTCAGGACAATGCCAGCGGAGGGGAAGCGACCGTAATGAAATTCGATGGTTTCAACTGGGTAAATGTCGGTAATACGGGATTCTCGGCAGGCCAGAGTTATTTGACCGCTATATCTTTCTCCGGTCCGGTTCCGTATGTAGCCTATCTTGACGGTGCCAACGGTAACAACGTTACTGTGATGAATTTCGCCCCCTGTGATGCCCTCCTCGGCGACTGGACAAACGCTGCCATTACCAGCGACAACTGCACGGCATCGGGAAACATCAGCGTTACGCAAACTCCTCCCGCTTCGACCGTGATGTCGTGCAACAATGCTCAAACAGTGGTTTTGACGGCTGATGATGGCAAGGGGAACACTGCTTCCTGCTCGTTCACGGTGACTTTAAAAGATAATACGCCGCCCACCATCACCTGCCCGCCGAACCAAACCGTGACCGGAACCATCGGCCCTAATGGCCAATGTATGGCCAACGTGCAGGTGACAAGCCCGACGGCTACCGACAACTGCGACCCGACGGTGAGTTTGAGCAACAGCTTCAACGGGACGGCGAATGCCAGCGGGACTTACCCGAATGGCAACACGACGGTGACCTGGACGGCGACGGACAATTGCGGGAACTCGGCGACGTGCTCGATGATGGTGACGGTGGAGTGCGACCCAACTGCATTCCCAGGCTTCAAATGTGGGCAGGCTGTGGTGACGTGTTTTTCCGGTTCCAACCCAGGTGGCCATGTGATGGGCATCATCGACGTGCGGGATTATGCAAACCCTATCCCCAGTGTCACGGTACCGGCGGGTACGGTTTGGCAAGCCCCCATGTATAGCCACCCGGATTGGACTTCGACAAAGATGGGCGAAGTGTTCGGCATTGCTATTGACAACAGCAACAATATTTATGTGGCTGCCACGAAGGCTTATACTGGGTCGGATTACTTCGGCAATGTAGGCTTGGCAGGCACCGGTGGCATTTATAAGATAAGTTCCACGACTGGCGCAGTCACACCGTTTGTGACGACCCTCAATAATCCCGCAGCACTATGCGGAGCAGTGGTGGGCACTAACAACCTGCCCAACGCATCAGGCAATGGACCCGGTTTGGGCAATATTTGCTTCGACCCCGCCCACGGTGGCACCAACGGGCAGTTTTTTGTCACCAATTTGGAAGATGGGAAAATCTATCGAGTTGATGATGCAGGCACGATTCTAAGCTGTTTCGACCCTTTCTTGGCTGCTGCGACAAATGATGGAATAGAATGCTTGGGCGAATTGCTCTGGGGCGTTGGCTACCATGCCAACAGGGTGTATTTCGGCGTCTGGAACAATGACGCTGGATTATCTGGGTCAGTAAAAAACATGATTTACTCCGTTGGGCTCAATGCTGCGGGTGATTTTCTGCCCGCAACCCTGCAATGGGAAATCACTTTACAGGATTACTACGACAATTGGTTAGGGCAGCTTATGACCAATCCAATTTCCGACATCGAATTTTCCCATGATGGAAAAATGCTGGTGGCTGAACGCTCCATGATGAGTTCCTTATCCCCATGCATGGCAAGCCCATGGTCACATAGCTCCAGGGTCATGGAATATGTTTCCTTGGTGGGTGGTGGCTGGAACCAGACTCCCAAGCGATTTTACATGGGGAACTTTAATGCGCCGGACCATGCCAACGCCTCTGGAGGCGTGGACTATGGCTACCAGGGCATTGACCAGACGACCGGAAACGTATTTGGCTGCGACTCTATGGTATGGGCAACTAATGATGCCATGATATTTGATTGGGTGGACGGCGCATACGGCATTGCGGGCACACCTGCTTCGGGCAACACGCCCGCTGCTTTGAACAATGTTTATGTGGACGCAGATAACGACATCAGCAATTCAGCGGGTGATGACAAGACTAGAATCGGCGACGTGGACATATTCAAATGCGGCTGCCCGGAGATGGGGAACATGCCGAACTGCGACTCGACGCTCACTGCGACTGCCACGCAAGTTTTTCCGCATGGGGAACCCTGTTGTTGGTCTATTGATATGAATATCAACGAGCCGAGCATTTGCAGAATCGAGTTTGAAAGTATCACACCTGGCGTAATTTTCAACCAGTTTGTGGCGAGTACCTGGTCCATCAATGTGCAAACCCCTGGTACACTGATTTCCATCACCGACCCTCCGGGCGATATTCCCCTTGGGTTGTATCCCAACGCCGTTCGATTTTGCCTTACCAACATCACGCAAGCACCGCCGCAAAAGGTGGTGATCAGGTATTTCAAAACAACGCCAAACGGCACGGAGCTGCTCTTTTGTAAAGATACCCTTGAGTTTAATTGCGACCCACCAAATCACAACAATGGCTGCTGGAGCGCCGTGGTGGATACCGTTTATTGCAATCAGGACAGCCAGAGCTACACGATTAAGTTATTGATTACCAATGAAGATGATGCGGAAACCTGGACTCAACTCGGCATACTCGGCGTCAGCCCGGCGGCTTGCTTTTCCTTAGGTTCCCCATCCATCATCCCGCTCAATCCTCCGCTTGGGCCAGGTCAAACGACCACCACCCCTATCTGCCTGACCATCAACACGAGCAAGTTCATATCGGACACAACCAACGTCTATTTCAATTTCTTCCTGTTCAACGACCAAGCCTGCTGCCATGCCACCGATTCGTTGTGCGTACCGTTGCCGCCGTGCTGTTCGCCCTGTGAGAATGCTTTTGTGGAAATTGACTCGATAGCAAGCCAGTTTGATAGTTGCTGCTACACGATGGACGTACATAACGGCTGCGCAAAGAACTATTTCAAGCGGATTGAAACAGAGATTTTGACGCCCGGCGTTACGTTCAGCCAGGCGACAGTGGTCAACAACCCGCCCCTTATCTGGAATGCCACCGGCTCCCCCACCCAACTCAACTGGATAGTAGCGGGTGGCTTTATCCCGGTTGGTGACTTCCCCAACATGATGAATTTCTGCTTGAAAGACATCAACGACTTGACGCAATACCCGCAATGCGTTGAAATCAGGTGGATTGCCTGCAATGAAAATGGCATGGACACCGTGGTTTGCAGGGACACCCTCAAGTTTTACTGCCCACCCGTCAAGCATGATTCCTGCATCGAGGTGATTGAGCAGGATATTACCTGCCTGCCCGACGGCAGCTACCAATACAACTACACGATACAAAACATTACTACTCATTTTGCTTCGAATTTTGTCATCTACGACGTGTTGCCACCGTTCACCTCCGCGAACGTCAACCCATTTCCGGTAAACGTTCCCGTAAATCTGAACCCAGGTGGTACTTATTCCGGCAGCTTAAACATCACGGGCGGCTTGCCGGGCGACGTGATTTGCCTCAAGGCGAGGTTGTTCGACTTCAGACCGCCTTACGATTCGATTTGGTGCTGTTTTGACACGATATGCATCACGCTGCCGCCCTGCGACTCCTGCGTTTGCTTTCAAGATTCCGTCCAGTTGACAGGTGGCGGAGTGACTTATACGGTTCCCTGCAACCTGCATGGCGCCCCAGCCGCCGTGTTTGGTTGTCCGGTCGAAGGGGTAGGCGTTCAAGCCTTTTTCGGCTGCAAAGACCCCGTCACGGGCGAGGTTTGCCAGACGGACGTTTGGTGGGAATTGCAGAAGCCAGGCTCCG
>JACRAN010000020.1 GCA_016234735.1 Bacteroidota bacterium | reverse complement strand
TAAAAGGCAAAGAACATTTGTCAGTGGACAGTGTGTTTGCCAATCTGCAAGTTCTGGGCGGCTTCCCCACCGAAAACCTCGTCTTCGCCATGGACAAGTGGGCGCAGGCACTCGGTGTCTCTTGCACACACTGTCACGACCCCGGCAACTGGGCTTCCGATGCCAAACCACAAAAGGACATTGCCCGTCAAATGGTCAACCTCGGCGAATTGGTCAATGCGGAATTGCGGAAAATCCAGGGTTTGAAAACCGAGAGACCGACGGTCAATTGCATTACTTGTCATCGAGGGCAGTTGAAACCTGCGGTGAGGTTGGGTTCGTAAAACACGGCTTTGATTTTGGATGAACAATTTACGATTATTGAAACCGAGCGCCCACACCCGTAAATCGTCACTCGTAAATCTACAATGGATAAAGCATCGGTACCAGCACCAAAATGGCGACGAACAACAGGACGGTGGCCACGATGCCGACCTTGAAAAAATCGGCCACCTTGTAGCGGCCAGGCCCGTACACGAGGATGCAACTCGGCTCGAACGGCGTGATGAGCGACACGGAGGCACCGAGCATGACCGCCAGGGCGAAGGTCATGGGGTTCACGTGCAGGTTGGCCGCCGACTCCAAAGCCACAGGCAGCACGACGAGGGCAGCGGCGGCATTGGACATGGGCTGCGTGAGGAAGATGGTCAGCACGACGAACGCCGCCAGCACGGCCACCGGGCCGAAGGAGCCGAAGATGGAATTGATATTTTCGGCGAGAAATTCGGCGGCCCCGGTCTTCTTCAGCGCAATGCCGAACGACGACATGCCGCCGATGAGCACCAGCAGTTTCCACTCGATTTTTTCGTAAGCTTCATCGGGTTTGATGCACTTGAAAACCACGCACAGGAACGCCGCCAGCATGAAGGCGATGGACATCGGGATGAGTTCCAGCGTGCCCAGCAGCAGCGCCACCACGAAAAAAGAACCGGAAAGCACAGCGTTGCGTTTGCTCCGGCCCGGCTCGAATTTGTACTCCTGCAAGATGATGAAGTCGCCCTCCTCCTTGCGGTAGCGGATGGTGTCGGCGGGCCCCTGGATGAGCAGGCGGTCACCGACCTGCACCTGGATGCCGCCGATTTTGTCGGAAAGCGTCTGCCCCTCCCGGTTGATGGCGATGACCATCAGCCCAAACCGCCGCTTGAATTCCGCTTCCTTGACGGTCAGCCCCACGAAATCGTTGGTGGGCATGACGATGATTTCGGCAATCTGGATGTCGTCGGACACGAGGTTGTCGGCCACCATCGTGTCGGCGAGGATGTCGATGCCGCTGGTGTCTTTCACTTTCATCAAATCTTCCAGGCGGCCCTCCACCAGCAGGATGTCTTTGGGTTCAATGACGGAGTTGGCGTTGGCGATGCTGTTGCGTCCGTCCCGGATGATGTTGAGCACCCGCAGGCCGATGCGGCTGATGTCGGTATTGCGTACTTTTTTCCCGGCGAGGGCAGAGTTTTTCTTGACGAGGATTTCGGTGAAATAATTATTGTGTTGAAGTTCCTGCACCATGTCCACTTCCTTGTAGTCGGGCAGCATTTTCATGCCTACGGTGGCCAGGAACGTGATGCCGATGAGGCACAGCACGATGCCAATGAGCGAGAAGTCGAACATCCCGAAGGTGGGGTAGCCGTTTTGGCCGAGGTAGGCGTTCACGGCAATGTTGGTGGAAGTGCCGATGACGGTGCAGGTGCCGCCGAGGATGGAGGCGAAGGCCACCGGCATCAGCAGCTTGGACGGGCTGATTTTCAGCCTGCGGGCCAGGGCCACCACCGGGGCAACCCACATGGCGGTCACGGTGGTGTTGTTCATAAATGCGGAGGTGGCGCTCACAGCGGACATGATGTAGGTCGGCAGCATCCGCACCCGGCTGTTGCCGGCGGCGAAGAGTTTTTCCCCAATGATGTCGAGGATACCCGCCTTCTGCATGGCCGCACCGACCACGAAAATGGAGGCCAGCATCACGATAAAATCGCTGCCAAAACCTGAAAATGCCTCCATCGGTGTCAGGATGCCCAGCGTGGTCAGCACCAGCAGCAGCCCGACCGTGACGACATCGACGGGGATTTTGTCGGTGGCAAACAGGGTGATAGCGAGGATGAGCAATCCGAGGACGAGTGCAATTTCCATCCGTTTTTTTGCAAATGTGTGGAAAAAAATCCGGTTGCCGCTCCATGAAATTATCCAATCAACTGAACACAAAACCTTCCGACTTTTTCGGGTAAAAAGTCGGAATTCAATTCGTTCAACCTAAATTTAGGCGATTTTTTCTCCACAAAACCTAAATGGCTTTTAAACCTGGCCGACAGGTTCCCGTCTGAGTTTCCATGTTTCACCAATAATCAAAAACTTTTAGCATGATGAAGAGAAAATTTTGTTCCCGTATCCTCCCCTTTTTGGCTGCCTGGCTCTTCGCCTTTTCCGCCAATGCACAGGAAGCCGACAGCACCGGCCTCCCCGGCGACAACTTCAGCCTGGAAGGCGCCCTTGAGCTTTTCAAAAAAGCGGAATCCCCGGAAGATTTTGAAAAACTGCTGAACGCAGAGGACAACTCCGTCAACAACCTTGACCTGAACGACGACAACGAAATCGACTACATCCGGGTGGTGGACAACATGGATGCCGAGGTCCATGCCGTCATCCTGCAAGTGCCGGTGAGCGAGACCGAATCGCAGGACATCGCCGTCATTGAAATCGAAAAAACCGGCGACGAAGAGGCCACCCTGCAAATCCTCGGCGACGAAGACGTGTTCGGCGAGCAAAAAATCGTCGAACCGTATGAGGTGGAAGCCAACGAAAATGGGAAGAATGGCCCGCACGTCACCGTTGAGCGGATAGTCGTCAACGTTTGGGGCTGGCCCACGGTGCGGTTTGTCTATCGGCCCGGCTACCGGGTGTGGGTGTCGCCCTGGCGCTGGCGGTACTACCCGGTCTGGTGGAGGCCCTTCCGGCCACATCCCTGGCATGTTTTCCACCCCCGTGTCGTCGTTTTCCATCCGCACTACCATGTGGTGACGACGCACCGGGTCGTTCATGCCCATCGGGTTTACGCACCGCACCGCACGACTTCAAAAACCGTCCACACCCGCACGACGGTGGTGAAAGGCCGGAACGGTGGGGTAGGTGTGAAAAAAACCACTACGACTACCACCAAACACAAAAACGGAAACGTGACCCAAAAGAAAACGACCACGAAAGCCGGCAAAGGCAAAAACGGCAACGTTGGCGCCACCCGCAAAACCACCACGAAGAAAAGGAGGGGCTGACGATGTGAGAGGTGAGAGGGCGAGAAAGTGAGAGATGGATTTCACCATTTTAAATTCAAGTCACTTTCTCAAAACACTCACGGCTCAGTAACACAAAAATCAAGGGGGTGGGTTGGAAGTGTCCAACCCGCCCCCTTGAATTTTTGCCAAAGAAAAAGGGCATCCTACGGAATGCCCCTACAAAATTGAATTAGTATGAAAAAACTATCTTTTTGAGTGCCTGAGACCAATGACTTCACAAGCCAATGGAAAAACTGTGCCATTCGGGTTTAAAAGTTGCTCCCGAACATCGCCTGTTGGGCGGATTCCTGCGTTTCGATTTCATCGAAAAACCCGTTCAGGTACAAAAGAATCGATTCTTTGGATTGCATATCGAGCAGTGGAAAATTTTCCACAATGCCCAGCAAAGACTGCTTCTTCGACCGGAAATAACTCAGCGTGGCGTAAAGTTCCTGCACCGACCCGGCCTTCCCCATGAACACCCGCTGGCCTATCCTTTTTTGACCCAAATCCGTATTTGGGCGGGCATACGGAGCAGCTACCACCGCCGAAAAATCGAAATCGTAAGGGACAGGTATCAACTTGCCATCTTGCTTTTTCAGTAGCTTGACATTCCGCAATGTCTCGATGCTCCAGTCCGTGTTGCCAATCATGTATTGAAACACCGAAGCAATTTTTTCCTGTGTCGGTTGCAGGCTCTCAGCCGAAGCGCCCATGCTGTCGTATATCACGCCACCTGTCCGCCAGACAAACTCTTCCTCGTCTTCCAACAGGATTCCGTAGCGGGTCATCCTGTAATCTTTATTCGAGCGGTCCTGGTAGGTTATTTTTACCAATTGCGCCCGCAAACTGTTGGGAGTCAGCTCCTTGTAAAGTTTGTAGGTGAGGTACTCCCGGAAGATGAGGCCCTCTGAAACCGTCTGGTCATCGAGGCAGTGCGTGACCAATTTCAGTTCGTTCATGTCGCTCAACCCGGCAGCTTCCAGTTCTTTTTTGGAAAATTTCAGCTTGAGCGGCGGGAAATCGCAGGTCATCCGGCGGAACTTCCCTCGTGGCCTTACCTGCGCCTGGTAGGTGTGCAGTACGCTCGATTCGTCCGTGTAACTGAAATCAGCAGGCTGATAATCCTCCGATTTGCGTTTTATCAAAATGGAGTCGAGGTCTGTCACGAGCATCATTTCTACGACTTCCTGCCGTTGCAACATGCCAAAAATGCTCTGGTCGGCATGGGGCACGAAGTCGGACCAATCCTCGTTGAGCACCAACGACGGTGCACAGGAAGTGAATGCCAACAGTGTGAAAACAGCAAACAGAATGGTTTGAAATTTTATCCGGATAATCATAACAACGTTTTTTAGCACCATCCAGCTTTAAGCACAAAGTTTGATTCTTGCAGGTCGAAATCTTCGGTTTTTTAGACTGGCGCTTATTTTTTCCCGCCAGAGAATTTGTCATTTTCTTCGGTCAGGTTTCTCAGCTTGCAATCAAAGTTCCTTCAAAAATCTTTCCACAAGCCGCATTTAAGTGTTAATTTAACACAAACATCGAAAAAAAAGTTTCCTCTGCCAATAAGAAATTTTATTCTGACAAGTCTGAATTTTATCAGGCCATTCAAAGAATAATTCTTAAAAATGGAAAAGCACTTTTTCAGATGAATTGCGGCCAATGCGCCTTGAATTGATTTCAAGCATGTTCCGTGACCGAATAAGACCACAAAATTGACGGTGGGATGTATGGCAAGGTTACAGGGGATGTTAAGAATAGATTAAGTTTTGGAAGCGCTGCTTCGCAAAAATTTCAGGAGAAAAAAAACGCCCCCGCCAATGGCCATCAACACCAGGCCTGGGACGGCCTGTTCCGGGCGCTCCCGCAGGGTGTTCACGGCGAATGCCGTCGAAATCAGCACAAAAACCGCTGGCACCACCGGGTAGCCCCATGCCCGGACGGGGCGCTCCGCCGATTTCATTTTCCGCCGGAAAACAAAAACCGCTGCCCCGGCCAGCCCCATGAACGCAATGTCCATGAACGTGACGAACGTGATGATTTTTTCAAAATAACCCTGGAAAAACAGCAGCACGGCGATGGCCCACACCACCTGCACGAGCATGGCCACCACCGGGGTTTTCCAGCGGGGATGCACCCAGGCCAACTGTTTGAAAAAAATGCCGTCCTCGGCCATGGCGTAGTAAATCCTCGGTGCGGACATGGTGTAGATGCTGATGGTGCCGAAAATGGAGAGCGCAATGGCCACCGCCACCACCCTGCCGCCCCACGGGGCCAGCGTGGCGACCGCATCGCCCGCCACCGTGCGGGTGCTGGCGATGGCATCGAGCGGCAGCAGCAGCATGTAGGCCAAATTTACCAGCAGGTACATGGTGGTGACGATGAGCACCCCAAAAAACATGGCCCTCGGCACCGTGCGTTTGGCATCGATGGCCTCACCGGCCACGTACGAGGTGTGGTGCCAGCCGCCAGCCGAGAACAGCACTCCGATGAGGCCGGTGAGCAGTGCCGCCGTGAGGTGGGTGGGCACATTTTTAGCCAAAGAAAAATCGAGCGGCACCCTCGACGGGTCGTAAAAAACGAAACCGGCAACGATGATGCCTGCGATGGCCAGCAGTTTCAGCCCGGTGAAAAAATTGGCCAAACCCTGGCTGACGTTGACCCCCAGCACATTGACGACCGTGAGCAGCAGCATGGTGACGGCGGCAACGGCGGTTTTTGTGCCGTCGGTCATGTGCGGGGCAAATATTTTCATGTACTCGGCAAAAGCGGCGCACAGCCCTGCCAGCGCCCCGGTGTTGATGACCAGCAAAATCACCCAGCCGTAGAGGAATCCGGCCAACTCGCCGTAGGCTTCCTTGAGGTAAACATACACCCCGCCAGACCTGGGGAACAGACCGCCCAACTCGGTGAAGGTCAAGGCACCGGTGAGCGCGATCACGCCCCCAATCGCCCACACCAGCAGCACCAGCGTGGCGTTGGGCAACTCGTGGACGATTTGCCCCGGCGTGGCAAATATGCCGGAACCGATGCACGAACCGACGGCAATCATGGTCAGGCCGTAGAGGGTCAGTTTTTTTTGAAGCATTTTGGATGGTTGAATTGCTGTATTGTCGAATTGTTGTGAACTTCGGGGTTTGCAAAACTGCATTTTTTATGAAAAAACTCCTGCCAATTTTGCTCATCGTCGCCTTGCTGGTCGTCGGGTTGCTGTTTTTGAAGCGCTCCGGGCCAGGCAGCCCTGCCACCGTTTGGGAACAAAAAACAGAAATGCGGGTGGAAGCGGTGGCGTTTTTCGATGAATTCATCCAAGACGAAACGGGGGCGAATGAAAAATACCTCAACAAAATCATCGAGGTGAGCGGCGAGGTCTCGACCGTTCGGTCAGGGAGCCAGGGCAGCGTGGCGGTGGTTTTGAAAACCAACGACCCGGCCTTCGGGGTGCGGTGCCGATTGGACCAGCCGCCGGGCAGTACAACACCCACCTTCCAGGTCGGCGAAAGCGTCACCTTCAAATGCGTGTGCAGCGGCCACGTGCAGGACGTGGAGATGGTGCAGTGTGTGGAGAAGTGATATTGGGGATTGGGTATTGGGAATTGGGAATTGGGTGAGCGGGGCGTTTTTCTATTGGCTGGTAAGGTGCCAGCGGGGCATCATCCTTCCCACCATTAGGTCTCAAGTCAAGGCGCAGTTTGCAACAATTCACTCACTTCCTTATCAAGCACAGGAACGTCAATGTTCACGATTTTCCAGATAATGGTATTGTTGATGGAATCGTAGGCATGAATCACCTTGTTTCTCAAATCAACCACAAGCCGGGCGTAGGAGATGGGAATGGATGGGTTCACTTTGAGTAGTTTGCCAACAGCTTCTCCAATGATTTCAAGTTCCCGCTCTACAGCCCTTCGCATTGTTTTGTTTTGAAGGTATTCGTTAAAATCACGTTTCCCTCCTAAATGGATGTCTATGTCTCGGATACAGGTGAGAATATCGGTAAGCAGTTTCTTTTCTTCGAGGCTCATCACAGAATTTTGATTTTTGATTGGTCAATGCTCTGGGCGAGGTAAGGGTTCGTTACCGTTTCGGTAGCCACGAGGTCGATATCCCTTTTCAGCAGGTTGCGCAATGCTGTGAGTAGTGAAAAGTAGTTGTCAGAATAGCGGACATAATCAAGGGTTGGGTCAAATTGTACCAAAAAATCAACGTCGCTCGTGCGGTTCATGCCCCCTTTTGCAGCACTCCCGAAAAGATATGCTTCTATCACGCCGTGCCTTACCAGCATTTCTTTCAAGATAGGCAATTTCTGTCGAATAGGTTTGTACATGGTTGAATACATTGGATTCCCTTACAAATATAGCGGTATAATGATTCAAAGTTGGCAGGAGTTTCCCCCGCTGGTTCCGGTCTCCGACCGGACACCACTATCTACACGTCTCAAACGTGCTAAAGCAACTTCTCACCAACTTAAACTTCCCGTCCAACGCCCCTTCACCTTCACCAAAATTCCCCGATAGCTATCGGGATTCAGGATTTTTGAATTCACAGAATTCGTGCCTGCTTCATTCTGAAAATTCTCTCATCCTGAAAATCCTGATTCTGACAAGGGGTGGGGTATCAACGAGCAGGGCGTTTTTCAATTGGCAGGTGGTGAGCCAGCGGGGAACTGGGATTACTCATCGGAACGTGATGAAATGACATCTTCAAATGCTGCTCTCATATTTATTTGGTCATAACCAATTGCATTGATGAATTTGAATAGCTTTTCTTTTGGATACCAATAACATCCATTGTCGATTAATGTTATCAATGATTCTATTTCGTTTGTTTTCAATGAAGCCAAATGTGCTCTGAATATCCTTTCAATATCTCCTCTCTTTTCATGACAACTTCTGCATAAGCATCGTAAAGAATCTAATGGATATTCCCATGGTTCTGTTCCATAGTTATAATAACAATGGTGTATTTCAAGGTGGTTGCTGTCGCCACAATCCTCACATCTATCTATTGCCCTTTTTAAAATATTCTTTCTTTTATTTTGCCATCTTGAATCTTTTAGTTTTTCACCGTAAGATTCACTTTTTCTATCAACAAGCACGGATTCTTCTATTTTATAGAATCCTAAATTCCATGAATGTCCTAGCTCATAATAATAGCCAAATGATTCAACCAATTCATCAAATTCATCAGGTTCACCATAATTTAAAATAAAATTAAGACCTCCTTCAGTGGTAATTACAAATTCTGACTCGTTATGAAATTCTTCATTTCTACTTCGCCATTTTTCGATAGTATAAAAAGATGTGTCTGTTTCAATTCCGTTTTTAGTGAGCCAAAGTTTAATGGCTTTCCAAAGCTTTTCTATTTGCTTGTCCATTCCAATCTCATTTTTTTGTTCACAACTTCCCTGCTTGTTCCGGTTTCCAAGCCGGAATCCCCTATCAACACGTCTCTGACGTGCTTCACTCAACTTCTCCTAAGCTATCAACCCTGCTTTTCCCACATCAAAGAAGGGTGCAGCGTCTTTTGCTTTTCAAGGTAGGTCTTCAATTGCTCTTGCGTCAAATCCTTGATTTCCAGATTGACCTTGTCCCTGATTTCCCTCATTTCCTCGACGAAGGTTTTCCCTGTTTTAGTTTTTTCTTTAGTCTTCATCGTATTCTAAGATTTCTCTTGGCGTTCTGATTTCCAAGATTTTATGACCGAATTTGTAGTTCACCGAATTGTAACCACGAATCCTGTTGACGTTTACAATATGCTTAAAGTTCCAGCTAACCAAGATGTCGGCATTATGCAAGGTGGCCAATGCGATGTGGATGCAATCTGCCCTACTTGTTTTGCCAACAACATTTTCATTCAGGTAGTGTTCGGCCAATTCAATGGCTTCATCCGAAATATCTATGTACTCAAGGCTTGAATCAGGAAGATTTTTTGCGAGGTTTCTGACTGGTTCAGGTGCAGGGTTCAGTTCAATGTCTATGAGGCGTGAGTATATGATTTTGTATTCGCCCTGAATGATTTTGTCGAACAGGATTTTAGTCCAAAGTTCAAACTCCGGGTCAAAATAACCGCCAAAAACGGAAGTATCAAGGTATATTCTGTTCATAGTACAAACATACAGCTGTTGTCAAGAAATCACAAGCTCCCCACCCTCACTCAAACAACGCCCGATAAAGTTCCTCGATTTTCCCAATCGTTTTCACTTCGATTTTGTAGCGCTTGGTGTCCAAGCCCTTCGTGTTGTATTTGGAGATGAAAATCTGCTGGAAACCGAGCCGGTCCGCCTCCTGGATGCGCTGCTCGATGCGGCTGACGGCACGGATTTCACCGCTCAGGCCCACCTCCCCGGCGAAGCAACTGTGCTTCGTCACCGCCACGTCCTGCAAGGACGAAATCAGCGCACTGACGATGGCCAGGTCGATGCCGGGGTCTTCCACCCGGATGCCGCCTGCCAGGTTGAGGAACACGTCGTTCTGGGAGAATGGGAACCCGCCCCGTTTTTCAAGTACGGCCAGCAACATGCTGAGGCGGCGCAGGTCGAAGCCGGTGGCCGTGCGCTGCGGTGTGCCAAAAACGGCAGTGCTGACCAGCGCCTGCGTTTCGATGAGCATGGGCCTCATGCCCTCCATCGTGGCGGCGACGGTGCTGCCACTGAGTTCCTCGTCCGTTTGCGAAAGCAGCAGTTCCGAAGGGTTCGACACCTCCCGCAAGCCGGTGGCCTGCATTTCGTAGATGCCCAGTTCGTCGGTGGAGCCAAAGCGGTTTTTCAACGTGCGCAGGATGCGGTAGGTGTAGTTGCGGTCGCCCTCGAATTGGAGCACGGCATCCACGATGTGTTCCAGGAGCTTCGGCCCGGCGATGGAGCCGTCCTTCGTGATATGCCCGATGAGGAACACCGGGATGTTGGTTTCCTTCGCAAAACGCTGGAGTTCCCCGGCGCACTCCCGCACCTGCGAGATGCTGCCCGGCGTGCTGTCGATATGCGGCGATGAGAGCGTCTGCACCGAGTCGATGATGAGGAGGCCGGGCGACAGGTTTTGGGCGTGGCTGAGGATTTTGGTGGTGTTCGTTTCCGTGAGCAGGTAGCAGTCGGGCTTGATTTCGCCGAGGCGATTGGCCCGCATCTTGATTTGCTCCTCGCTCTCCTCGCCGCTCACGTAGAGGACTTTGGTCTTCACACTGAGCGCCACTTGCA
The DNA here is from genome assembly GCA_016234735.1 of Bacteroidota bacterium. Lineage (GTDB taxonomy): Bacteria > Bacteroidota > Bacteroidia > Chitinophagales > Saprospiraceae > UBA6168. The sequence continues at coordinate 242 of JACRAN010000020.1, read as the reverse complement.
GCATCAGCGTGGACTTCCCGATGCCCGGCTGCCCGCCGATGAGCACGATGGAGCCGCTGACGACACCGCCGCCGAGCACCCGGTTCAGTTCATCGTCCGAGGTGATGAGGCGGTGGGTGGAACCGGTTTGCACGTCGGGCAGGGCGACCGGCTGTGGGTCACGGGCGGCACCGGAAGTGCCTTTCCAGTGGCGGCTGCGCTCCTCTGGGGCGGTTTCCAGCTTCACTACTTCCTCCTGGATG
>JACRAN010000207.1 GCA_016234735.1 Bacteroidota bacterium | reverse complement strand
CGGTTTGGTTTGGAAATGAAATTGATAAAAGTTTGATAATCAATCCGAAAGGTAGGGAAAAGTGTTTAATTGTTGATGTGTTTATTTGATTATCCGACAGCCGGCCCCCGCTCCATAAACAAATAAACAGATAACCAAATCAACACTTCAAATAACCGCCGAGCCGCTCCCGCAGCACCCGCAGCGCCTTGCCCATCTGATGCTCTACCGTTTTCACCGAAATTTCCATGCGGTCGGCGATTTCCTGGTAGCTCAATTCCTCGAACCGGCTGAGTTGGAACACCGCCCGGCAGCGTGGCGGCAACTGGTCGATGGCATGGTGGATGTGCTGCTGCAACTCGTTTTGCAGGAAAACACCCTCGCCGTCCATCTCCATCGGCAGGGGCGTGGCGAACGAAATCTCCTCCGGCTGCTGGTTTTTTTTGCTGCGCAACCACGCCAGCGCTTCGTTCACCGCCATGCGGTGCAGGTAGGCCCCCGGCGACGAGTCCACCTGGATTTGGTGGCGCTTTTCCCAAAACCGGATGAACACCTGCTGCGCCAGGTCTTCCGTGACGCCCCGCTCGCCCACCAGCCGGTGTACGGCGGCGCAAACGGCTTTGTAGTGCGCATCAAAGAGGTCTTTGAGCACTGTTTTGTCGTCGTTGCGGAGCCGGGTCGTAAAGTCCAAGGATTGAAAAGGATTGATGGATTGGAGGACAGAAGGATTGAAGGGACAAAGGCTAACCTTCAATCCTTCAATCCCTGAACCCTTCAATCCTTTCTTTCGGGCAATGATAGCGAATAATCGCCAACGGCTGAAACCAAAGAAATGGCATTTGCTCAATAATCGGAGGAGCGGCCACGTTTGAGGGATATTCACTAAAAATTTATGGACATGATGAAAACAACAATCCGGCTCACCACCTTCCTGCTGGCGGTTTTTTGCCAACAAAATTTACCAGCCCAGGTCATCGACCTGGCCGATGCCATCAAAAAAGGCTACCTCGCCGTCACGGCTTCGGGGGCCGGGGGGCACTCTGGCGAGTGCCTGAAGCTGAACCTCCAAAACAAGTCGAAGAAAAAACTCGATGTGCGTATCCCTGCCGGGCAGGTTTTCGAGGCGGGGGACTCCAGCCTGCAAAACCTGATGGTGGCCAAGGAGGAGCGGCTGCTGGTGGAGAGCGGCAGGTCCAGGGTCGCCAAACTCTTTGGATTTTGCGTGGAGGCAGGCGACGGCTCGCCCGGCGACGGCAGCCTGTTCCGGCTGGGAAAAATGGCGGAGGGCAACCTGCTGAAAATGGCCAAGTACCTGAGCGACAATAATTTGCACCAGAATCCCAGCGCCCAGTACGCCGTGTGGGCCGTCAGCGATGCAGAGCGGCTGGAGGGCATCGGCGATGCGGGGCTGGCAAAATTCGTGGCCGACCTGCTGGGCAAACCCGTGCCGGAGTACCACGTCGAATACCAGGCCCCGCCGCAGGACCGCCTGCTGCCCGGCCAGCCTGCCAACTGGCGGGAGGCGCTGGCGATGAACGGCCTGTTTTACTACGACCTCGCCAGCGACCAGCAGGTGGATTTCGGGCTGTACAACGAGGCCGGGGAATTGGTTCACACCCTTTTCAAAAACCGCTTGCAGAAGCGGGGTTCCCACAAATTCCGGTTCGAGTTTGAAATCAGGGGTTTGCCGAAGGGCAAATACTTCGCCCGGCTGACGGGCAGGGGCGGGGCGTTGAAGGAGTTGGCGGTGGAGTTTTAGGGGTGAGAGGGTGAGGAGTGAGAGGTGAGCCGAGTGGGATTTTAAAGCCTGCACACTTCGATATTTCCAAAAAGAAAGGCCCGGCGCTACCTGCACCGGGCCTTTTTATTTTTCAAAAAAGCAGGTTATTCAATCACCACTTTTTTCACCAAAACACCGTCGCCACTGCTCACTTTCACGAAGTAGAAGCCGCCGGGGAGTTGGGTCACGTCGAGGCTGTACTGGTCGTTGCCGAGTACGCTCACGGTGTGCTCCATCATCGTTTTGCCGTCCACCGAAAGCAGGCTGATGCTCACATCGGTCTGCTTTTCAGCCACTAACGCAATGTTGAGAAGGTTCTGCGCCGGGTTCGGGAACACCGTGACGGCCACATCTGCCAGTGTTTCTTTTGTTGCGTTGACGTAAGGTTGCGACTCGACGATGGTACCCTCCTCCGGTGCGATGGCGCACTCGTTGTCGCCCTGGTCGCTGGTCAGGCAGGCTTCGGTGTTGTAACTGAGCAAATCCATGAACTCGATGTCGTCCACTGCCCAGCCAAGCGGGCCAGTCGTGTTGGCGTCGGTGCCGAAGCGGAAGCGGAACACGAGGTCTTCGTTGGCCCACTCGCTCAGGTCAACGTAGGTGCCGATGAACTCGCCGTTGGAACTGCCCGACCAGACTGACAGGTGGGGCGTGACGAAGGTAGCGTATTGAATTTCGCCGGTGTAGCCATTGCGGAGCATTTTGTCCGGTACCTGGTGCCAGGAGTTTTCGTTGGCTTTTTTCACGTCCACCAAGCCCCCGTCAGCGCCGCCTTCGGTGTCGAAGCGGTGGTAGAAACGCAGGGTGGGACGGGCGCCCGTCACGGTCCAGGGCGTAATCAGTTCGAGCGCCTGCTGCGACTCCGTTTCAATATCTTCGACAATCCAGGAAAATTCCGGGCTGTGGGAAACGGCATCCGTTATCTGGAAGATGTTGTTGGCAAGGTCGCCAATGTAGTAATACTCCCAGTTTTCTTCGGCATCCTCTGTTGGCACGTCATCCAGGAAATAACGGATGGAATAGTTGTCAAGCGAGGTGGTGAGTTGGTAGGTAACGGTCACGGTTTCCTCAAAATCAATGTCGCCCAATTGCAGGGTCAGCACATTGCCACTCACCGTGGCCGGTACGCTGGCAGAACCGGCCTTGAAAGCCGTGCCGTCGGGAATTTCATCCGTGATGACCACGTTCGTTCGGGTTTCCAACTTGCAGTTGGAAACATTGATGGTCACGTCGATGTCCTCCCCGGCGTTGATGAGGTCGGTGACGGATTTGTCAATGCTGACTTTGTCGCGGCATTCGCAGGGGATGTCGAATGCTTCGACCTGGTCGGTGGCAACATCGGAAAAACCCTGAACGGCGCTCAGGCCGGCACCTCTCCGGCCAAACACTTTCCATATCAGGCACTGGTTGGCACCGCCGTTCAATGCCACGTCGGCGGCGAGGATAGCGTTCCTTCCATCAAGAAACCCAGGGCCGCAGGGCTGTGTTTTCATCCCGTCAAACACCAAACGCATGGCCATGTTGTTGCCGCCCGTGCCTTGGAGAAGGTCAGGTTCCCAACCGTATTCGTCCACAAAAGCCCAGTACAGGTCCCAGGTCATGGCCGCCCATACTTCGCCGAGCGCATGTACTTCTGGATTGGCGGCCACATCGCCGTAGGTCAGCGGATTAACGTCAATATCTGTGGTGTAAGGATACCTGCGGATGCCCACCCCATCGGGTGGTTCACTTAAAGCATAGGTGCCAATACCTCGTTTATCTGTGCCGGTATCGCCTACTTCAACAGAAGTCACCAGCGAAAACCAGTCGCTCCAGCCTTCGCCCATCTGCTCGGCATTATTGAGGCACCCGGCACCAGCAGCAGGGCCACCTGTCAGGCGGCGGGAAATGCCATGGCCATATTCGTGGCTAACGATACCGTTGTCGAGGTCGCCATCGATTTGGTCCGGGCCGGTGCTGGTGGGCAATTGGATGGTGACGTTCAAGCCACTACCTGCAAACTGGCGGATGGTCTGGCAGTTGACGGAGGTCAGCATCAAAACGGGGATGTTGACTTGTGCGCCATACGCACCTGCCCCCATGCCGATGGTAGCATCTTCAAAATTGCAAATGATGACCCCGACTGCGCCTTTTTGCTGTGCCTGGAGCGATTTCCAGCCAAATTCACAGCCGCCCCGGTCGATGAGGGCGATTTTTCCCGCCAATTCACTGGCGTTGATGAGGGTGTCGCAACCATCGGAAGCATACGGGTTTTGCACGTTGTCCTCCACGATAACCACCTCGGCGGTGACAGGGATATCCGAAGCATAAGCACCTGCACCCCAACTGCCAGCCGGTTGGGAAGAAGGGTACGGTCCGGCCACGGAGGCAGGTTCGTTTACGGTAAAAATCTCGCTGCTACCGGCTCCCCACAGGAACATCTGCATCCGGCCATTGCCGCCGTCGGGTGGTGTGCTGAAGTTGGCGTTGTCGGTACTGGCGCCATCCTGTGCCTCGGCCAGCACGAAATCGCCACCCGCTCCGCCGTTGCCGTAGTTGTTGGCCTGGAAATTACCGGCTGCCTCCGTAAAGCCGTAGGCATAGGCAAAATCGTGCATCATGTTGTTCCCGTAAAAAAGGTTGGTGACGGCGGCATTGGTGTACGTCAGCGGTTCTGACAGTGCATCGTAGGGGAAATCGAAAACGAGGCTGGCACCGCCATCCGGTTCGTTGCCGACAGAACTATCGAGGTTTTGGCTGTCTTCGTAAGCATGGACGTTGTTGCCACGGGTGATGGTAAATTCGGCACCTGCCACGCCATTGGTGTCGTGCCAGCCGTATGGCGAGGCCGTCAGGTCGTGCGGGTCAACGACCAATTGGCGGGCACCGTGGATCGGGCTTTCGACAGGCCAGGGCCAGATGTTGTAGGTTCCGTCAGCCGCTGCCATGTTGAAATTGTAGGTGAGGGCTTCGTGCTGGTGTTCGGCTGTTTTTTCGCAATCATCGTCCATTCGGGCGAAGGCACTGCCGTCCACTTTGCAATACACCGTCCAGTTGGTTTTGTCCAAAACATCGCCCACAACGGCATCCACACGGGCGCTCCACATGTCGGAAGTGTGGGCCGGGGCGAGCGAAACATCCCAGGCCAGCAGCACCACGCTGCCGTACTGCTGGTAGCTCAGGCGGGCTTTGATGTCCTGCTTCGCAATGTTCCCTTTTTCAAAAACAAAATCGCCCTGGCTGTTCTGGCCGAGCGAACGCAGCGGTGCGTAGGGCACTTCGAGGTGTTGCATCAGTTTCAAAACCGCTGCCTCGGCACCCAGCACGGGCACGGTGGTGTTCACCTTTTCGGCAAGGTTTGGCACGAACCGTTTGCCGACGTAGAACACGTTGCCATCTTTCGTGATGCTGAGGTTTTGGATGGCGTTGTACACGGGAATACCCTGGTGGCGCTGGAGGAAATACACCCTCGAAATGCCGGAGCCGGCGTCGGTGTACATGTCGTTGACGGTCATGCCGTCGATGTCCTGTGCGGTAAGTCCCCACTCCGTGAGGTGGGTGCGGGCATAGTCGGTGGCGATGTCGAGCGGGGTACGTTGCTGCGCAAATGCCACGGCACCAGCAAGCAGGCACGCCAACAAAAGCCCGAACTGCTTCGTAGATTTCAACTTCATACTGGGAAAGGTTTTAGTTAGACAAAATTATTTAGCTGACCTGGCAAATGTAGGGTTTTGAAAATAAGCCGATGCAGAAAGAACGGAAAATAAAAGCGGGCTGACAAATAACGATGAACGGGGTTGAAGGCATGAGGAACGAGGAACGAGGGATGAAAACAGATACATAGCTTGTCTATCGTTAAATTAACGTGAGTTATGGCACCAAACCATCGCTCCATCGGAGTGGCATCTTTGTAGAAATCATGGTTTTCAGCTCGCTTTCCACTCCGCAGGAGGGTTATCTGAACGAGATGCCGTTCCGCTGGAACGGATTAAAATCTTTCTCGCCGTTCCTACAAAGATGTAAGTCCTACGGGCTTGACTATCAGACATTTACTGCTATAATTCACGTTGAAATCACTCCTCTTCTGCTTTTGCAGGTTCGGAAGGTTCGTGGTGGGCGGGCAATTTGCCGTATGGTTCCTCCCAAAACTCCCGCTGTAGCTGGCTGTCCCGCTCGAAAGCCTTGATGACTTCCTTCACGAGGCGGTGGCGCACCACGTCCTCGGTGCCGAGGCGGATGACGGCGATGCCTTCGATGTCCCGCAGGATGTCGATGGCTTTGCTGAGGCCCGATTTGGTGTTCCTCGGCAGGTCGATTTGGGTGAGGTCGCCGGTGATGATGGCCTTGGCGGTGGGGCCGAGGCGGGTGAGGAACATTTTGATTTGCAGGGAGGTCGTGTTCTGTGCCTCGTCGAGGATGATGAACGCATTGTCGAGCGTACGGCCCCGCATGTAGGCCAGCGGCGCAATCTCGATGACCCTGGTTTCTAAGAAGTATTTCTGCTTGT
>JACRAN010000206.1 GCA_016234735.1 Bacteroidota bacterium | reverse complement strand
GTAATCACCAATCGTCAATCAAAAAAGTGCCTAACAACATGCCCAAACCCCTAAAAAACCACCTCCGTGGCTCCCCAACCATAGCGGTGGTGGTACTCGTTTTTAAAGGTCTGTACGTCCGGGTTCTGCATCAGGCGGGTGGCGATGGCATCCCGTAGTTTGCCTTCCCCCACGCCGTGTATCACAAAAACACGGGGCACTCCCAACCGGATAGCCTTGCTGATAAAGTTCTCGAAATGAAGCAGTTGCGTTTTCAGAATGTCACTGTTGGGCATCTTCCGCCAACTCTCCGTCAGTTTTTCGATGTGCAGGTCAATCTCCGGGTCGAAGTTGGCCAATTCGGTGGTGTTGTGGATGTCGTAAAATTGGTTTTTCGACGAAGTGGAGCGGATGGGTTTGGCGTGGCGCTTGGTGTAGCTTTCGAGGTCTTCGCCTTCTTTTTGGGTGGGTTGTTCCGGCTTTTCAAACAGCCGGTAGAGATGCACTGGTTTGTTCAGGAATGGCGCTGTTTTCAAAGTGCCAAAAAAAGTTTTCGGCTTGATTTTCAACGACTTAAGCACGGGTTCCGACAAACCTTCGGTCGTCACCCAGCGACACTCGATTTCAAATTCCGGCGCTTCGTTGAGGTCGTCGTACAGGATTTCGCCGAGCCTGGTAAAGTTCACGGCCCTCAGCGAATCGCTCCACACCTGCGGCCCCCGGTAGTTCAGCAACAACCGCACGGTGTACACCACGTCGTAGCGGGTGTCGTTCAGCAGAAAAACGGCGTATTTTTCAGGCACATCTTCCCTCGTTTCCACAGCTTCAAACGCCAACTGAATGCCGTAACTTTTCAAAATCGTGTACTGGGTTTCCACGGAAACCGGCGGTGGCGCAGGTGCCGGGGCCGCTTTTTTGCCCTCCACCACTTTGGCTTTCACCGGGTGCCTCAGCACCACCTCCGCCCGCACGAGGTCATCGGGGAAAGCCGGGATTTCCATGTCGTACTTCGGCAGGTAAACGCTGACCATGCCGCCTTCGAGCAACGCAGCCACCACGCCATCGTCGGCGGTGTGCAGGAATTTTACTTTGGTGCCAATGGCGAACAGCATGGGCGGATTGATTTTCGCCAAAAATAGAACGGGATACCCGGATTTCCGACCTTTCTACGAAAATTGCTGAAAACCTACCTCCACCCACTGGATTTGAAAGAAATTTGCGCCAGCAACCAGCAAAAAATGCCTTACAAAATCAAAGAAATTTACTACACCCTACAGGGCGAGGGGGCGCACACCGGACGGCCTGCGGTGTTCTGCCGTTTCACGGGCTGCAACCTCTGGAGTGGACGGGAAGAAGACCGTGGGAAAGCCATCTGCCAGTTCTGCGACACCGATTTCTGGGGGATGGACGGCGAGAACGGCGGGCGCTACACGGCAGAAAACTTAGTGAAAAAAGCGGTGGAACTCTGGGGCGACATGAGTGCGGGCCGACCCTACGTCGTCTGCACCGGCGGCGAACCGCTCCTGCAACTCGACGGGCCGCTCATCGAAACCTTCCACCGGGCGAGGTTTGAAGTGGGCGTTGAAACGAACGGTACCCAGGCCGAACCGCCTGGCCTCGACTGGGTTTGCGTCAGCCCGAAGGCTGGCACGGAACTCAAAATTACCTCCGGTGACGAACTGAAATTGGTGTTTCCGCAGCCTGCCGCCATGCCGCAACTCTTTGAAAACCTGGACTTTGCGAATTTTTTCATCCAACCGATGGACGGGCCGGAGGTGCAGCGCAACACACGTCTGGCCATCAACTTCTGCCTCCAACACCCGAAGTGGCGGTTGAGCATCCAGACGCACAAGCTGCTGAACATCCCTTGACCGGGCACAAAAAAAAGCGGCATGGAAAACACCACGCCGCTTTTTTTCAAGGCGAAAATGAATTATTCAAACACCACCTTCCTTACGCTCACGCCATCCCCATCGCTGAAACGCACGAGAAACAGGCCGCTTCGCCCCACCATTTCCCGGTTGATTTCAAAAGAATGAACGCCACTTCGGAGGGTTCCCGTGTGGAGGTTCGCCATTTTCCGACCATCCAAATCGTACACATCCAGCGCAGCATGGGCTTGATTTTCAGCAAGTTGCAACTTGACGGTGGCTTGCGTGGAAGCCAAGTTGGGGACCACTTCAAAGGAGGCCAGGCCCCGCGGTTCGGAAGTTGCCGACAGCACCACCTCGATTTGCTTGGTTGACCAAGTGTTCACCACTTTGTACTTGTCTCCCTCCTTTTTCCAAATCACGCCCACCACCTCGTATTCGTAGCCCGTCGGGTCGCCGATGGTCAGCGCAAAATTCAGGTCGAACTCCTGGTCGGCAGTCACGTCCCCGTTGGCAATCGGCTCGCCCCAGGCGCTTGCCGTGAACGAGTACCGAAACAGTTTTCTGTGGTTGGCATTGTTGCCGATGTTGTTCTGGTAAGCTATCACGTTGTCCTCCAGCAGGTACAGGCCGAGGTAGTATTCGCCCTGCGCCGCCTGGAAAAACTTCACTTTCGCAGCCACCTTGATTTGGCCATCGATGTACATTGGTTGGAAGCCCGTGTTGGCCACCGGCGATTGCTCGAAGGCAGCATCCACCTGGGTTTTCACATTGGTGCGGGTGGTCGTCGCATTGCCCGCCGTGGCGTTCACATCGTTTTCGTTGAGGTAAAAACGGGGCTGGTAAAACCCGTTGAAATTGTCGGTGATTTCCTTTGCTGCGGGGTTGGAGAGGTTGCCGTCGTAGTGGGCGGACATGATGACCGCCTTGTCATCGTTGTCCTCGATGAGGCCAGCCATAAATACCCAGGCCCAGCCGCCGCATAACTGGCACCAGTCGGCGGCGCGTTCGGTGAGGAGCGGGCGTTGTCTTTGCTCCACTTGCTGGGCCACGCCCTGCACCAGGAAAAGCGCTGCCAGCAGCATCGTGAATGTACTTTTTTTCATGAGAATTTGAGTTTACAGTTAAATGTGAAATCGGAAACAGATTGGATCTCCAATGGTTTTGGCAACAGGCTCATTCCGGCGAAAAATCTATCCGCAGGTACTGTTTGGTCTGCTGCGTGACCTTGAAGCGTTCATCCAACCTCATGCCAACGACCCATGCAATTTCGCCGCCACTTTCCAGCAGCCAGGTTTTTTCCTTGTCAAATATTGAAAGTTTTTGGTTTGAAAAAAAATCCTGCAACTTCTGCCGCCTGCCGCCCATGCCGAGCGGGCAGAAGAAATCGCCCGGCTGCCAATGCCGGAGCGTGAGCGGGAAGCTCAGTTTTCCAGCATCCAACCAGGCGAGGTTGGCTTCCTTCGGAAAATGGGCGGGTGGTTCCGGGGCTACCGTCAGCCTGAATTTGGCACCCGGCACTTCGATGGCCGCATCGGAAGCTACCTGAATTTTCATACCTCCCTCAGCGACTTGACCGGAAGTTACTACCAAAAAAACGCGGTCAACCAGCAGCCGGTGCGTGGGGGAGTGGTAAAACTTACCCGATTGGTTTTCAGCACTTTGCAAAATTTGCCCGACCTGATCGTTGTTGAACCCGCAAGGTTTCAGCACCTCGAAAAGCACGGTGGCCGGGGCTGGGCAAGTGCGCAGTTTTTGCAGGTCGATACGCAGCGATTTTCCCTGTTTTTCCACCACCGATGCTGCGATGGTTTGCAGCGCAAAATCGTACAACTGCTCCGCTTCCCGCAGCCGCACGATGGTTTCCCCGGCAGTTTTTTGAAATGCGGGGTTGATTTTTTCAAAAACCGGGACGACCTGCTGCCGGATTTTGTTGCGGGTGTATTTGTCCGAGCGGTTGGATTCGTCTTCCCGCCAGGCAATCCCCTCGGTGGTGGCGAAGTCGAGGATTTCGTGTTTCGTGGCAAAAAGCAGGGGCCGGATGAGGTGGCCTTTTTTGGGAAAAATGCCGTGCAACCCCCGCAGGCCGCAGCCTTTGACGAAATTGTACAGCACTGTTTCGATGGAATCGTCGAGGTGGTGGGCCGTTGCAACGTGTTGGCAACCAGTCAGTTGCCGAATTTCCTCCAACCACTCGTAGCGAAGCTGCCGGGCGGCCTGCTGGATGGACAGCTTGTTTTTTTCGGCAAAACCAACCGTGTCGAAACGGGTGGAATGGAAGTCCGTCCGCCAGTTTTCCGCTAATTTTTTCACAAAAATTTCATCCTCGTCGGAGGCCGCTCCCCGCAGTTGAAAGTTGCAGTGCGCCACCACGAACGGTAGTCCACTTTGAAAAAACAAGTGGCACAGCACCGTCGAATCGACCCCTGCACTGGCAGCAATCAGCGTCCGCTGCTCTGCGCCGGGCAGTTTTTCTTTTGCAATGAATTTTTGAAACGCTTCGACCAGTGGGTAAAAAATCAGGAAAACGAAGGTAGAAAAACTGCCGCCAAATCCGCCTGCCTGCCTAATTTCGCCCTCACTCAATCTCTCAGATTCTCAAATTCTCAAACCCTCGGCATGATCAAAGCCTGCATTTTCGACCTCGACGGTGTCATCGTTGACACGGCAAGGTACCACTTCATCGCCTGGCGACGGCTGGCCAACGAGCTTGGATTTGATTTCACGGAAAAAGAAAACGAACAGATCAAAGGCGTGAGCCGCACGGAGTCGCTCAACCTCATCCTGCGGTGGGGCGGGGTGGAAAAAACCGAGGCCGAAAAAACCGAACTCGCCGCCCGCAAAAACGACTGGTACGTTGACCTCGTCTGCAACATGACCCCCAGTGAAATCCTCGAAGGCGTGGTTGCCTTCCTCGACGGTTTGCGGGCGAAGGGCATCAAAATCGCACTCGGCTCTGCCAGCAAAAACTCGATGACCATCCTGCGCCAGGTGGGGCTGGTGGAATATTTCGACGTGGTCATCGACGGCACCAAAACGACCCGCAGCAAGCCCGACCCGGAGGTGTTCCTGTTGGGCGCGCAGGCGCTTGGCTTGCCGCCTTCGGACTGCATTGTTTTTGAAGATGCGGAAAAAGGAATCGAAGCAGCGCTGACGGGCGGGTTCCACGCCGTCGGCATCGGCGAACCAGAGGCGTTGCCTGCGGCGAAGTTTGTGATTCCCGGCTTCGCAGGCATCACGTTCGAGGAAATCGTGGCGAGGCTGTGAATTAGACAGGATTGGAAAACGGATGACGCGGATGCAGCGGATTGAAACGGATTTTGGTTTTAAAAAGAAAAAATCCGTTTCAATCCGCTGCATCCGTGTCATCCGTTTTCCAATCCTCCTCGCGGGAGCGCTACGACTTCAACTCCGTGTAGTACCTATAATAATATGGTATCGTCTCGATGCCCTTGTAGAAATTGAACAGGCCGTAGTGTTCGTTAGGCGAGTGGATGGCATCACTGTTCAGGCCGAAGCCCATGAGGATGCTGTCCACGTCCAGCACGTCTTTGAACAACGAAACGATGGGGATGTAGCCACCCTCCCGTTTCGGGATTGGCTCCTTGCCGAATGTTTTGGCGACGGCCTTGAACGCTGCCTGGTACTCCGGCGTGTTGGTTGGCGTGACCCCAGGCTCGCCGCCGTGCATCCGAATCACTTTGACTTTCACCGATGGCGGGGCGAGCGATTTGAAATGTTTTTCAAACAGGTCGTACACCTTTTCGCTGCGCTGGTGCGGTACCAACCTCATGGAAATTTTGGCGAATGCCTTCGACGGCAGCACGGTTTTCGAGCCTTCGCCGGTGTAGCCGCCCCAGATGCCGTTGCAGTCCAACGCCGGGCGGATGGAGGTGCGTTCGGTGGTGGTGTAGCCATCTTCGCCCTGCACGGCACCGATGCCGAGGTCGTCCATGTAATCTTGCAGGTTGAAAGGTGCCCGGTTCATGGCGGCCCGCTCTTTTTCGCCTTCCTCCAGCACGTCGTCGTAGAAGCCGGGGATGGTGATGTGGCCGTTTTCGTCGATGAGTTTGGAGATGATTTCGGCCAGCACGTTGATGGGGTTGGCCACGCCGCCGCCGTACACGCCGGAGTGGAGGTCACGGCCGGGGCCGGTGACTTCCACTTGCAGGTAGGCCAGGCCACGCACCCCGGTGGTGATGCTCGGCACGTCGTTGGCGATGATGGACGTGTCGGAGCAAAGCACCACGTCGCAGGCCAATTTTTCCTTGTTTTGCTCCACGAATGGGCGGAAGCTGGGCGACCCGACTTCTTCCTCGCCTTCCACGCAGAACTTCACGTTGCAGGGCAGGCTGCCGGTTTTCACCATTGCCTCAAACGCCTTGACGTGCATGTAGGTTTGGCCCTTGTCGTCGCAGGAACCCCGTGCGAAAATGGCTCCGTCGGGGTGGACTTTCGTTTTTTTAATCACCGGCTCGAATGGCGGTGCGTCCCACAGGTCGAGCGGGTCGGGCGGCTGCACGTCGTAGTGGCCGTACACCAGCACCGTCGGCAGTTTTTTATCGATCAATTTCTCGCCGTAAATCACGGGGTAGCCTTCCTTTGCAGCACCGTTTTTTACGTGCGAGGTGGGGCAGATTTCCACCACATCGCAACCGGCATCCCGCAGGCTTTGGGCAACAAATCCGGCGCAGCGGAGCACGTCGTTTTTGTAACTTGGGTCGGCGCTGATGGAGGGGATGCGCAGCAGGTCGAGCAGTTCGTCGAGGAAGCGCTGCTTGTTATTTTCGATGTATTCCTGGGCATTTTTCATGCGGTCAATTGTTTTTTTTGATTAGGAAAAAAGACGGGTTTTGGTAAAAACCGTTGTTGAGCAAGCTCAAAGATAGAACCAGTTCGATGCTTTGAAAACAAAAAAATGAGCAGGTCAGTGGAGTTGCGAATGAAGCAACTGGTCGAGCCGCTGTTCCGAAACTGTAAATTCAATTTGCCCGGAAGTGGCGTAGCTGATGTTCCCGTTTTCCTCCGAGACAACGATGGCGGTGGCGGTTGTGCGCTCGGAAATACCGAGCGCTGCCCGGTGCCGCAGCCCCGTGTGTTCCGGCAGGTTTGAGCTTTCGGAAACGGGCAGGATGCAACTGGCGGCGAGGATTTTTCCTTTGCCAATGATGACTGCCCCGTCGTGCAGTGGGCTTTCTTTTTGGAAAATGGCGAGCAGGAGCGACTGGCTGATTTGGGCATCCAGCGCCACGCCGGAGTGGCTGACAGCCTCCTGTTCCAGGTTTTTTGAAAAAACGATGAGTGCGCCGGTTTTCTCTTTGGCCAGCCGAAGCAGGGCCAGTTTTATTTCCAGGATGGCAGCTTCGCTGGTTTCGGGTTTGTCGAGGTTGCGGGTGAGCCAACGCAGGAGGATGTTGGAGCGGCGGCCCAGCGTGGTGTTGCCGAGCATGAGCAAAAACCTGCGCACTTCCGGCTGGAAAATGATGATGATGATGATGAAACCGACGTTGACGAACTGGTTCAGTATCATGGACAGCATGTCCATTTTCAGCATCCCCACCAGCCACCAGACGAGGTAGAGGATGGCGATTCCGACGAAAATATTGAAGGCAATACTCCCCCGCAGCAACAGGTAAATCCTGTAAATCAGGTAGCCGACGATGAGCACATCAAGCACGTCCCAAAGGCTGACTGGGAGGAAGCCTATTTCAAACAAAAAGAGCATTGAACCGTAAAAAAATATTTCAGCGATGGTATTCGGATTTCATCCCGTAAAGATGTTTTAATTTTGGTCTGGAGAATAGGGCTTCCATCAAAAAGCACTGGAAAAATTGAAAAAAGCATTTCAAATCGTTTGTTTGCTGACCGGTTTTTTGCCTGCTGCCTGCTGGTCGCAGGGGGTAATCACGAACGAAGCCGGGCAGCGTGTTGTGGTGTTTCCAGATGGCAGGTGGCAATATTTCCAGGGAGATACACTGCCCACCGATGCACCGTCAAAAACGGAAAGATTGTTTGCGCCCGGGGCGGTCGATTCAGCGGAAAACCATCAGCGGGTGCTCGAATCGAAGGCAATTGAAAATTCCCTGACGCTCAAGTTGATTCAAAAAAGACTTGAGATAGCTGCGTTACAAACGGAAATGACAGGTGCGAAAGAAGAATTAGCTGGAACGCAGAAGGCAGTTGAAGACTTGGAAATGCAACTGAAAGCAGCCAAAGAACGGACAGCGTTTTTGGCACGGATTCAATTTTTACCGACCGAGACTTTCCAACGTAAAATGGAGGAGTGGAATTTGGCGGTGGCATCAAAAACAAAGACAGCACTGAAAAAAAATCGAGAGCGTACTGACGGCGCTGACCTAAAAACTTCCCGTTCTGGTTACGGTATTGGTGAGGACATACTAAATTTACCGCCCGTACCTCCCTGCAAAACCGGCATCAAAGGAACCGACCCGAACACAAACCAGGAGCGGAAGGATACCGGACCGATGCTGTTTTTCTCCCAGACCGACGTGGCGATTGAAAAGGAATACAAAAACCGGGAATTTATCACTTGCAGCGGTACTTTAACGGGATTGAGCGGTGGGCTACGGTTTTTGAACCTTGAAATTTCGGTGGCCACACCCAACGCCCCGCAGATTTTCGGGGCGTTGCCGCGAGGCGAGTTCATCGAAATAAAAATGTTGAGCGGCGAAATCATCCGCCTCTTCAACAGCCTGCCCAACAGTGCCAAATGGCAGCCTGGTCTGGAGGTATTTGTTTATAAATCCCAGTATTCACTGGGTTTTCGGGAAGAAAAGTTGCTCCGGGAAGGCGAAATAGACAGCGTGACGGTGCGGTGGAGCAAGGTGCAGGAAACCTACCCGGTGTACGAGCCGGATTTTTTTTCACGGCAGTTTGAATGCCTTGAAAGCATTTGAAAACAATCGTTTACGCAAAAATTTCTGTCAACATCAATCCATGTTAGGTTTAAAATTACCGACCGACCCCCGCTGGGTCGATTTAGCCGAAAAAAGGCTGGAAGACATTCTGACCGACCACGCGTATTGCGAGCAGAAGGCCGCCACTTCGTGCATTTCACTGATACAGATGTACCCCGACAAGGAAGAACTCGTGAAAAACCTGGCACCCATCGTCACGGAAGAGTGGGGGCATTTCCGACTGGTGCTGCTGGAATTGGAGAAGCGGAACCTCAAACTCGGCTACCAGCGGAAGGACGAATACGTGAACGAATTGATGAAGTTTGAAAAAAAGGGAGGTAATCGGGAAGACCGGCTGTTGGAGCGGCTGTTGATTTGTGCGCTCATCGAGGCCAGGAGTTGTGAGCGGTTCCGGTTGCTATCCATCCATCTGGCAGCGGAGGATTTGCAGGATTTCTACCATAAATTTATGGTTTCGGAGGCAGGGCACTACCGATTGTTCATAGATTTGGCGAAGAATTACTTCCCCGAACGCCGAGTGCGGGAGCGGTGGCAGGAATATTTGGTGCAGGAAGCAAAGATTTTGAGCGAACTCGAATTGCGGGGCGACCGGATGCACTGAATCCCAATATTTTTCGATAATTTTCGGTTTTCTGTATGGAAAAGAAGTGGTTTTGAGTTTTATGAGACAATTGAATGGCTTATCGAACCAAGCCAGATTATTAGTTGTTCGACACGTAATTGTCTCTGGTTAATCGTTTTATTTATAAAGTCAATACCCAAAATAAAGCGGCAGCAACTTTTTTTTTTAGTTTGGCGTAATTTTTAATATCTTATTAGAGGGATGTCTGTTTCACCCGAAAACGCAAAGCAGCTATCAGAGAAATATTTCAACTACACATCAAAAACCTCGACGCGAAAAAGAACTGGTTATGCGGCAACTAAAGATTACCAATAAAATTACGACCCGTGAAAGTCTTGCACTGGACAAGTACCTCAACGACATCGGCAAGATTGACATGCTCAATGCAGAGGAGGAGGCTGACCTTGCCCGTAAGATACGTACCGGAGACCAGGAAGCCCTCGATAGACTGACCAAAGCCAACCTCAGGTTTGTGGTCTCAGTGGCAAAACAATACCAGAATCAGGGCCTTTCCCTCAGCGACCTCATCAACGAGGGCAATGTCGGCCTGATGAAAGCAGCCCGCCGTTTTGACGAAACCAAAGGCTTCAAATTCATTTCCTACGCCGTTTGGTGGATCCGCCAATCCATCCTTCAGGCCATTGTCGAGTATTCCCGGATTGTCCGTTTGCCGCTCAACAAAGTCGGCTCCTACAACAGGGTGAATGAGGCCTTCATATGCTTCGTTCAGGAATTTGAGCGGGAACCTTCGGAAGAAGAGTTGGGGGAAATTTTGGAAATGACCCCCAAAGAAGTTTCCAACATGCTGAAAGGCAGCATCCGCCACGTTTCAGTCGATGCGCCAATCGGTGGCGAAGACAGCGACTCGACCATGCTCGACCTCATTGCCGACAATGACGGCGAGCGCCCTGACGACGCATTGATGGATCAATCCCTGAAAGATGAGGTGCAGGCGGGGCTTTCTATTTTATCGCCCCGGGAGGTAGAGGTGCTCTCAGCCTACTACGGGTTGAATGGCCACAAAGCCCTGACACTTGAGGAAATTGGCGATCTTTACAGCCTGACCCGGGAGCGGGTGCGCCAGATTAAAGAACGGGCAATCCGTCGTCTCAGGAAGTCTTACAACCGCAATGCGTTGAAATCTTATTTGGGCTAAAAAATTGTTTTTCAAAAAAGCCCTGCCGAATTTCGGCAGGGCTTTTTTTATTTACGTCGAAATGGATTGGCCGACCGCCGAAATTGTCATAGCATTGGCCACAAAAAAAATTCAAAACAATGGCAGGAGTTGCGTTATCATTATTGGTCATTTTGATTTTGTCCGGGGTGGGCATTTCACTTTCCTTAAAACTGCTCCAGAACTACAAACCCGGAAGAACAAAAATCCAGGGCGATTTGAAACAAATCAAAGCGGAGCTTCGACCCTGGATAGCTGACCTGGTGCCCTGGTCGGCGGAGGAAATGGAGCAGTTATCTTTGAACCAAATAAACCGGACAACCAAAAAAGGGGTTGTGAAAACTTCCAAAGGCATTTTTACCACAATCTACCACGAGCCTGTGGTTGTGTGGGCCTATCGGAAGTATGTCGGGCAGAAGGAAAACGGTTTGTTGTACGCCAGAACGAGCAACAAGGAATTCGTTTACAGGCTGAAAAACGGAGGGATAGAAATGGTTATCGGCGACCAGTTGGTTGGCATTTTGAATGAGCAGGGGATACTTTTCAATCATAAAGGCGACAAGCAGATCGCTCAGATAAACCGGCAAAACGAAGGGCTTCTCCTGCCAGTGAAAGTGAAGGAAAAATTGGTCGGTGGGCTGGCGAACCCTGCCAGGAAACAACAGTCGAACGCCAGGGCTTTCCAAAATCTATCGAAGATGGAAAAGGAAGAAGAGGAACTGTTCCTTTCCCTGAGCATCCTTGAGATGGTCAGGCGGGAGGTAGGAGCTTAGTATTTAACAAACTGATAAGTAAGCAACTGTGTATCAATAGCCTTTGTTAAAAAAAATGAAAAAAAGTTGTGTATTGCAATTTGAGTTAAATACATTTGGCGGTGAATGAACCGATACCCATTGCCAATGCCAAGACCGAAACCAATTTTCGCCAATTATAAAACTCTGCCGCAAAATAGCGTGCGACAGTACTTAAATATACTTGCCAGCGTCATCGTCGCTTGTTTTAAAGAGATTACTAACCTACTGTCAGCGAACTACACCAGTCTAAGGATTCTTCTTGCCCAGATTAATGATTTGCTGCAAACATTTTTCCGAAAGCAACTTTCAAAGCCTGCTTTCGTAAGTATGTAGTTTGAAGAATCTGCCAAATGGTTTTACAAGAAAAGTGAAATCGTAGGCAAGCCATGAAATACACAGTCTTTTTCTCATAAAACTTCGGAAACATGAAAGTTTCTTTACGTTATCAAATACCTACTCAACTTCCAGGCTTCTCCAAGCAATTTATCCTCCATGCAATTTTAGTGGTTGTGATGTTTGCGCTGAAGTCAAGCGCACTTTGGGCGGAGGGCTCAAAAGATTTCGTTACCTACCCCGGCTATCGCATGTTTCTGGACACCAGAGATCCGCAGCAGCTGAAGATTTATGCCAATGCAGGCGAATTCATCAACGTGGGTTCCAGTCACATTGGCCTTCAGGGGGGATTTATTCAGGTTTATCGACCGGATGGTACCTTACATGCCACCTTCGATAACACCGGAGCATCGACCGGCCTCGGCATAATCAACAACAACATCCAGGAATTGGCAGGCCCTAACGGTGGTGGCACTACCAATGGTACGGGTTATGTTCCCGGCGTTGTGCAAGTGCAGGCGGGTCAGGAAGGAATCTGGACGGTCGTTTTCGACTATCCTTCCTACCAGAACGCCAGTTTCCTTAACATCCTCAACAATGCACCATGGACTCGCGGTGCCAATCAGCCGAACTCAAGGCGCGTTGTACTTGCCTGGGACATTACCGTCACCTCCGGGGCAGCAGGCAACAATGGAGGTGCCACTCACGAAGGCAGGGTGTACAGCAATGAACACATTTCCCTGATCAACGGAAATGGATTCACCACCTCGCCGATTTTCTATGTGTTGACCGAAGACGGTTTTCTCTATCAGGTCAACATCCTGAATGCCGACCCTTTCAGGTTCCCGATTTCATCAAACTCTTTGGGCTTAGTGAATGGCAACCAAAACCCCACCTACAAATCGAAGGCTGAATCGTCCTTTACCAGAAGTGCGGATCCGAATAGCTGGACCCCCAACAACTTGTATTTGTACGAACCGCAGGCAGAGGACGTAGGGCAGCTTATCAACAACAAAATTTTCTTTAACCTGCCCAGTGCTGACCTACCTGCGAATGCAACAGTTACAGACATTTTCAGGGCAAATACGCATTCAACCTGGCTCTTCGACGGCTTGCATGTGTTGGACCTGAATAGCACATACGTTG
>JACRAN010000204.1 GCA_016234735.1 Bacteroidota bacterium | reverse complement strand
TTTTTTTGTCAAAAGCCAGTTTCGCAATGGCCTTCACCTCCTCGATGGTCGTCGTGTTTTGCCCCACAAAACTTGGCTTGTCGTTGTACGGGGCGAGCAGCCAAGCGCCGTAGGAGCCGAGGGCACCGTCCAGTTCGGTCTTGATGGCCCGGCAGGTGAAGTGGCGGTCGCCAAGGTCCACCATCGGGAAGCCGTCGAGATGTCCAGTTAGTTCTTTGGAGGAATGGCGGACCATAGCCCAGAGTCGCAGGCGCAGCTTGCCCTCCGTTGCCATTTTTTCATACCGCTCAATTTCGTTGAAACTAGAACCGGCATCCTGAAAACTGGTGACGCCCTGCCGTAGGCACTCGGCTTGCGCCAGTTCGATTCCTTTGTTCCAGCGTTCGAGTTGCGCCTCCGGCGAAAGGGTGGCGAGGTACTCCTGGTGGATTTTGTTAATCGCATCCATTGCATTTTCCTCGAACACCCCGATGGCCTCGCCCGACGGGCTTCGCACGATGTGGCCGCCTGCCGGGTCGGGCGTTTCCCTTGAAATGCCTGCGGCATCCATGGCGGCCTTGTTGGCCATGATGGCGTGGCCGCTGGCGTGGTCGAGCATCACGGGGTTGTTGGGCGAAACGGCGCTGAGGTCGTCGTGGTAAGGGTAGCCTTGCACCTGGCGTTTGAGTGCCTCGTTCCACTTTTCCTGGTGCCAGCCTCCGCCCACAATCCACTCGCCGGGCTTGGCGGTTTTGGCGGCTTCGGCCACTGCCTGCACGATTTCGTTCCAGTTTTTTGATTTTAAAAAGTTCAAATCAATCAGGCTGTAGCCCATGCTGGAGAAGTGGCCATGCCCCTCGATGAAGCCAGGCATGGCGAAATGGCCTTGTAAGTCAATGACTTGCGTGTTGGGGCCTTTCAGTTTTTCGATGTCGGCGGTGGTGCCGGTCTGGAGGATGAGGCCGTCTTTGATGGCGAGGGCCTGTACACTGGGCTTGGTTTCATCAACGGTGTAAATATTGCCGTTGAGCAGGATGGTGTCGGCTTCGGGCTTGTTTTTCTGGCAGGCAACCAGCGAAAAAACGAGCAGGTAGAGGAATGATTTTTTCATGATTTGGTCAGGTTTGTTCCGGTGGAAAATCTTTTGGGCAAACCTACTGATAGTTCCGTGCTTGTCCGCCTTTCGATAAAAATTGTGGCCAACAGCGGCCTTGCAGAATGATTGCGTGGTGGTGTTTGGGCTTGGCAGGTAATAATTTCTCCCGTTTTAGCCCGAATGGAACGCCTTTGTTTTCGCTTGTTTTCGGCTTCCGTTTCCATCAAAATTATTTTTTGAGAGGGCTATCAATTATCAAGCGAAAACCCCTACATTTGCGCTCGCTTTTTCAAAACCCTGTGTAAGGGTGAATTGGGATTTGCGAAAGACACCGAATGGAAGCGTGTTTTTTTATTTGAGAATTATCGAAAAGCGAAGAAAATAAAGCATTTATGCCAACCATTAATCAGTTGATCCGTAAAGGAAGAGAAAAAGTTGTGGTCGCCAGCAAGTCGAGGGCTTTGGGCGCATGCCCGCAGCGCCGCGGCGTTTGCACCAGGGTTTACACTACCACGCCCAAGAAGCCGAACTCGGCGCTCCGCAAAGTGGCGAAGGTGCGTTTGACCAACCAAATCGAGATCATCGCCTACATCCCGGGCGAAGGCCACAACCTCCAGGAGCACAGCATCGTACTGGTGCGCGGCGGCAGGGTGAAGGACCTGCCCGGTGTACGTTACACGATTGTGCGCGGTGCGTTGGACACTGCCGGTGTGAACAACCGGAAGAAAAGCCGCAGCCAGTACGGCACGAAGCGTCCGAAGCCAGGCTCGGCAGCAGCTACTCCGGCCAAGGGAGGCAAGAAGAAATAATCAAAACGGTATCATCCATTTAAAATAACAGTTGACTCAAAATGAGGAAGCATAAACCGAAGCCAAGAATTTTATTGCCGGATCCCCGGTACAGCGACCCCATGGTCACGCAATTTGTGAACAACCTGATGTGGCAGGGCAAGAAGTCCACTGCCTTTTCGCTTTTTTATGGTGCGATGGACCTGGTGTCTGAGCGCCTGAAGCAAGACGAGCATCAGGTTTGGAAAAAAGCCCTGAACAACGCCATGCCGCAGGTGGAAGTAAAAGCCCGCCGCGTGGGGGGTGCCACTTTCCAGATTCCGCAGGAGATCCGTGCCAAGCGCAAGGTTTCCATCGGCATGAAGTGGTTGATCCGATTCGCACGGGAGCGCAGTGGCAAAGGCTTCGCCGAAAAATTGGCCGCTGAAATCATTGCAGCGAGCAAAGGGGAAGGTGCAGCCGTGAAGCGGAAAGAAGATACGCACCGCATGGCAGAAGCCAACCGTGCCTTCGCACACTTCCGGGTGTGATTTTTTTTAACCCGTTGAATTTTTAGCGAGGAGTTGAATGGTGATTTTTAAGATTAAAGTGTTGATTCAGAACATTTTACAAAGGAATAACCGCAAGACTTCCACATCCTGAAAATACAAATCCCCAAGGGGAACAAGTCATGGCTAAAGATTTAAGATTTACCCGGAACATCGGGATTGCCGCCCACATCGATGCTGGTAAAACCACCACCACCGAGCGTGTACTCTATTACACGGGCATGACCCACCGCATCGGTGAGGTACACGATGGTGCCGCTACCATGGACTGGATGGAGCAGGAACAGGAGCGTGGCATCACAATTACCTCGGCTGCCACCAAAACCGAGTGGAAATGGAAAGATGATGTTTACACCATTAATATTATAGACACGCCGGGCCACGTTGACTTCACCGTGGAGGTGGAGCGCTCGTTGCGGGTACTGGACGGTGCAGTGGCGTTGTTCTGCGCTGTTTCAGGCGTGGAGCCACAGTCGGAAACCGTTTGGCGCCAGGCTGACCGCTACAAAGTGCCCCGCATTGCTTTTGTGAACAAAATGGACCGCAGCGGTGCCGATTTTTTCAATGTTGTCAACGACATCAAGGAAAAATTGGGTGCCAGGGCAGTGCCCCTCCAGGTGCCGATTGGTGCGGAGGAGCGTTTCCAGGGCGTTGTTGACCTGATTACCAACGAAGGCCGTATCTGGAACGAAGACGACCTGGGCATGACCTATCAGGTGGTGCCCATCCCCGAAGACATCAAAGATGTAGTGGAAGAATACCGCATGAAAATGCTGGAAGCCGCTGCCGAGTACGACGATTCGTTGATGGAAAAATTCTTCGAAGACCCGAATTCCATCACCCCGGAGGAAATTCGGGCGGCGCTCCGCAAAGCTGTTATCGACATGAGCATCACGCCGGTGCTTTGCGGTTCGGCTTTCAAAAACAAAGGTGTGCAAGCAATGCTTGACTCCGTTTGTACCTACCTGCCTTCCCCGGCTGACGTTGATGCCATCATTGGCGTGAACCCCGACACCGAGCAGGAAGAAAGCCGTCAGCCGTTGGCTTCCGAGCCGTTCACGGCACTTGCGTTCAAAATCGCTACCGACCCGTACGTTGGCCGCCTCTGCTTCATCAGGGTGTATGCCGGTGCTTTGAATGCCGGTGACTCGGTTTTGAACACCCGGACAGGAAAGAAAGAGCGTATCTCAAGGTTGTATCAAATGCACGCCAACAAGCAAAACCCGATTGACCGGGTGGAAGCTGGCGACATTGCCGCAGCCGTCGGTTTCAAAGATTTGCGTACCGGCGACACACTGTGCGACGAGAAAAAACCCATCGTACTCGAAAGCATGAAGTTCCCGGATCCTGTCATCGGGATTGCAGTGGAGCCGAAATCGCAGAAAGACATGGACAAGTTGGGACTTGCCCTCGCCAAACTGGCAGAGGAAGACCCGACTTTCCGGGTACGTTACGACAAAGACACCAACCAGACCATCATCAGCGGGATGGGCGAGCTGCACCTGGAAATCATCGTGGACCGCCTTCGGAGGGAGTTTAAAGTGGAATGCAACCAGGGACAGCCACAGGTGAACTACAAAGAAGCACTGACCAAATCCATCAACCACCGGGAGCGTTTGAAAAAACAAACGGGTGGTTCCGGTTTGTTCGCCGACATGGAGTTTGAAATCGGCCCAGCCGACGAAGAATTCCTGGAAACCGAAGATTACAAGAGTGGAAAAACCAAGTTGCAATTCGT
Organism: Bacteroidota bacterium; assembly: GCA_016234735.1. GTDB lineage: Bacteria > Bacteroidota > Bacteroidia > Chitinophagales > Saprospiraceae > UBA6168. The sequence goes on along the minus strand of JACRAN010000204.1, from coordinate 6,672 downwards.
TTGGGACATCACTGGCGGCACCATCGACAAAAACTACCAGAAGCCCATCCGTGACGGTTTCACGGCGATGATGGAAAACGGCATTTTGGCCGGTTACAACATCGACAGCATGAAAATCAGGGTACACGACGGTTCCATGCACGCAGTTGACTCGAAGCCAATTGCTTTCGAGTTGTGCGCCAAAGAAGGCTTCCGTGATGCAGCCCCGAGGTGCGCTCCGGTCATCATGGAACCCATCATGAAATTGGAAGTAGTGTCCCCGGACGAGTACACGGGGCCGGTCATCGGCGACCTGAACCGCCGCCGTGGCTTGCCCAAAGGGCAGGAGCCACGCCCAGGCGGAGCCATTGCCATCCAGGCTACGGTGCCGCTTTCCGAGATGTTTGGCTATGTGACCCAGTTGCGTACCATCACATCGGGCCGTGCAAGTTCAACGATGGAGTTCTCGCACTACCAGGAGGCTCCGAAAAATATTGCACAAGATGTAATTGAAAAAGCGAAAGGCTTGGTGAAAGCCTAAATGTTCATATCTTTGCCCGCTCTTTGAAAAAAGCCCTCAGAGCGGGCAAATTTTTTCAGACAGCGTTATCAATTTAACAAGGCATGAATCAAAAAATTAGAATCAAACTCCGTTCGTACGACCACAATCTGGTGGACAAATCAACGGAGAAGATCGTTAAAACAGTACGCTCAAGCGGTGCTGTCGTGACTGGTCCGATTCCGCTGCCCACGAAGAAAGAGATTTTTACTGTTTTGCGCTCGCCGCACGTCAACAAAAAATCTCGTGAGCAGTTCCAGCTACGCACCCACAAGCGACTGATTGAAATTTATACTCCTACCCAGAAAACAGTCGATGCGTTATCCAAACTGGAGCTTCCGAGTGGTGTGGATATTCAGGTCAAGTTGACGTAATTCCGCTTCTACCGTTTTTGGAAGGAAGATAAAAATGAAGGCAAGAAAACCAGCCAAACAGGTGATTGACCAATGGCTGGAGGTTTTTCGACCTTTGATTTAAGATTCTGACAATAGCCTCGTGCGGCAGTTGGTACAATTGCAAACAGGCGACTTGTAATTATTTGTCAAAATTTGTTAGCTGAAAATGGTGGGTTGATTTCTGAATCGGCACACGATAGGCAGCAGCAATCAATAAAAAATTCTGCCCGATGAATGGCATAATCGGAAAGAAAATAGGCATGACCAGCATTTTTGATGAAGCTGGGAAAAACATTGCCTGCACAGTCGTTGAAGCAGGGCCTTGTGTAGTTACGCAGGTCAAAAGCGAGGATTCTGACGGATACACAGCGCTTCAGTTGGGTTTTGGCGAAGCTAAAGTCAAGAACACGACGAAGCCGATGCAAGGCCACTTTGAAAAAGCGAAAACTGCTCCCAAGCGGAAGGTGGTGGAGTTCAGGGATTTCGATGCTTTGTCGAAAGACCTCGGCGACCTGGTGCGCGTGGAGGAGATTTTCGAAGAAGGCGATACGGTCAATGCGTCCGGTGTCACGAAAGGCAAAGGTTTCCAGGGCGTTGTTCGTCGGCACGGCTTCAGCGGTGTTGGTGGCAGCACCCACGGCCAGCACAACCGCCTTCGGGCACCCGGTTCCATCGGTGCGTCTTCGTTCCCGTCGAGGGTATTCAAGGGAATGCGCATGGCAGGCCACATGGGCACCGACAATGTGAAAGTAAAAAACCTGACAGTGGTGAAAGTGTTCCCGGAGCGGAACTTGATCCTCATCAAAGGGGCGATACCCGGGCACAATGGTTCTTTCGTCATCATCGAAAAGAAGTAATCGGGCCTGAGAGGGTGATTTTTTAAAAAGCAATTAATGACTTCATAGTTATGAAACTCGAAGTTTTCAATATCAAAGGCGAAAAAACCGGCAAAACGGTTGAACTGCCCGATGCTGTGTTCGGTGCCCAACCCAACGAACATGCCGTTTGGCTGGCCGTGAAAGCATACTTGGCCAACCAACGCCAGGGTACGCACAAGTCGAAAGACCGGAGCGAAATCTCAGGCTCCACCCGCAAACTCCACAAGCAAAAAGGCACCGGCGGTGCCCGCAAGGGCGATGTCAACAGCCCGCTGCTGAAAGGTGGCGGACGGGTGTTCGGCCCAAAACCGAGGGACTACAGCCAAAAGCTGAACAAAAAAGTGAAGCGGCTTGCACGCCTGTCGGCGCTGTCGTCAAAAGCTGGGAACGGTCAAATCATCATCGTGGAAGATTTCTCCTTCGATGCACCGAAGACCAGGGCATACCTTGAAATACTCAACGCCTTCAACCTGTCGGAGAAAAAATCCCTGCTGGTGACCGGCGATTATGAGAAAAACGTGTACCTGTCGAGCCGCAACGTGCAGAAAGCGGCAGTATCGAGGGCGCAAGACCTCAACACGTACGAAATCCTCCACACCAACACGCTGTTGTTGTCGGAAGGAGCAATCGGGAAAGTAATCGAAAGCCTTTGATGGAGGAGGGCGGAAAATCGTCCGTACTTCATCATCAACATAGATTTATAAACAAATGGCAAAGCGAATTTTAATTAAGCCCATCATCACGGAAAAAGCGGATGCCCTGTCGGAGCGCAGGGGCCAATACTCGTTCGTGGTGAACAAGGATGCGAATAAAATCGAAATCAAGAAAGCGGTCAACGACATGTACAACGTAGAAGTCGAGTCCGTGAACACCTTGATCATGCCGGCCAAAACCAAGAGCCGCAACTCACGCCGGAATGCCATCAAAGGCAGGGTTTCGAGTTACAAGAAAGCGGTGGTGACGTTGGCTGAAGGTGAAACCATCAATTTCTTCGGTGAAATATAAATAGCACTACAAGATGACACTGAAAAAATATAACCCGATTACGCCTGGTACCAGGTTCAAACTCGGCGTTTCGAGGGCGGAAATTACAACGGACACTCCTGAAAGGAGCCTACTGGCCCCCATTCACAAATCGGGTGGACGTAACCGCACCGGCAAAATGACCATGCGTCAGCTCGGTGGCGGGCACAAGCGCCGCTACCGTATCATCGACTTCAAACGCGACAAAGATGGCATCCCCGCAACGGTAAAGACGATTGAATACGACCCGAACCGTTCGGCCTACATCGCCCTGATTTGTTACGCCGATGGCGAAAAGCGCTACATGCTTGCCCCGCACGGCCTGAAAGTGGGCGACCAGGTACTCTCCGGCCCCAAAGCACCGCCGAATACCGGCAACTGCCTGCTGTTGAAAGAAATCCCGCTGGGCACTTCGATACACGCCATTGAGTTGGCCCCAGGCAAAGGTGCTGTGCTGGTACGCTCTGCCGGCACATCGGCTACCTTGCTGGGCCGCGAGGAGCGCTATGCCGTCATCAAATTGCCATCGGGCGAAACCCGCCGGGTGCTGCTGACCTGCAAAGCAGTGATGGGCACCTGCTCCAATCCAGACCACGGTCTGGAGAAGTTGGGCAAAGCCGGTGCAAAAAGATGGACAGGTAAGCGCCCACGGGTGAGGGGCGTAGCCATGAACCCCGTCGATCACCCGATGGGTGGTGGCGAAGGCCGTGCTTCCGGTGGCCACCCGCGCTCACGCACGGGTATTTTTGCGAAAGGCCAGAAGACCCGCAACAAAAAGAAGCACTCGACACAGCTAATTATTTCAAGAAGAAAAACAACTAATTAATAGTTGATTGTCAATTGTTGCTTGTTTCCGCCAAACAGCAATTGACAACTAACAACCATCAATGAAATATGCCTCGTTCTATTAAAAAAGGACCTTACGTTCACTTCAAGCTGATAAAAAAGGTAGAAGCGGCAAAGACCAGCACCCGCAAGCAGGTGATTAAAACCTGGTCACGTTCCTCGATGATAGTTCCCATCATGGTGGGTGAAACGATTGCGGTGCATAACGGCAAGAACTTCATCCCGGTGTTCGTTACCGAGCCGATGGTGGGCCATAAATTGGGCGAATTTTCCCCTACCCGCAACTTCCGTGGCCACGCCGGTCACCGGAAAGGCTAATAGGTGAATGTTTTTAGACGAAATTTTTGCGTCATCATTTTTTGAGACTGAAAACGGTACAAATCATAGAAAATGGAAGCAGTTGCCAAAATAAAAAATTGCCCGATGTCTCCCCGCAAGATGCGGTTGGTGGTCAACAATATCCGTGGGAAGAAAGTGGGAGAAGCTTTGAGCATCCTTCGTTACACGAAGAACGAAGCAGGCTCCTGGCTCGAAAAACTCCTGCTCTCGGCAGTCGCCAACTGGGAGTACAAGCTGGACGGCGTGGAGAGTGCCGACGACTACAACTTGTTCATCAAGCTGGTATTTGTCGATGAAGCTGCCATGTTGAAGCGTTTCCGCCCAGCCACGCATGGCCGGGCCGCCCGCATCCACAAGCGCAGGAACCATGTGACGTTGGTGGTGGAAAACCGCAAACAGCTCGAAAGGGACCTCGTTGCACCAGCGGAAGAAGAGGCATAAAAAATCAGCAATCATTAATTATCTATCATAATGGGTCAAAAGACTAATCCGATTGGAAATCGCTTGGGCATCATCAGAGGTTGGGACTCTAACTGGTATGCCGACAAGGACTACGGCGACAAAGTCGTAGAGGATGAAAAGATTCGTATTTACCTCAAAGCCCGGATTGCAAAAGGCGGTATCGCCAGGGTCATCATCGAGCGTGCGCTCAAGCGCATCACGGTGACCATCCACACGTCCCGCCCCGGCATCGTGATTGGCAAAGGCGGCCAGGAAGTCGATAAGATCCGGGAGGAATTACGGAAGTTGACCGGAAAAGAAGTACAGATCAACATCGTTGAAATACGCAAGCCGGAGTTGGACGCTTCCATCGTTGGCGAGTCTATCGCCAAACAGATTGAAGCCCGCATCAACTACCGCCGTGCCATCAAAATGTCCATCCAGTCCACCATGCGGGCAGGAGCGGAAGGCATCAAAGTGCGCATTTCGGGCCGGTTGGCCGGGTCGGAGATGGCCCGCACCGAAGAATACAAAGATGGCCGCACACCACTGCACACTTTCCGCACCGATATTGACTACATCCTGAGCGAAGCCCAGACGGTGTATGGTAAAATCGGTATCAAAGTGTGGGTTTGCAAAGGAGAAGTTTACGGCAAACGTGACCTTTCGCCGAACGCAGGTTTGCAGAAGAAAGAACGAGTAGGTGGTGAAGGCGGCGGCGAAGGCCGTCGGGACGGCGGAGGCCGCGATGGCGGAAGAAGGGATGGCCGCAGAGACGGCGGTGGCCGGAGAGGTGAAGGTGGCGGTGGCCGCGATGGTGGTGGTGGGAGAAGGCCAGAAGGTGGAGGCGGTGGACCAAGAGGCGGTGGTGGCGGTGGCGGTCGCCGGAAGTGATTTTTCACTTCAAGTTTGAGTTAAAAATTCAGAGAATTCAGTGTACCTTCGCAGCCGCTTTTTTTGAGGGGTGTTGATGACGAAAAAACCGAAGGTATTTCAAACAGATTTTTAAACCCGGCAGCCTTGAAAACAGGCCGGATTTCTTTAAAAAGGTGAAAAATGTTACAGCCTAAACGCACGAAATATCGCAAGCAGCAGAAACCAATACGGAAGAGTGTGGCCGTGAGAGGAAGTACGGTTTCCTTCGGTGTCTATGCGCTGAAAGCAGTTACCGGCGGCAGGATTACGAGCCGTCAAATCGAATCTGCCCGTATCGCGATGACCCGTCACATGAAGCGGGAAGGACAGGTTTGGATACGCATCTTCCCCGATGTGCCGATTACCCGCAAACCGCAAGAGGTGAGGATGGGCAAGGGCAAGGGTTCTCTCGATCATTACGTGGCAATGGTGGCACCCGGTCGCATCATGTTTGAAGTGGACGGCGTGAGCCGGGAGGTAGCCCAGGAGTCACTGCGACTGGCCGCTCAAAAACTGCCGGTGCTCACGAAACTGTCCGTTCGTCCTGACATGGTGAAATTCTGATGAACGGATTGACCGCATTTTATGCACAATCGTTTCATCCAAAAATATTATCAAAGAAAATGGCAACCAAGAAATATCTGGAGCTTCAGGAACTGACTGATTCCGATTTGATAGCCGAACTGGAAGGCTCGGAAGCTGAATACAACAAAGCACGATTCGACCATGCCGTGAAAGGTTTGGACAACCCACTGGAAATCAGAGACATGCGTCGTGACATCGCCCGTATTCAGACAGAAGTGCGCCGCCGTGAAATGTCGCAGATGACACCGGAAGAACTGGCCAAACGCTCCAAAATCAGGGAAAGAAGGAGAAGAAAGTAGCAGATGGTTGATGGTGTGCAGCAATAACTGTCAACCTCCAACTACAAACCTATAAAAATGGAAAGCAGAAAATTAAGAAAATCGAGAACAGGGGTGGTCGTCAGCAACAAAATGACGAAGACCATCAGCGTAAAGGTGGAACGCCGCCTTCGCCACCCGCTTTACGGCAAGTCCGTAAAACTTTCGAAGAAATTCATGGCGCACGATGAAAACAACGATTGTGGCATCGGCGATTTGGTCCGCATAACAGAGACCCGCCCTTTGAGCAAAAACAAGCGGTGGCGTTTGGTTGAAATTATTGAAAGAGCGAAATAACCAGGTTTTGAGCCGATGCCTGTGTTCTTGCAAGGGAAAACAGGCGGGCAACAAAACCTAATTAAAAATAGGCAGATATGATTCATCAGGAATCGAGG
>JACRAN010000205.1 GCA_016234735.1 Bacteroidota bacterium | reverse complement strand
TCCCACTTTTAGTATTAAAGATTCTCCATTCTTGCTCATACTCCCATGCTTTTGCTTTAGTAAAAAATAATTCAACAACTTTTCCTCCAATTTCATCATGAATTATTGATGTCACCTTAATTTTAGGCATTTCATCATTATATTGTACTTTTCTAAGTAGAGTAAAGGGCTCATGTTCAGTATAAAACTCACAGCAAATTCCTTTGTAATGACCTCCATAATGAGACCACATTAATAAGTTGTCATTTTTTTCTGAAAAACAAGATGCACCGAATTCAACAAGAAATTTTTGTTTAAAATACTTTAGCTGTTCCGCAACAGCCTTGATGATAATACATTCAAGTTCTTTAGCAGGTAGTGATTCAAATTCTATTTTTGTTTTAACAAGAAGGTTGGGTTGGGCCAAATAATAAACTCTAATTTCTTCCAACTCTTCCCCTGTTGGCATTTCTAAGCCAGCAGTAATAGCACAATCATAAGGATCATTAAAATTTTTTGGTGAACCAAAATAAATAATCTGGCTTTTTAAATTTTGCAAAGTATATGTGTTATAATCTTCGTACTTGAATATAGTTTTTGGCTTATCCATTTATATAGATTTTACGATTAAAAGACAAAATTAATCCTAACCTAATCCGTATGTTTCAAGCGACGGCATGACTTCGAGTCACACCGTCTCTAAACGTTACAAATTCCCCCTCCCCATCTCCCCCACCGCCCAATCACAAGCCCTCGCCGTCAGCGCCATGTACGTCAGCGATGAGTTCAGGAAAGCCGACGAGGCCATGCACAAAGTTAGCTTGGCCTTTTTTCATGCCACCCTAAACTTCACCCGCATCCTTTCCAACAAGTTTTCAATCAGTGTTGCCTCCGCTGCATTGACAGGAAAGACCTCAATCTTTTTGGTGACCAAAACTGCGTGAAGGTCATGGACAACTTCTTTGATAGCCTTTGCACTTTGGAGGAGTTGCTGCCCAGTTTTAGCGTCAACTTCGGCCTTGACCTTTTTCAAAAAGGCTTCTTTTGCTGGTTCGCCTTCCAGCTTTTTCCAGTCGGCCACTATTTTTTGAATTGCTGCTTTTTCAGTCATGGTGTCTTTTTTTATTGTTTTTCACCTCGTTTATCGAGTTCCTTTCTGATTTCAAGCAGCATTTCAAGTGCTGCGTTGATGTAATCCTCGAACTCAGCAGGACTCATGCTTCGCTGCTTGTTTTCTTGGTGGAAAGTTAGCAAGAATTTCAAAATCTCGTATTCCTGCTTAAGTTCCGCTGTTGATTTGTTTCTCATGGTGTATGCTTAAAGTTAAAGTGTTCTTGTCACTTCCCTATTACAAATTCCCCCTCCCCATCTCCCCCACCGCCCAATCACAAGCCCTCGCCGTGAGCGCCATGTACGTCAGCGACGGGTTCTGGAATGCCGACGAAGCCATGCAAGCCCCGTCCGTCATGAACACGTTGGGGGCGGCCCAAAGCTGGTTGTGGCCATTGAGGGCGCTGGTCTTCGGGTCACGGCCCATGCGGGCGGTGCCCATCTCGTGTATGCCGAAGCCGATGGCCGTGTCACCGTGGTATTCCTGGATGTTTTTGGCGCCGGCGGCAGTGAGCATGTCCACGCTGTCGGAGAGCATCTGCTTGGCCATTTCCCGCTCGTTGTCGCCGAAATCGCAGTCCATCGTGAGGGTGGGCAGGCCCCAATGGTCTTTTTTGTCGTGGTCGAGGCTGATTTGGTTGCTTTCGTAAGGCAGACATTCGCCGAAGGGGAACATCTGCACGGCCCATTTGCCGTTCTCCGGGCGGCTGATGGCGTCCTTGAACTCGGCCCCAAAGCCAAACTCGACCTCCTTCATGGCGGCCACTTCGCCCCAGCCCTGCCGCCAGCCGCTGCCGTACATGCCGAAGCCCCGGAGGTAGTTCGGCTGCACGTCCTCCCGGATGTTGCGGTAGCGGGGAATCAGGAAGCTGTTCGGCCTGCGGCCAAAATAGTAGTTGTCCTCGTGTTCGTCGAACTCGCCCGATGCGCCCACCTGGAAGTGGTGGTCCATCAGGTACTTGCCCACCACGCCGCTGTCGTTTCCGAAGCCATTGGGGAAGCGGCTGCTTGTGCTGTTGAGTAGCAGCCAGGTGGAGTTCAGCGCAGCAGCACAGATGAAGATGATGCGGGTCTTGAACTCGTGCATCTCGCCCGTTTGCGCATCCAAGATCTTGACGCCGCTGGCCTTGCCCTTTTTTTCATCGTAAACCAACTCTGTGGCGATGCTGTGATGGCGCATGGTGAGGTTGCCAGTTTTCATGGCATCGGGGATGGTGCTGGTGACGCTGGTGAAATAGCCGCCGAACGGACAGCCCCGATGGCAGAGGTTGCGGTATTGGCAGCGGCCCCGCTCCTTGTGGGTGTCGTCGGTGAGGTGCGCCGGGCGGCTTGGGATGAGCCGCCTGCCGGGGAACTTCGCCTCGATTTTTTCCTTGAAAGTCTCCTCGATGCAGTTCAGCGGCATGTGCGGCAGGAAGTGCGGGCTGTCCGGCACCTCGGCGATGCCCGCCGCCAGGCCGCTGATGCCAGCGTATTGCTCCACGTAGCTGTACCACGGCCCGATGTCCTTGTAGCGGATGGGCCAGTCAGTGCCGTGGCCGTCACGGGCATTTTCCTCGAAGTCCCGCTCGCTGAACCGCCAGCACTGCCGTGCCCAGAGCAGCGACTTGCCGCCGGTCTGATAGCCCCGAATCCACCAGAACGGGCGCTGCTGGGTGTAGGGATGCTCGGTATCCTTGACAAAAAAATGCTTTGACATCTCGTCGAAGGCGTAGTTCTTCGACTGGATGGGGTACTCGGCACGGGTTGCCTCGCTGACCCGCCCCCGATACTGGTCTTTCCAGGGCGGGGACATGGCCGTTGGGTAGTCTTTCACGTGCTCGACGGGGCGGCCCCGTTCGAGGCAGAGGACTTTGAGGCCCTTTTGGGTGAGTTCCTTGCAGGCCCAGCCGCCGGAGATGCCGGAGCCTATCACGATAGCGTCGTATTCTTTGGCGATGGGGAGGTTGGTGGTTTGTTTTGTTGTGTCTGGCATGGTGAGTGGCCCTTATTTTTTGATGAAACGTTTCATTTCTTCCATGACCTGTTCATGGTCAACCAGGTTTTCGGGGTCGTAGGTTTCTTGGATGGCGAGTTCGAGTTCTGTTTGCTGCGCAGGTGTCAATTCGGCGTTATCCTGCTGAGATTCAGCAATGATTTCCGCTCGTGAGATAACAACTCTGTTAGAGTTTCGAAACTCTAACAGAGTTGTTATCTCACGAG
>JACRAN010000203.1 GCA_016234735.1 Bacteroidota bacterium | reverse complement strand
GGCCGGAACGGCAGGCGGGTGGCCATGATGCAGCGGGTGATGAGGTCGAGGTCCTGGTCGGGCAGCTCGAATTTCGATAAAAAACCGACAGCGTAGCGGCAACTGCGCTCCTCGTGCCCCTCCGGCCCGGCATCGTAGCCACTGTCGTGGAACCAGGCGGCGAGTTGCAGCAGGTCGAGTTCCCGGTCGTCGAGGTTGCTGCCGCTGCCGATTTCCGTCACCGCTTCCAGTACGTTGCGGGTGTGGTGGAAGTCATGGAAAACGTACTCGGCACCGATTTTTTTTTGAAAAAAGTCGGTGAGGAAGGTTTCCGTCTGCGCCAGTATTTCCTGATAAGTTACAGCCATTGGAACTCAATGTTTAGCGCTTCACACGGCGGTAGAGCGAGTATTCCCCGTCCGTGATGAACTGGTACATCAGCTTCGCCCAGGAGGGGTGGTAGCCCAGTGTGTTGTAGTATTCAGGCGCAATTTTGCGAAGCACCGGCAGCTTGTTCCAGGGGACGGAAGGAAAATCGTGGTGTTCGACGTGGTAGCCGATGTTGAGGGTGACTTTGTTGATGGGACCGTAGTAGCTGAAAGTTTCCTGTGCTTCGTCGAGGGTGTAGTGCTCCTGCACCCACCGTGCCCCTACCGGGTGGAAGCCCAATGCAAACATCATGGAACTGAACAGGTACAGCACCGACATCCAGCCGAAAAAGTACACCAGGGTAGCGTTCACGGAAAACACCAGCACAAGGTTCAGCACCATCCATCCGCTCCAGACGTTGATTTTGGTCAGCTTCAAAGCCCGGTAAATCTGGAAAAACGGGAAAAGTGCCAGCCAGATGGCCTTCCGCACGGGCGAGTTGCCTACCATCCTGGCTTCCCAAACAGTGGGCAGGTCGGCATCCAGCGTATCGTCGCCCATGTAGGCGTGGTGCTTCAGGTGGAAGATGGAGAACCCGATGGCACCCGGCACCGTATTGGAAAGGTCGGCCATGAGGATGCAAAACTTATTCAGAATCCTGTTCTTGAAAATCATGTTATGCGTGGCCTCGTGGATGATGCTGTAATGTGCCTGTGCAGCGAATGCCCCCACGCAGTAGGCCGTCAGCAGCATGAGCCACCAATACTCGCTGCCAAGCTGGCCGAAGGCAATGGCCAACGTCATCTGGAGCGCTACCACCCCGGTCAGTATCAGGAATGTCCAAGGGTTACGCCCGATGAGTTTTGTGATTTGCGGATATTTTTTCAGCATTTCAACGCTGCGTTCGGTGTGAGGCTGGGCGGCGTTGGAGAAGTAAAAATTGGATTGTCCCATCGTTGTTAAGTTAATTGTTTTGAATTCGCTCGGTTTGTTTTTTGCTGGTGCCAAGCTCTGTACCGTGCAGGTCCACGTGAATGACATCGGGCCACTTGCTGCTGTTGTCAGCGAAGACCCAAATATAATTCAACCGGCAGTTTTTCCCGTTGATTAACATGGTGGCGAACGGCTGTCCTTTCGAATCGAGTTGTAAATGGATTTTTCTTTTATCGTAGGCCGTCAGCGTGATGTAGTAGCCATTGCCGACAGCATCTTTTTTGCTGCTGTACCCGTATGCGAAAGTCTTTTGGGTCCAGGTGAGTTCACCCCGGAGACCTGTGCTGGCGTAACGTTGCCAGTAGGCATCGATGGGTTTGGAACTGTCAAATTTGCCTGCCTTTAAATTGGCATCGTACACGATGGTGTTTTTGTTTTTATTCCTTTGAATAAAAAACAGGGACTTGTTCGTCTTGGGGGGTGTCGGAAAGTCGGCGGGGCGGCTGAGAAGTGCCGACGGTTCCGCTTTGGTATTGCTTTGCGCCGACAACGGCAAGGCCAGGATGCCGGAAAAAAAGATAATGGATACGATTCGGCTCATTTGAAAATGGTTTGAGTGGGAAAAAGCTGGGTATCAACTTATCGTGCAGTTTATTTTTCGTTTTCTTCCAATTCTTTTTTGCTGTAAATCAACCGTGTGATGGCCGTAATATTCGTAAGAACTGCCAACACCATGATGGGAAACGTGAAAATCGTGATGGTTTCAAACAGTGGAATCGGCAGCCAGTCCACGGTGATTTTTACCTCGCTGCCGCCGCCCGCCGAGTAAACGCCGCAGGCAATCGCCGAGACACCGATGATGATGATGCGTTCGGGCCGCTGCATCAGGCCCACATCGGCGTGTGCCCCCAGGCTCTCCGCCCTGGCCCGGATGTAGCTGACCATCATGGAGCCAATCAGGGCGATGAAGGCAAACAGGGAACTCAGGAAGTAACTCTGCGCCACCAGGTACCAGCAAATGCCGAGGAACATGATCATTTCGCTGTACCGGTCGAGCACCGAGTCGTAAAGCGCCCCGAAGGAGGAGGCCATTTTGCCAACCCTCGCCAGCCGTCCGTCAATCATGTCGAACAAGCCTGCAAACAAAATCACCACGCCCGCCCAACCGATGTACGAGTGGTCGCTCCGCTCGCCATATTTCCCGCCGTAAATGAAAATCACGGTGGCGAAAGTGTTGATAACCAGGCCGATAGTCGTAATGGTGTTGGGCCTGACCTTCCACTTCACCAACAGGTCAATCAGTGGGTTGATAACCTTGTAAACCAAGGGTTGCCCGTATTTTTTAAGCAGGTTTTCGCTCATAGCCGGTAGGCTGGTTGGCATGCAAGCCGGAAAAGCAGTGGACGGGGAACGTCCGTTTTTTTCTGTTTCACCAACATGGCGGGGCAAAAATAGCGACAATTTCCGCAAGGAAGCCCAGAAATGAAGCAACGATGAAATCCCGGCATCAAAATTCAATCCTTAATCTGGCTCTCAGCCCCAAGCCCTTCACGCCAAACATGGAAGGAACTTCCGGATTGTCGAGGTAAGTTAAGCGACGAACCAGGTCCAGTCGAATTACTTTAAAAATGTTGCTTACCGCTACACCCGCCTCCACGTAGGGTTTGTCTTCCAGGGTGTAAGTGACGCGCTGACCTTCATCGTTTTCCAGAAACTGAATGTACGACGGGTTCTTTTCGGGGTTGTTGTTATCGGTGAGCCGACCGTAAATGGCCTTGAAGGTGACGGCTTCCCGCAGTTTCAACTTTCTGATCAGTGGTATTTTATTGAAAATGAAGCCATTGAAATTGTGTTCCAGCATGAGCCAGGCATACTCGTCGCTGACGAATTCCTGATAGTTCATCATGTTGAAGGAAAGGGTGCGGTAAGCGTAGGTCTGGTTGGCCCTCGGCAAGTTCAGCAGGAAGTACGGCAAGCCTTCCCCCCAGTATTTCCCGGCTTCAAAATCCATGCGCATTGTTCCGATAAACGACATGTAGAAACGCTTGGTTACATTGAGGGAGGCGCTGTTGTAGCTGTAGTCACCGCCCAGTACATCTTTCAGCCCGGTTGCAAGCCTCAGCGTAAAAATCGGGTACTTGTTGAAAAAAGATGTCCGGTAAGTGCGTCCCTGGAGATACTGCTCGTTGGGGGCGAATCGGATTTGCAATCCGATTTCGCTGGTGCTGAACTCACTCAGCGATTGTGGTTCTTCTGTTTCGGGGTCATAGTAGTTGAGTAACGTAGCACCGTATGGCTGGTAGGTTGTGTTGTTTAATGAGAGTAGCCAGGAAAGATGGTTACGGAGTTCCAGCATGTACTCTGCCTGCATCCTGTCCAAAAACAGCATACGGTCCCTGGAGCCCCGCTGAAAGGAAAGGAAAAAGTTGTCGGGGCTGTTGAAGTACAGGATTTGCCCCACCAGGCTCACATCGTGTTGGTAAGCCAATCTGACGTAATGCTTGGGGTTCATTTTAAAATCGTCGCGGAAAGAATAAAGGACACCGCCGCCATACTTCCACGCCCGGTCATCGAAGCCGTAGGCACCGTAGCCTGAAAGCGACAATTTGGGATGGAACTTCAGGTTCGTTTCGCCTCCTAATTTCATCCTGAAACCCTCCACCGGATTGAAGCTGTAAAAATTGGCAATCGGCCCCACATCCACCGGTCCAAATGCCTTGTAGCCGGTAGCAAGGAGCGCAAGGACGGTCATCGTCGTGCGGAATGCCGGCACCCGTTGCAGCGTATCGATCATTTCGTAAGCGCCACGCTCCTTGCTGGAAAGGGTATCATGCCGGGCAGTTTGCCAGAATTCTTCGCTCCTTTTGTAGGCGTTGCTTGCATCGATGATTTTTTCGGTGCCGACGTATGTTTCGTCGTCACGTTTGACGTGCAGTACGTAGTCTTTGTAGAAAACATCCCTGGTGCCGTAGAAGCCGGTATCCTTTTTTCTGATGGCAAAATCAACCACCACTTTGTCCCTGTCTTTCGCCCAAACGCCGCCGTCCATTTTTTTGAATTCCTGCACCAGCCGAAGGTCCTGCACAAAGTTGACGTTCACTTGCCTTGTCAACCCAAAATCGGCCTTCACCACCGCATACGACGAATCACGCAGGATGAAAAGGTCGCCCTTGAAAGCAATGTTTTGGTTGTTGACGGGGTAAAACGACACCTTCGTTACCGGGTAGCCATTCACTACCGCCGTTGAGTCGATGATGTAGAAGCGATAGTAGCCAATAGCCAACGGACTGAGCGGACTCATAAAAGCGAGGTCGAGCATCCGAATGTTATCGTCATAGATATTGATTTTTTGATACAATACCTCCGTCATCGTAGTCAAGTCCTTCGAGTCCACATATTCCTCCATTCCCGTCACTTTCACCCCCTCCCGGTGTTCTTTCATGCTCTCGGGACTGTTGCGGTAGTACACTTTCGAAGAAGACTCCTGAATGAAAAATGGCAGGAACGGTTTCCCGTTCATTTCTGAAGTGTCCAAATAATCGAACATGAACTGAAACTTCTTGAACGCCCGCCTTTTTTTCAGTTTTTCCGGGTCGAAGTTGTTGATGTCGAATTCTATTTTTTCATACTTGCCAACCTCGTAAAAATCCACCGCCTCAATCCGGTTGTCTTTTTTATGGTCAATGACATTGCGCATCAATTCCACGGCAGGGTTGTCGCGGCGTTTGTACTTGCCTTTTTTGGCCTTAACTTCCACCGTCGCTATCACCAGAGAAGTTGAAACCAGTGACACGTTCACCTCCTGTTTCATACCGAGTTGAATGGGCAGGGTCTGCGTTTCGTAGCCGAGCGAAGCAATTTCGATGATGCCCGATGCCCATTTCGATTCGAGCACGAACGTCCCGTCAAAGTCCGAGGTCGTGCCAATGCTGGTGCCTTTGAAAGCGATGGTCACCAACGGCAGCGGTTCGTTGGTGGTTGCATCGATGACCATGCCCTTGACAATCGTCATTTTTTGGGCAAACGAAACAGTGGTCAGCAAGCAGAAAACAAGGCTTAAGGCAAGTTGATTTTTGAATTTGCGAATGTCCATAAATCCAGTTTCTTCAATTAGGTGTTGGCATTTCAGGAGAGGGCGGCGGCCGGTTTTTACTTTTGTTCAAACAAACGCACTCCGCTTTTACAAACGAGAAATTGCCGTTTTTAGATTTTCAAGAACTTTTAAAAAAGCAAAAAGTTTTCCCCTTCCAGGATTCTCCACAAAACTACCCAACTTTTGCTTCCACCGTCCGATTTTGGAGCAAATCACAACGCTATCCGACGAGCGATTTACACCGGGCAGATGAGTTTTCCTGAAACAATCCCCCATAACTTTTGAACTTTGCCTCCTCAATTTTGCATCTTTTTTAACATGCCTTCCCTTCGCCAGCAATTCCTCCGCCACGTCGCCCAAACCAGCGACATGCCCCTGCTGCTCGAAATCGAGCGGGCGGAAGGCAGTTTCCTCTTCGATGCCTCCGGCAAAAGCTACCTCGACCTCATCGCCGGCATCAGTGTCAGTGTGCTCGGCCACCGGCACCCGGCAGTGGTGGAGGCCGTGAAAATGCAGGCCGACCGCTACCTGCACACGCTCGTGTACGGCGAGTACGTCCTGTCGCCACAGGTCGAGTTGGCCAGCCTGCTGGCCAGCCTGCTGCCCGACCCGCTCGACACCGTTTATTTCACCAACTCCGGCAGCGAGGCCACCGAAGGTGCCATGAAATTGGCCAAACGTTTCACCGGCAGGGCGGAAATCGTGGCCTGCCGGGAAGCCTACCACGGCAGTACGCAGGGGGCGGCCAGCCTCATGTCGCCCACGTTTTTCACGCAGGGCTACCACCCGCTGCTGCCCGGTGTGCGGCACATCAACTTCAACAGCGAGGGGGATTTGGAAAAAATTTCATCCAAAACCGCCTGCGTCGTCATCGAAACCGTGCAGGCCGAAGCAGGTGTCCGTTTGCCCAGAAACGGTTTTTTGAAAAAACTCCGCCAACGCTGCACCGAAACCGGCACCCTGCTCGTGCTCGACGAAATACAGGCGGGCTACGGGCGCACCGGCACACTTTGGGCGTTCGAGCAGTACGGCATCGTGCCCGATGTGCTGCTGCTGGCCAAGGGCATGGGCGGCGGTATGCCCATCGGCGCTTTCGTCGCTTCGCAGGAGGCGATGCGTTCGCTGGGGCACGAGCCTCCGCTGGGGCACCTGACCACGTTCGGCGGGCACCCGGTTTGTTGCGCAGCAGCACTCGCCACGCTCCGGTTTTTGACGGAAAATGGTTTGGTGGAAAAAGTGCGGGAAAAAGAAGCGTTGTTCCGGCAGTTGCTCGTCCACCCTGCGATCCGGGAGGTGCGAAGCGCCGGGCTGCTGATGGCGGTGGAGGTGGGCGGGTTTCAGGTTTTACAAAAAATCATCCTCGAATGTGCGGTCAACGGCGTCGTCACCGACTGGTTCCTTTTCAACGACCGAAGCCTGCGCATCGCCCCGCCGCTCACGATTTCGGAAGAAGAAATCCGACTGGCTTGCGGGGCCGTCAATTTGGCCATTGAGAAATTTGGGAATTAGGTATTAGATATTGGGTATTTGGGAGTCGTTGCCATAAATGATTGTAAATCAGTTTTTTGTGTAAAAATTCCCAATACCTGATTCCCAATACCATTTCACCCCCTCACCATCGGAAAGTGCGGGATGTCGTCCTCCAGATACTCGTCGCCGGAGACCACAAAACCGTAAGTTTCGTAAAAACCCCGTAGGTGCGACTGGGCGCTGATCTTGATGTTTTCGCCGGGGAAAAGTTCATCCATCATATCCAGGGCTGCCTTCATCAACGCCTTGCCCGCCCCGGTTTGGCGGATGACAGGCGAGGTGACTATCCGCCCCATGGAAACAAAATTGTCGTAGGAAACACCCTTGGGCAGCAGCCTGGCGTAGCCCATCAGCCTGCCGTCGTCATCGTAACCCACCACATGCCAGCCTTGGGTGTCCTTGCCGTCGGCATCGAGGTAGGCGCAGTTTTGCTCGACGACAAACACCTCCTGGCGCAGGGCCATGATGCCATAAAGTTGCGGGGTGGTCAGTTCGTAAAATGCTTTGCAGCGGAAAGTAATCATTGGATTTTTTGTTTAAAAATCAGCACCACGCCCGTCGTGAAACTGTACGGATAGGCACTGGAATAAATCAACGAGGAGGTAACGGGCATGGATTGGAAAAGTTCGTACCCTTCCGAATCCTTCTCCAAAATGGCAGCCTGCACGTCGCGGGCCAATTGGTCGCCATTGGTTTCGTGCATCGTCACACCGAAGGCCCCTTTGTTCGCAGCCGTCGGGGCATCCACGAAAATCGTTTTGTATCTCATTGACTGTCAGGTTTTTACCACCACTTTCCCGGTCGTTGTGCCGGATTGCAACAGGCGCACGGCTTCGGGCAGTTTGTCGAATTCCAGCACATGGCCGACCCTGGGTTTGCCGATGTTCCAGGCCTTGATTTCCTCCAGATACCGGCGCAGGAGTTGCGATTTTTTGTACAAATAAATCAGGTTGAAGCCGAGGATGCCCCGGTTGCCGTCGGTCAGTTTCAGCGGGTCTATCATCGGGCGGCGCAGGTATTTCCAGATGATTTTGAACAAATTCGGGCGGTTGCCGTGCGTGATGAAATCGGCGGCGCTGTA
Source organism: Bacteroidota bacterium (assembly GCA_016234735.1). GTDB lineage: Bacteria > Bacteroidota > Bacteroidia > Chitinophagales > Saprospiraceae > UBA6168. Next base: position 25,402 of record JACRAN010000203.1, on the reverse strand, counting down.
CACAACGCTGCGTCCCTCCGGTGCCAGCCGCTTGAAACCTTCGAGCAGCATTTTGCCGTTGTTGGTTTCGAGTATCAGGTTCAACTCCCTGTTTTTCAGGATGTTGTCTAAGTTTTTGAAAAAATCTTCATCCCGCACGATGGGAAAATCAACCCCCTCCTGCCGCAGCAAATCGAGCTTCACCGGGCTGCCCACCGTGCCGATGGTGACGGCCCCCATGCGCTTGGCCAGGCGGTTGGCGAGGATGCCCACACCGCCCGCAGCGTTGTGGATGAGCACCGTTTGGCCTGCCTGCAAATTGCCCAAGGGCAGCAGGGCGTAGTAGGTCGTGAGCACCTGCACGGGGTAGGCAGCACCCTCCTCGAACGACCAGTCGTCGGCCAGCGGGATGGCGTACTCGGCACCGATGTTCAGGTGGGTGGCGTAGCCTCCGAAGCGAGTCACGCCCATCACCCGGTCGCCGGGTTTTGCGTTTTTCACCTCGCTCCCGACTTTCAAAATAATGCCCGAAAACTCCAGCCCCGGCGTGAACTCGCCCTTCGGGGTGGCGCTGTACAATCCCATGATGACCGACACGTCGGCGAAGTTCAGGCCGATGGCCCTGACCTCCACCATGACCTCGCCGGGGCCGGGTTCGGGCAGGTTTTCCGTCACCATCCGCAGGTTGTTCAGGTTTCCGGCTTTGAGGCGGTAGGCTTTGCGTTGCATTTTTTTCAAGTAAAATTGAGCGAAGCGAAATCCCGTTCCGCCAGTCGGCGGACGGGAAGGACAAAGTGAAAAGTAAAAAGGAAGTTGTCAAGACAGCAAAAGTAGGAGAACCCGCCAGACTTTTACCTTTGCTTTTTTCAGTTTTTTACGATGAAAATTTACCCAGCCAAACTGCTGCTTTTCGGCGAGCACACGGTGAACACCGGCTCGCAGGCGCTGGCCGTGCCGCTGCCGCTTTTTCACGGGCATTGGGCGTACGCCAAAAAACTGGGCCAGGCCGAATTGGCCTTGCGGCAAATGCAGCTTCCGCAGTTTGCGGCCTACCTCGAACGCTTGCAGCGGCAGGGGGAATTGCTCGCCGAAATCGACGTGGCCGCCTTCCGGCAGGCGCTCGGCGAGGGGCTGGTTTTTGAGTCCAACATCCCGACTGGCTACGGGGTGGGCAGTTCGGGGGCGCTGGCGGCGGCGGTGCTTGGCGATTTCGGAATTGGGATTTCGGATTTCGGAGACAGTGAGGGTTTGGCTTTTTTGAAAAAAGCGCTGGCACAAATGGAGGCGTTTTTTCACGGCACCAGCAGCGGTACCGACCCGCTGATTTGTTTTTTGCAGAAGCCAATTCTGCTCGGTGGCGCAGCAGGTGTGCAAATCGTCGAGATACCCACCAATTCCCAATTCCCAATTCCCAATTCCCAGATGTTCCTCCTCGACACCGGCATCGAGCGGAAGGCCACCCCGTTCATCGAATACTTTTTGGAAAAAATGCGGGGCGAAGGCTTTCGGGAGCGATGCAAAAACGGCCTGCTGCCTGCGGTGGAGGCCGCCATTGCTGCGTTCCTGGCGGGCGACGGCGCTGGGTTGTTTGACGAAATGCACCGGATTGGCGAGTTCCAGTTCCGGTTTTTGAGAAAAATGATTCCCGAAAAATTTCACTCCGCCTGGCAGGCAGGGCTGAACGGCGGTTTGCTCAAACTGAAAATCTGCGGGGCCGGTGGCGGTGGTTTTTTGCTGGGCATGACCACCGATTTGGAAGAATTGAAACCACTGCTGCCGGGTTTTAAAATCCTGCCGGTGTTCTCGATTTAGTTGAAAATTTCATTTCCCCATCTGCACATCGGCATCTGGCAACGGACAGCCGGAAACCGGAAAAGCGGCACCAACTTTGGCGCTTCGCCCCGGCGTGGTAATTTCGCAGCCAAAAATTTGAAGCCATGAAAAAAATCAGCTTTTTCCTACTGCCCATCGCCCTGCTCGCTGCCTGCCAGCCTGCGAAAGACCCGGCCCAACAAAAATTGCAGGACGAAATTTCCGCCTTCGAAAAGCAACTGCTCAAGGCCGAAGATGCCAGCAAAGACAGGGAAGCCGCCCTGCAACTGATAGCAAAAACGGAGGCCTACGCCAAAAACTACCCACAGGACACGCTCACGCCCACACTGCTTTTCAAAGCAGGCGACGTGGCCAAAGGCGCACGGGAATACGGCAAGGCCGTACAGCTCTGGGGGCAGGTCTGGCGCGATTACAGCAAGCACCCCAAAGCGCCGATGGCACTTTTTCTGCAAGGATTTACGTTCGACAGCGACCTGCGGGACCCGGCGATGGCCACGAAATACTACAAAAAATTCCTGACGACCTTCCCGAACGACACCATGTTGGTGCCACAGGTCAAGCAGTTGTTGTCCGTCGTCGAAGTGAACCCGGAGGATTTGATAAAAAAATACGAGGGCGAGACGGAGTGAGTTTAAGTTAAAAAAATGTTGAAACTCCCTGCCCGGACAGTCATTCCGGGCATGTCAATTGTTTATGGCTTTACTTTGCCCTTCAAAATAAAACTTGTCCACATGAAATCAGCATTTTCCTTGTTCCTGGCAGTGTTCCTGGCGCTCCGGCTGGAGGCGCAAGGCATCGAGTTTTTTCACGGCACCTTCAACGAGGCGCTCGAAGAGTCGGAAAAAACCGGCAAGCCCATCTTCATGGATGCCTTCGCCAAGTGGTGCGGCCCCTGCAAGAAAATGGCCGCCACGACCTTCAAAGACGAATCCGTCGGGGAGTATTTCAACAAAAATTTCATCAACCTGAAAGTGGACATGGAGGAAAGCGAGGGCGTGTCGCTCCGCAAAAAATACCCGGTCAGCGCCTACCCGACGCTGTTTTTTATCGGTGGAGATGGTGAAATCATCCACAAAATCGTGGGTGGGCAAGACGTGAACGGTCTGCTCCGCCAGGGCGAAATGGCCCTCGGCAAGGTCGATTACAGCCGGGGGTACGCCGCCGAATACGAAAAAGGCAAGCGCGACCCCGAATTCATTTACAACTACGTGAAGGCGCTCAATCAATCGGGCAAACCGAGCCTCGCCATCTCCAACGAGTACCTGCGCACCCAGCAGGACCTGACGACGGAGTTCAACCTGCGCTTCATCCACGAAGCGGCGGTGGAGGCCGACTCCCGCATTTTTGGCCTGTTGGTGAAAAACCAGAAGGAAATCGGGATGCTCGTGGGCTTGCAGGCCGTGCGCGACCGCATCGAACTGGCTTGCACCAACACGGCCAAGAAAGCCGTCGAATACCAGTCGCCGGAACTGCTGGCGGAAGCGAAAACCAAGATGAAGGAAAACTTCCCCGAAAAAGCGGCAGCATTTGCCGCCAAAGCCGATTTTGATTACTTCAAAGCGGCGAAGGATGCCCAGAACTTTGGCAAATCCTGCGATGCCTACGCAAAAAACGTGGCCAAAGGCGATGCCAAGGGCCTGCACAAGTTGGCCACGGACATTGCCAACAATTTTTCTGCCGACGAAAAGTGCATGAAAATGGCCGAGAAGTACGCCAAAGAAGCCGCAGAAAAAGGCAACAACTATCATTTTTACCTGACCTACGCTGAAATCCTGCACAAAAACGGCAAGAAAAAACAGGCACTCGAAGCCGCCAACAAATCCCTCGAAATGGCCAAAACGGCCGGGCCTCCTGCCGAGCAGGAGGTGCAACGTTTCATCCAACAACTTGAAAGTTAAATGGGGTGGATTGCTTCATTGTTTCATTGTTGTTGTGCATAACAATTCAGCAATCCAACAATGAAGCAATCACTCCCCAATCATCCAACCATGAAAAAATACCTGATTTTGCTGGCCTTCGCTTTGCTGATGGGCAGCAACACCTTCGGCCAGGGCATCCAGTTTACCAAGGGAACCTGGAAGGAACTGTTGGCGAAAGCCGAAAAAGAAGACAAGCTCATCTTCATGGATGCCTACGCCGAATGGTGCGGCCCCTGCAAGAAAATGGCGAAAGATGTTTTCACCCAAAAAGAAACCGGCGATTTTTTCAACGCCAAATTTGTGAACGTAAAAATGGACATGGAAAAGGGCGAGGGCATCGGTCTGTCCGGTGAGTTTGGCATTCAGGCCTACCCGACCTTGCTCTTCATCAACCCGGAAGGCAATGTGGTGCATCGGGCGGTTGGCTACCAAACCACCGACCTGCTCATCGGCCTCGGCGAGGCGGCACTTGACCCCAAGCGAAACATCGGCTCCATCAATTCCCAGTACGAGGCGGGCGACCGCTCCCTGGAACTGCTCCACAACCTCGCCCTCGCTAAGTACGATGCGATGGACGGCACCTACGCCCAGGTCGCCGACGAATATCTGGCCACGCAAAAAGACTGGGGCACCGATGAAAACCTGGAGTTCGTTTTCCGAATGGTGAGCGACCTGGACACCAAAATGGCGGATTACCTGCTCAACAACCGCAAGGTTTTTGAGGAAAAATTCGGCCAGCAGGCCGTCACCGGGAAAGTGGACGAGATGGTCCAAAACACCATCACCCATGCCGAAACGGAGGCCGACCTGAAAAAAGTGGAGGCACTCTACGCCAAAACCTACCCCGACCGGGCGGAGGAAATGTCAGGGCAACTGAAAATGGGCTTCTACGCCCAGCGGGAGGATTGGAAGAATTTTGCGAAAGCGGCCAATGCCTACTTCAAAAAATTCCCGGCGGAAGACTGGACCGTGCTGAACGAAATGGCCTGGCTGTTTTACGAAGCCGTGGACGGAAAAAAGGAGCTGAAATACGCTTTGAAATGGGCAAAACAGTCGGTGAAAATGGATAAAAATTACGCCAACACCGACACGGTTGCCTCACTTTACTACAAGCTGGGCAAAAAAGGCAAGGCCCTGAAAGCCGCCAACCAGGCCATCGAACTGGCCAAGGCCAGCGGCGAAGATTACACTGAAACCCAAGCCCTGATTGAAAAAATCAAGCGGAAATAATTTTTTGCACTCCATCACTTGCCACAAAAAAAAGGGTGCGGACCGGTCGGTTCGCACCCTTTTTTTGTGGCAAGTTTAAAAACATCACAACTCCTCGACGTTGCCCTTCACTTTTTCATACCGGCGGATGTACTCGGCCACAATGTCGCCGAGGATGTCCTTGAGGTAGGCTTTTTCCATGCGGGCAATGGTTTTGAGTTTGTTCAGCTTTTCCTTGTCGAACGTCACTGTGAGCCGACGTGTGCCCGTCACTTGGTCTTCTTCGACAGCACCCCGTTCCACGGTCCGCCGGATGAGCATGTCAAGGCCACTCATCGGCCTGCGGCGGTGGGTCTGCTGGTGGAAAGCCTGCGCCTTGGTGCCCGAAGCAGCGGCAGAGGCCGCTTCCCGCTCCAGGATTTGTTCCTCGAAGGTTTCTTGCATGGCTTCGTGGAGGAGCGAGTCGAGGTCGGTGGTAAATGTTTTGCGAGAAGAAGGGCGGTTCACGGCAGGCTTGGATTTCGCTTCGTCGGCGTTAGCCCCTTCGAGGAACGTAGTGCCCTGCCCGCTTTCCTTGCTGTCGTCGTAGGAAAAGAGGCTTTCGAGTCCGTCCGTGAATTTCTTTTTGCTCAAAATGACAGGTGCTGGGTGTGAGTTAAACTTGTTCTTCCACTTCTAATCGGGTCAGTATTTCTTTGCAAAGGCTCATGTAATCCTGTGCGCCGATGCTGCTGGCGTTGTAGTAAAAAATGTCTTTCCGCTGCGACGGTGCTTCGGCCAGTGCGACATTGTCCCGAATGAGGGTGTCGAAAACTTTTTCACCAAAATATTTTCGGATGGTATCCACCACGTCCCGGTTGAGGATTTTTCGGGAATCGTACATCGTGGCAATGACCCCGCCAATTTCCAGTTTTTTGTTCAGGCGGAACTTCACTTTGTCCACGACCTGCTTGATTTTGGCCAAGCCCTGGAGCGCCAGAAACTGCGTTTGCAGCGGAATGTACACATAATCGCTGGCCCCCAGTGCGTTCAGCGTCAGCAGGCCCAGCGACGGCGGGCAGTCGATGATGATGAAATCGTAGTCGTCTTTCACCGGTTCAAACAACTCCTTCAGGATATATTCACGGCCCGCTTCGTTGATCAATTCCATTTCTGCGCCCGAAAGATCGAGGGTGGACATGACGACATCCAATCCTTCCCTGACGGTGTAGGGTTCCAGTTCTGACTCGCCCCGAAGTGCTTCGTAAATCGTGTTGGGTTGACGCGGAATACCTAACGAAAGGGAGAGGTTAGCCTGTGGGTCGAGGTCGATGAGTAAAACTTTTTTACCCAACTCCACGAGGCCGGCACCGATGTTGATGGCACTCGTGGTCTTGCCGACGCCTCCTTTGTGGTTCAATAGCGAGATGATTTTTCCCATATTGCTCGTTTGCCAAGAATTATCCTCCGTGCAAGTTTTGAGGAGGTAGCCGGGCAAAAATAGACAATATTATCTGACTGACGAATCCGTTTTTTCCACACTCCTACGGGCCGGGAAAAACGGTAGCCAACGAGGCACTTCCTGCATTGTTTTGGCGTAGGCCGGGCGGCGTTCGAGGTGAGCACGAACACCGCCACCGCGTGCAATCGAGGTCGGCCCAAAGGACGGTGGGCAGCGGATGGGTGCCCATGGCATGGAAATATCTGCCGGTGAAAAAAAACCTGTGAACATTCCCGCCGTATAAGCGATTGCCAAGATGAGGAGCGATAAATTGCGGTTGTCTTTTTTCAAAAAAAATGAAGTGCTTTGCCCGGCAATTTACGCGATGGAGATGCAACGATTTCTGATTTTTGCCAAACCAAAATCAATCGTGGCGGTTTTATGTTGTTCTGCTTTAATTGAAAAAAGGTGGGACATCTTTCCAAACCTTTTTTAACCGAGAAAATAGTTTGCACATGATGATTTCAAAAAAAATGGAAGCGGCGCTCAACCAACAAATAGAATTTGAGGGCTACGCTTCGTTTTTCTACCTCTCCATGGCCACTTGGTGCGACCACAAGGGCCTCCACGGCTGCTCAAATTTCCTGAACCGCCAGTCGGAGGAGGAGCGGATGCACATGCTGAAAATCTTCCAGTACCTCAGCGACGTGGATGGCTTCGCCGAAACGCCTGGCATCAAAGAACCGCCCCGGCAGTTCGATTCGGTGCAGGGCATCTTCAAGCAGGTGTACGAGCACGAGCAAAAAGTGACGCAAAGCATCAACAAGCTCATCACCTTGGCCAACAAGGAAAACGACTACGCCACGCAGACTTTCCTCCAGTGGTACGTCAACGAGCAACGGGAGGAAGAAGCGCTCATGCGCACCGTGCTCGACCGCATCCGGCTCATTGGCGACGGCCCGCAGTGCCTGTACTTCATCGACAAGGAAATTGAAGCGCTTAACAAGGCGGCAGTGGCAGCCGAAACGACAGGCGGTAAGGCAGCGTAATCAGAGAAGGTGGCTGTTCAATCCTTTTTTATCTTTGCCCAATCTGTTGAGAAAAAGGAGCTGGGCCCTTGGGTTTTCAAATAATAACTGACTGGCAGTGCGTTGATTGCCCGAACTCAAACTCCACTATCCAAAGGCAATGTACCCAGACCTGTCCTACCTTCTGCACGACCTTCTCGGAACCCAACCCGACAATTGGACTTCCGTTTTCAAAACCTTTGGGATGATGCTCGTGGTGGGCATCCTCGCCGGGGCACTGTTTTTTTACCTCGAACTCAAGCGCAAGGCAGAGGAGGGAATTTACAGCCCGGCCACTTCAAAAATCCTCGTGGGGCTGCCCGCCACCTGGTGGGAATTGGTTTCCAACGGGCTGTTCGGCTTCGTGCTTGGCTTCAAAGTCGTGTACATTTTTCAGCATTTTGCCGATTTCCAAAAAAACGCAGCCGGCGTGTTGCTTTCGTCGAAAGGCAACTGGCTGGCGGGCATCGGTTTGGCGGTGGTTTTCGCAGCGCTGCGTTGGTGGGAAAAAAAGAAGCAGCAACTGCCGAAGCCCAAGGAGCAAATCAGCACGATTTACCCGCACGACCGCATCGGCGACCTGACCATCATCGCCGCCCTCACGGGCATTTTCGGGGCAAAGGTTTTTTCCATCCTCGAAGAGCCGTCGGGATTCTTCGACGACCCCATCGGCACGTTTTTTTCCGGCAGCGGCCTCGCCATTTACGGCGGCTTGATTTTTGGGACCCTCGGCGTCACCTGGTACCTGCGCAGGCACAAAATCCCGTTCTGGCCGACGGCGGATGCCGTCGCACCGGCGCTCATCATCGCTTACGGGGTCGGGCGCATCGGCTGTCAGCTCTCCGGCGACGGGGACTGGGGCATTGCCGCCGCCGCCCAACCCGACTGGTGGTTCCTGCCCGACTGGCTCTGGGCATACGACTTCCCGCACAACGTGAACAAGGAGGGCATCCCCATCGAGGGCTGCGAGTGGCTGTACTGCAACCGGCTGGCCATGCCCGTTTACCCCACGCCGCTCTACGAAGTCGTCGCTTCGTTCCTCATCGGGGGCTTCCTCTGGGCCATCCGCAAGCGGGCGGCAGCGCCGGGCATGATATTTTTTATCTACCTGATTCTCAATGGGTTCGAGCGGTTTTGGATTGAAAAAATCAGGGTAAACGTAAAGTACGAATGGCTGCCGGGCCAGCCCACACAAGCGGAAGTGATTGCCGTGCTTTTTTTCCTGGCGGGTGTCATCGGTGCCGTTTGGGTTTGGCGGAAACACAAGCGCCGACCCGCCTGAAACTTCAAAAATCGAAATAGGGGAACCCCGCGGAAAATTGCATCTGAGTTTTGAAAAGGCAGTTTCCGAAGACTTTTTCTGTGGGTGCTGCGCAATTTTTTCACCATCCTAACTCCCTGTTTTCGATGAAAAACAACCTACTCCTGCTGGCGCTGACGGCATTTTTCCTGACTGCCTCCCCCTCGCTTTTTGCGGTTTCAAAACCTGACCAGCCCGCAGCGGCTGTTGCTGCCACGCACAAAACAGCGACCGAATCGCTGCACTCCAGCCATTTCAAAAAAGGAAAACGCACCAACTGGCTGCAGAAAAAACTTCAAAAAAAGCTGGAAAAAAAGATGCGGGCCACGAAGCCCGGTGGAAGGGTCAACCTCGGTTTGGCGGGGTTGATTGTGCTGCTGCTGGGCGGCTTGTTCATTTTGTTGGGGCTGGTGATACCGGCGGTAGGCATCGTTTTTCTGGTGTTGGGCATCATCATCGCCTTCATTGGCTTGCTGCTGTGGCTGATACTTGGCGGCATCAACGTGGATATTTCGTGAAATCAGCCAACGGGCAGCGCAAAACTGAAGGTGCTGCCTTCGCCAAGTTTGCTTTCCACCCAAATCTGCCCGCCCTGAGCCTCCACAAATTCTTTTGAAATGGCCAAACCGAGGCCCGTGCCCTTCGTTTTGTCACCGGCGGCGCGGCGGTAGGGCTGGAAAAGTTTGTGCTGGTCTTCCTCCGTGATGCCCGGCCCACTGTCTTTTACCGAAAATTGCACGGAGCCGTTCTGGCGGGTAACGTTGATTTCAATTGCCTGATTTTCAGGCGTGTAGCGCACGGCATTGGTCAGGAAGTTGACCAGCACGGCTGTCGTTTTGTGCAAATCCAGGTGCAGCAGCGGCAGCTCCGGCTCGATGTGTTGGATGACGCTGACCTCCTTTTCGGCAATGAAAGTTTTCACGTTTTCCAATGCCCTGACGACGATGGCATCAGGTGTGGCACTTTCCAGTTCTAATTGCAGGTTGCCGGTTTCGATGCGGGAGATGTCGAGGATTTCGTTCACCATTTTCAATATCCTGGAAATGTTCAGGCGGATGGTGCCGGTGAGGTCCCACTGTTCCTCGTTCATTTGGCCGATGCGCTCGTCTTCGAGCAGGTTCACGCTCATGTCGATAGCAGCGATGGGGGTCTTCAACTCGTGCGAGAGGGTGGCCATGAAGTTGGTTTTTGCCAAATCCTGCTCTTTCAACTCCGTCACGTTTTTCAAAATGATGATGAACCCGACGCTCATGGGAGCATCGGCATCGTCGCCGGGGCTTTCCACCCGAAGCACGTCTTTGTTGAAATACAGCCGCTGGCCGTCCTTGTCCACGCTGATGGCAGCGAAGGTTTTACTCTCCGTCACCTCACCGTTCAGCACTTCTTTCAACAGGTTTTGCAGCAATTGGTGCCCTTTGGCAAACCTCGTGGCGTTTTGTCCGATGAAGTCTTCTTCCTGCAAGCCCGTCAATTCGAGGGCAGGGGGGTTGGCGAACAGGATGTTCATCTGGTCGTCCAACCCGATGATGGCTTCGTTCATGCGGCTGACGATGGTTTCGGTGCGTTTTTTTTCGCTCAAAACCTGCGTCATGTTGATGTTTTCGTACTCCTCCAATTTTTCGGCCATCAGGTTGAACGACTTTGCCATTTCCCCGATTTCGTCACTTGATTCAATGGCAATGCGCTCGCTGTAATTTTTTCGTGCAATCTGCCGGATGCTCTCCGTCATCGACTGGATGGGGTCGGCCACGTAGTTGGGGAAATAGTACAGGGCAAACACGGCGAAAATGAAAAACAACATGCCCAAAATAATCATGTACATCGTCACTTTGTTGGCCATGGCCGAGGCTTCCGCCGTGCGCTGTTTTATCATTTTATCGTTCAAATCATGCACGGATTGCAGCATCACCTGGATGTTGAGTTGCTGCATGTACAAGTTCACCGGCACTTCCTTCGTAAATTCCATCTGTTGCAACTGGGCATTGAAGGCTTCGTAATCCCGCTTGAGCCGGTCGGTCAGTTCCTGCTCTTCGGGGGCCGTCACCTTTTTCAGTTGCATGTTCAGTGAGCGCTCGAAGCTGTCGGATGCTTTCCGAAGTTGTTGCCGCCGGTAGGAGGGCGACGAGTTTTCGAGGGCAATGGCCCACACCATGTCGTTCACTGCCTGCGACATGCCCTTCGTATAGTTGATGGCGTTGTAGTTTTCCTGCATCATCAGCAGGGCGTTGGTCGAAGTGCGTTGCACGTAGTAGCCGCCCATGATGCCCAACAGCGTGACCACCGCAAAAAGAATGAGCAGCACCATGCGGATTTTGGTCTTCAGGCGCAGGGATTGCAGGCTTTCGCCAACACCGGCGAGCGTCAGGTTGGAGATGGCTTTGATATTTTTGCGGGCTGTTTCTCTTAGCAGGCGGGAGAGGGGACGAAGTTTTGCCTTGATGCCGACAGTTTTTGAAAGCGCCTGTTCGGTTTTTTTTGAAAAAGAACTGCCATCCCCGTCGGCCTCTTTTTGGTCGGCAGGGTGTTTTTGTTTGAAAACAGTGGGTAGTTCAGGCAGTTTCATAAAAACAAAAAGCGATGTGAAGTGCTCAAAATGGAAATTCAAATGTATGAATCAATTCCAAATTCATGGCACCGCACATCGCAGCATCGGTAATTGGTCAGACGGGGCGTGGGTAGATGCACTGTCGGGTTGCTCCAAAACGCCGGTTTCAAAATCCGCCTGCGTTATGTTTTTGGGAGAATTAATGGCAACCCTTTTTTTCACTTCAATTCATTACGCTCATATCAAAATTGTAACTGCGGTTAATAGTCTCCATCAATTTCTGACGGGCAAAAAATATACGGCTCTTCACCGTGCCGATGGGCAGGTTCATGTTTTCGGCAATCTCTTCGTACTTGTAGCCTTCAAAGAACAGCAGGAAAGGCTTCCGGTAGATGTTATCGAGGGTCTTCATGATGCCGTCCAGTTCCAGCATCATCATGTTGGAGTGGGCGCTGTTGTCCACCGCATGGTTTTCATTGACGAAAACATAGCTGTCCGCTGGCTCGGAAGTGGTGGCCCGGTTCTTTTTCTTTCGGTAAATGTTGATGAACGTGTTCCGCATGATGGTAGTCACCCATGCCCGGAAGTTGGTGCCGGTTTCAAATTTTTCTTTGTTGTTGTAGGCACGCAAGGCGGTTTCCTGAATGAGGTCTTTCGCGTCTTCGACGTTGTTGGTCAGTCTGTAAGCAAAGGGCAGCAACTTGTGCTGGAGTGTGTTGAAATGGCAATTAAATTCGATGGTGGTCATAATCTGTATTTAGGATGATGTAATTAAGTTTTGGGAATGGCCGTGTTGGAGTCGGTCTTCAGGCTTTCTGCTCACTGAGTGTCACGAGGACCAGCAGCACGAGAAAGGCGAAAAAAAGCATCAGAAAAAATAGTGCGACTTCCATTTTGGGATGTTTTTGAATAACCTGGTTTGTTTTTGCCCGCTCATTTGCGGTTACAAAATCCTATGTGCCAAACGGTGTACCTCCATAATAAAAAAAAATTAAATCTTTTTCTAAATCCCTGTATTTCAACAAATTGCGATTCAAATATTTTTTATCCTGATTTTATAAAAAAGAAAAACCCTCTCAAAATGAGAGGGCCTGGTTTCATTTTGAGAGGGTCACATGCTTCCTCCCCCAACCAATTGAGTCGAATATCTCAGGCTATTCCGGTTTGTTGCAAAATGGGCAGTTGCCCGCGGCGAGCCATCGCAATGATTTCTTCAGTGAACACAGTTTCGGTATCCCCGCAGGCTATCGGGCGCTGGTTGATGAGAATGACTTTGTCGGAGTAGGCGCGCAAATTTGATAAAAAAAAACAGGGGGTTGAATGGTCGAGCACCACCTACCCCCCTGCATCATTTGGTTTTTTGTACAAACAGATTTTCGCTAACTTTATGGGAAATGGTAATTTCTTCGTTGGAATTGAGTTCGATTTTCAGGGTACCGTCGTACTCGAAGCGTTCCAGTACCTGCACACGGGCACCCAGCTCGAGTTTTATTTTGTCCAAATATTTCAGGAAAGCAACTGACGATTCCTGAACCCCCACCACCACTGCCCGCTCGCCAATTGCCAACGAAGGGAGGGGAACCTGCCTGCGCATGGTGAAGTTGCCTTGGGCATCTGGAATCGGGTCGCCGTGTGGGTCAAACTGTGGCTTTTCGAGGAAAAAGTCGAGGCGGTCAATCAACTCGTCCGATTGAACGTGCTCCAATTGCTCGGCGATTTCATGCACTTCGTCCCAGGAGAAGTGAAGGGTTTTTACCAAAAACACCTCCCAGAGGCGGTGTTTTCTGACTAAGTTGGTGGCCAATTCACTTCCTTTTTCTGTCAAAGTAGCCCCACGATGTTTTTCATAGTGCAAGAGGCCCTTGCCTGCCAACCGTTTCAACATGTCGGAAACCGAAGCTGCCGTGGTGTTGAGAATACCTGCAATGGCATTGGTGCTGGCGGCTTTGTTGTCTTTTTCGCCTATTTTAAAAACAGCTTTTAAATAATTCTCTTCCGCTTGGGTAAGACTCTCCATTGCTCAAAGCAAAATTTATTTAGGCCAAAGGTATCTTATTTTTAGACAAGCCTAAAAGTATTTTGTGGAATTGGTTTGTCGGGAGAAAATTCGCAGCCCTAAAAAACGGAAAAAGGCAGTGGGGCCAATGCCCCACTGCCTTTTGGTTTTAGGAAGACAGGAAAAATCAAGAACCTTCGTCGTGGTCATGGTCATGCTCTTCCCCCTCCACCTCTTTTAGTGCCTGAATTTTATTGAGCAGCTGCTGCGCCCGGAGCAGGAAATCCGTCCGGTACTCGTAAAATTCATTGTGTATCATCAACAGGCGGGCGGCATCCCAGGCGGCAGACTTCGGGCGAAGCTGCTTCGCAGCGATCGGATGCAACCAATACTCCAGGTTGTTGGAGCGCAGGTACGAGCCGTCCATATCGAAGTTGGTGATGACGGACAGTTTGTTCAATGAGAACAGGTAATCTGTGTCCTTATTCAGTTCTTTTTGCAAATCGACAATCTCCGTTCTGCCGAAGCGGACCCCTGCCCGCTCGCAAAGGAACACGTCCCGGCGGCCATCGAACGTAATGATGGTGTCGATTTGGTACTTGCGCAGCGAATCGAACAGGAAGTTTTTGACACGCATGTGGACCGGGCGGAGCTGCTTGAAAGAAAATTGCAGTGCCCGTTTGTCAACGTGAAATTCTTCGAGAAAAGGTCGGGTACGGCCCGTGCGCATGTTGATGACGACCTTGTTGCGACCAACGGTGTGCCCGAATTCGTTCGTTTTGGAATAGACGCTCACGTAATCCACATCGGCCTTGTTGACCCAAGTGTCAATGAAGATTTTTTTGCTGCGTCCTTCAAAAACGAGAAGGGCTACTTCGGCAATGACAAAGAAGTTGGGGAACCCTCCGTAAATATTGCCGTACTTCAGTTCAAGAAATGCGATGTTGTTCTCCACGTTTTAGATAGTGTTGTTTTGGGAAATAGGTTTTCAAATAAGAACTTTCTGGCTTGGTCTTTAAAAGTACCGCCAAATTTATAAAAATTGCAAACATTCAAGCCATTTTTTGTATTACAAATTTATCAGCTTGGTTCTGCCCACAATTTTATGCCTTTCCGGTGTCAAAAAAGGAACTTTCCCCCTTCGTACACCTTCTCGTCGTTTGCAAAAATCTGCCCGCCGTTTTTCATATCCGCAATCATGTCCCAGTGGATGGACGACTGGTTTTTGCCGCCGGTCTGCAAGTACGACTGACCGATGGCCATGTGTACCGTTCCGCCGATTTTTTCATCGAACAGAATGTTCTTCGTAAAACGGTCGATTTTGTAATTTGTTCCCATCGCCGCTTCCCCGAAGCGCCTCGCTCCCGGTAGCTGAAACACCTGGTCGAGCAGGTCTTTCCCGCGCCTGGCCTCCCATTTTTCCACCTCGCCGTCTTTCACCCAAAGCGTAACGCCCTCCACTTCGTGCCCGGCATACACCACTGGGTAGGTGAAATGTACCGTGCCGTTCACGCTGTCTTCCACTGGCGAGGTGTAAACTTCGCCGCTGGGCATGTTCGTCTGGCCGTCCGAGTTGATCCAGGTTCGGCCCTTCGTCGAGAATGTGATGTCAATGCCTTCGCCAAGGTAGCGCACAGTTTCTTTTTGGTTCAAAAAATCGACTACGTGCTGCTGCGACCTTCGCACTTCCAGCCAGGCAGCAGCGGGGTCATCCTCGAACAAGCTACAGGCACCGAACACGAACTTTTCGTATTCCTCCAATGACATGCCTGCTTCCTGTGCATTCGCTAACGTTGGATACTGGCAAAGGTTTCGTTTCAAGGAACGGGTTGCTGTGCGTTCAAAATAAATTTTATTCAAGTCCTTCATAGCCTCCCGTCGCACTGTGGTTTTGCTGCTGTCCACGTTCTGATCTTCCCGCAGGTTGAACGGTGCCATGATGTTCAGGTAGGCATCAAATTCCTCCATTGCCATTTTATACAATGGTGAAATGTGCTTCAATTGTGCCTCGCCTGCCTCCTCAAACAAAATCCGCCCTTTTTCCCGGAATGCCATGTCAATTTCCACCGCCGCACCGGCCCGAAGCGCTTCCCGCCACACTTCCCTCACCAGCGGCTCCGCAAGGGTGGTCGAAGAAACGAACAACCGCTCACCTTCCTTAAGTTCAAGGCAATAATGGACGAGCAATCGGGCATATTTAGCGAGCATCGTATCCATGTTGACAAGACTGCATACAAATTGCTGATTTTCAGCGGGGCGGACGGGTCGCAAATATCAAAAAATTTGGGGCACCAAAAAATTTGATAAAAAAAAATCATGCTTACCGGGGTGTGCAAAGACAGGGTAATGTTCAGGCAACGGACACCAACTGCTGCGTTTCGGACTTTTGTTCTTCCAATCGCCGGAACTGGTAGCCCTGCGAATGAAAATTGGCCAGCACTTTTGGCAGGGCGAACTGCAATTTTTCCCAAGCCTTCAGGCTGTCGTGGAAGACGACAATGGAGCCGTCTTTGGCATTTTGCAACACATTTTCGAGGCATTGCTCCCGGCTGATTTCAGGGTCGAAATCGCCACTCAGCACATCCCACATCACAATCCGGTAGTGCCGTTGCAGGAACTCCGCCTGTTTGGGTTTCAGCTTGCCGTAGGGCGGGCGGAAGAGGTTCGACCGCAGTGCGTGGGCGCACCGCCGAACGTTGAGGAAATATTTCACGTTGTCTGTCAGCCAGCCGTTGAGGTGGTGGAAGGTGTGGTTGCCGACAGTGTGGCCTGCGTTTTTTACCATTTCCAGCACGTCGGGGTATTTGTGCACGTTGTCACCGATGCAGAAAAAAGTCGCCTTGGCCCGGTACGCCGCCAACTGATCGAGTACCCAGGGTGTCACTTCGGGGATGGGGCCGTCATCGAAAGTCAGATGGAGGGTTTTTTCACCCGTCGGGATGCGCCAGGTGAAATTCGGAAAGAGCTTTTGGATAAACTGAGGCGTTTTGACTAAATACATCGTGTTTCAAACTTTTGGGTACGTTCCGTCCAAGGGCGGTTGGACTGCAATTTTGCAAGAAAGTAACCGCCTGAAGGCTTACTTTTGCACCCCGCCCGTAATGCGAGGGCGGGACCTCGTCGGCAGCCAATTTACTTGTAAATCAACGGTTTACAACGATAAAATGCTGCCACCGGGGAAAATTAAGATGGAATTTCATTTCAATTAAAACATGAGCAACATCAGGGTACGTTTTGCGCCAAGTCCGACCGGCCCGCTGCACATCGGCGGGGTGCGCACGGCACTTTACAACTATCTTTTTGCCAAAAAGCACGGCGGCACCTTCCTCCTCCGCATCGAGGACACCGACCAGGGGCGCTACGTGCCGGGGGCCGAGGACTACATCATCGAGTCGCTGAAATGGTGCGGTATCCTACCCGACGAAGGGCAGGGCATCGGTGGCCCGTTCGCACCCTACCGCCAGTCGGAGCGCAAGGAAATTTACCAGAAACATGCCCTCGAACTGGTGTCGAACGGCAGCGCCTACTACGCCTTCGACACGCCGGACGAACTCGATGCAAAACGCCAGTCGGAAGCTGCCGCTGGCAACCACAATTTCAAATACGACCACATCAGCCGCCGGGCGATGAAGAACGCCCTGACGCTGCCTGCCCACGAGGTGCAGCACCGCCTGGCCACTGGAGAGGACTACGTCATCCGCCTGAAAGTGCCTGAAAATGAGACGGTTATGTTCACCGACCTTATCCGGGGCGAGGTGAGCTTCCAGACTGGGGAACTCGACGACAAGGTGCTGATGAAGTCGGACGGGATGCCGACCTACCACTTGGCCAACATCGTGGACGACCACCTGATGAAAATCACGCACGTCATCCGGGGCGAGGAATGGCTGCCCAGCACGGGGCACCACGTGCTGCTGTACCGGGCCTTCGGGTGGGAGGCCATCATGCCGAAGTTCTCGCACCTGCCGCTGATTTTGAAGCCGGACGGCAAAGGCAAACTCAGCAAGCGGGACGGTGCGAAGTTCGGAATGCCCGTGTTCCCGCTCGCTTGGAAAGCGGAATCGGAGGAGGACAGTTTCGACGGTTTTCGGGAGTTTGGTTTCCTGCCGCAGGCGGTCATCAACTTCCTCGCCTTCCTCGGCTGGAACCCTGGCACCGAGCAGGAAATTTTCTCGCTGGCGGAACTTTGCGAAGCATTTTCCCTCGAAAAAATCAGCAAGGGCGGTGCCCGCTTCGACTACGACAAGGCAAAATGGTACAACCAGCAGTACCTTCATGCCGCTGCCGATTCGGACTTGGCTGCGCAAATCAAGCCATTGGCCGAGGCGAAGGGCTACCAAGTTTCGGATGAATACTTGGCCAAAGTCTGCCACCTGATGAAGGGCCGTGCGACTTTTCTGTCCGACCTCGTAGTACAGGCCAGCTACCTTTTCGGCGATGTGCAATCGTTTGACAATGAGAACATTGTAAAGCGGTGGAAGCCGGAAAGCCACCCCAACTTTGAGGCACTGGCAGTGCTGATGGAAAGCACGGAGCCGTTCGACGCCCCCACATTGGAGGAGCGTGTGAAAAATCTGATGACAGAACGCAGCCTAAAACCGGGCGAAGTGATGCCGCTGCTCCGCATCGCCCTCGCCGGCACGATGCAAGGCCCCGGGGTGTACGAGATGATGGTGGTGCTGGGCAGGCAACGGACGGTGGCGCGGCTGCGGCGGGCGTTTGATTATTTTGATACCTTGAATCCATAAATCCCGAAGGCGATGGCAAAAAAGCAATCCAAAAAAGAACAACCCAAAGTCCACGACGAACTCAAGGGCTTCGACATCAAAATCAACGAGTTTGGGGAAATTACCACGAACCTCAACATCGAGCGGCTGAACGAGTTTTTGAACGAAAAAGTCGATGACAAAAAATTGCGGGAGCGCAAAAACGCACCCGACGAAGAAGAATAAAATCAGGAGACCCGCCGTTTTGAAGTCGATGTTTTAAATCATTGCAAACCAACGGTTTAAAACAAAATTACCACGTTGCTCTCAGCCCACAGATTAACTTTTTGTGGCAAAAACCCTCCCAAACGGTGCAACCTTTTCTCACCACGCCTGTCGTTTAGGCTACAAACTGAATGGAATTTGGACTACGGGAGTACCCACCGGGACATCATCGAGAACTGTATGCGGGGCGACCGAAAAGCGCAGTTCGAGTTGTACAGGCTGTATTCACAGGCGATGTACAACGTGTGCCTCCGAATGGTGAACGATGACCTGGATGCCGAAGACCTGCTCCAACAGTCGTTTGTTGACGTGTACTCCAAGATGGATTCTTTCCGCTACGAATCGACCATCGGGGCCTGGATCAAACGGATCGTGGTCAACAATTGCATCAATTTTTTGAAAAAAAGGAGGCTGAAGATTGAATCGCTCGATGACCGCTTCCACCATGTGCCAGACCAAGAGACGGTGAGCGAAATACACCTCAACGTGAAGGTCATCAACGAAGCGATAAGCGATTTGCCGGATGGCTACCGGGTCGTTTTTTCCCTCTACATGTTCGAGGGTTACGACCACAAGGAAATCGGCGAAATCCTGAGCATCACGGAAGCGACCTCGAAGTCGCAGTTCAGCCGGGCCAAGAAAAAACTGAAGGAACTTTTGGAAGGAAGGCGGTTGCTGGTGGACAATTGACTGAGTTAACCCATTGTTTACCAACAACTTGTCATCCTTCGTTTAAAAACTGAAGATGGACAATTTAGAAAAATTCATCCTTGAAAACAGGGCGGCGTTCGATACGGCCGTGCCGGACCTGAAGGTTTGGTCGGACATCGGCAGGAGCCTGGAGCAGCGTCCGCTGCGCCGGGTGGTGTGGATGAAGCGGCTGCGCGTGGCCGCTGCCGTCGCCCTGCTGCTGACCGCAGGCGGTGCGATGGGAGCCTACTTAGCCAACTCCGGCAAGGAAGTCAAATCGCTGGCAGACGTTTCGCCGGAACACGCAGAAATGGAGCGCTACTTCAACAGTGAGGTCAATGAAAAATTGGCACAACTCGCTTCCTACCAACAAGATGGTTTTGTGCAGGCCGACATGCAGGAGTTGGACGAAGTGTACGAACAACTGAAATTGGAACTCGAAACCGCCCCGGCAGGGGCCGACGAGCAAATCGTCCAGGCCATGATTGAAAATTACCAAACCAAAATAAACATCCTTGAGCAGGTGCTCGAAAAGGTTCAGACCGTTAATCCGAATAATATTAAAACTGAAGAAGATGAAATTAGTCTCTAAAATCAGGCAAATGAGCCTGTTCGCAGGCTGGTGCGCCATCGTGGCGGCACTCGTGCTTGCCCCTCAATCCGCGGTGGCCGGTGAGCCTGGCGACCCCAAACAGGAGCAGCCAAAACCACAGCAGGAGCAACCGGAACAAAAGCAGGAATTCACCAAAACCATCAAAAAGGAATTCCCGCTACATGCCACCGGCACGGTAAACCTCGTCAACAAGTACGGTAAAATCGATGTGAAAACCTGGGACAGGGACCGGGCGAAAATCGACGTGACCATCGTGGTGAAAGCAGGCAGCGAATCGGAAGCTCAAAATGTTTTCGACCGCATCCAAATAGATTTCACCAATGATGACGCCTTCGTGAAGGCAGAAACCGTCATAGAATCGAACAAAAGCAGCTGGTGGAGTTGGGGCAGCAACGACCACACCGAATTCCAAATCAACTACCAGGTATTCATGCCGGCCAATGCGTCCCTCGACCTCAGCAACAAGTACGGCGATGCCACTGTGGCACCCCTCACCGGCAAGGCAAAAGTGGACGTGAAGTACGGCAACTTCCGGCTGGAAGGCGTGGGCGGCGACCTCACGGTTGAACTCGGCTACGGCAACGGCACGGTCGTGAAAGCCCGTGATGCTTCGGTCAACGTATCGTACAGCAAACTCAATTTCGCCGATGTGCGCGACATCGCACTCACCTCGAAATATTCAAAACTGACGGTGGACAACGGTGCCAACCTGAAAGCCGAATCCCGCTACGACGAGTTCAACCTCACAAAAGTGGAACGCCTGAACTGCCAAAGCAGGTACGGCAACATGGACATCGGCAGTGCCGAAAGCGTGGTAGCAGTAGCGCAGTACACCGATTACAAAATTGACCAACTCAAGGACAACGGTGATTTTGACCTCCAATATGGCGGCCTCCGCATCGAGCATGTGTCCAAAGGTTTTTCAAAAATAAACCTGGTGGGCAAATACTCCGACTTCAAACTTGCCGTGGAGGACGGTGCCAGCTACACCCTCGACGCTGCCACCAACTATGCTGGCATCGCCTACCCTTCGGGCCTGAACGTCACCTACGAAAAAGACAAAGGAACTTCACACGAGGTGAAGGGCCATGCGGGTACGCAGAATGCCCGAAGTGCCATCCGGGCCAGCTTGAATTATGGCGGGCTGAAAGTGAAACAGTAACCCGGAGATGGTGAACAAACGAGCGCTGAAGATTACAATTTCATACTAATTCAATTTTAGAAGCCACTTCATGCGGAAACGCCGGGGTGGTTTTCCTTTTTTATAAAAACGGGTTATGTTCCCGCTCGAAACCAATGGTGGTGGATGGGCCGTGCCCGGGGAAAACTTTCACCTCGTCGCCGAGGGGCAGCAGTTGGGTCTTGATGCTTGCAATCAGGGTGTCGAAATCGCCGCCGGGCAGGTCAGTGCGCCCGATGCTTTCCTTGAACAGCACATCCCCGGCGATGAGCAAACCGTCGGCCCGGTCGAAGAACGACAGGCTGGCGGGTGAGTGGCCGGGCGTGAAAAGCGCTTCCAATTTCGTGTTGCCGAAGGCAATCACCTCCCCTGCCTCGATGAACCGGCCCGGCATCGGCGACGGCTCGCCCATCGGGATGCCGTAGAACTTGCTGACCTGCGGCAAAGCCTCCAGCACGGGCAACTCTCCCCGATGGATTTCCAGTCCCAGCCCCCAGGTCCTGCTAACGAAACTGTTGCCGAACACGTGGTCGATGTGGCAGTGCGTGTTGAGCAACCTTACCGGTTTCAGCTTGTTTTCTATGATAAAATTTTCCAGTTCGATGCGCTCGTGTGCTTCGTAGCAGCCCGGGTCGATGATGGCGCACTCGTTGGTTTCATCGAAAACGACGTACGTGTTTTCCTGGAAGGGATTGAAGGTGAAAATGACGATGGTGGCTGGCATGAGTCTGGTTGGTTTTTGTGAAACAGGCAGATTTTGTCTGCTGATTCCCCTAAATTGCCTTTTTTAAAACTATTGGCTGCGAAGGTAGTAGTTTGTCAAGGAAATCTTTTTCGGGGGAAGGTTTTGAGATTTCGGCATCCTGCCAAAATTTCACCAAATACCTGAAATTTGACCAGTGATGGTTTACTGGTTCAATTTTTTCAATGAAACGGCACATACTTTCCCCGGTTTATTGCGTTCAATCAAAACAAGGCTCCCGGTTCAAAAATTGAATATCATGCGAATAATTTACCCACTCCTCCTCCTTTTTTCGTTGGCTGAAATGACCTTTGGCCAAACGACCCAAACCGAATTCGGCAAAAACCGGGTGCAGTTCAACAACGACTTCGCCGAGTGGTCGCAGTACGAGAGCCGCAATTTCATCACGTACTGGTACGGCGAAGGCCGCCTCATCGGGCAGGCGGTGGTGCAGATGGCCGAGTACGATTTCCACGAAATCCAGGGCATCCTCGAACACCGGATGAATGACAAAATCGAAATCATCGTTTACACCGACATCACCGACCTGAAACAGAGCAACATCGGCAGCGAGGAAGCCTTCGTGAACACCGGTGGCCAGACGAAAATAGTGGGCAACAAGATGTTCGTGTATTTCAACGGCGACCACACCGACCTGCGTCGACAGGTGCGCGAGGGCGTGGCTTCCGTGTACTTGAACGCGATGCTGTTCGGCTCCAACCTCCAGGAAATCGTGCAGAATGCCGTGATGATGAACCTGCCGGAGTGGTTCAAGGACGGCCTGATTTCCTACGTCGGCGATGAGTGGGACACCGACCTGGACAACCAGTTGCGGGACATGTTTTCGTCGGGAAAATATGCCGATTTCGAGACGATGGCAGAGGTGAACCCAAAGCTGGCAGGCCACTCGCTCTGGTACTACATCAGCCAGCACTACGGCCACTCCACCGTGTCGAACCTGCTCTACCTCACCCGCATCAACCGCAGCATCGAAAGCGGCTTCCTCTACGTGCTGGGGAGTACGTATTTCAAAACGACCGAGAGTTGGTACGGCTTTTTTCAAAAACGCTACGAAGCCGAGGTGAAGGGCATGGGTACGCCGCAAGGCAAAGAAATCACGGTGAAAAACAAGCGCAGCCTGCCCCTTTCACAACTGAAAATCAGCCCCGACGGGAAGAAAATCGCCTACGTGACCAACGAAATCGGGCGGCAACGGGTGTGGATGCAGGACTTGGCCACCGGCGACCGGAGCCTCGTTTTCAAGAGCGGCTCCCGCAACGCCATCCAGGCCACCGACTACAACTACCCGCTGCTGGCATGGAGTCCCACCAACATGGAATTGGCCATCATGTACGAGCGGCGGGACGTGGTTAAGTTGCTGAGGTTCAATGTTTTAACCAAAGAAAAAATCACGGAGGACATGTCCACGCAGTTCCAGCGGGTGTACAGCATGGACTACATCAGCCCCAACGACATGGTTCTGTCGGCAGCCGTGCGGGGGCAATCGGACATTTTTCTCTACTTCGCCCTCAACCGCCAAACCCAGCGCCTGACCACCGACTGCTGGGACGACCTCGATGCGGCGTTCGTGCAGGTGCATGGCCAGCGGGGGCTGCTCTTCGCCTCCAACCGCCCGGACTCGCTCAACCTGCCCACCGTCCTCGACTCGGTACTGCCCATCCAAACATTCGACATTTTCTTCCTCAACCTCGACTCCATCGGCTTCCGCACCACGGGCGAACTGGTGCAGGTGACGCACACTCCGTACGCCAACGAGCGCCAGCCAATGGCCATCGACTCGACCTGGTTCGGTTTCCTCACCGACGAATCCGGCGTTTTCAATCGGAAAACCGGCTACCTCGAAGACTACATCCACCATTTTGAAAACGTCATCCGCTTCAAAGACGGGACGGAAATGCGGCTGCACGCCGACTCGATTATTTCGGAAAAATTGGACAGCGTGGCGCTGGCGCAGGTGGATTCCGTGTGGTCGGACACCATCATCAAGCAGCGGGCGGTGAGCCATTTCACCACCAACTACGACCGCAACATCGAGGAGCAGAGCAAGGCCCGCCGGGCCAATATTTTTGTGGAAATGGCAGAACGGGACAACCGGCTCCATTTTTTTACCGCTGAAATAGCGCCGGAAAACATGGCAACACCTGGTTTCACCGACCACCAAAAACGCCGGGTGCAGGTGCTCGAAACCCCTGCCCCAAAACCCGAACCGCCCAAAGACAACGTGCTGAAAGAAGCCGGTGACGACCCCATCGACACCTCGAAACTGCCGCAGGAAAAGCAGGACACCGGGAAAATCGACATCGACAACTACCTGTTCCAGAGCGAGTTCGACGACGACGAAGTGCCCATCCGCACCACCCCGCAATCGGAAAAAAAGGAGGAACAAACCGAGCCGGTGCAGCCGCCGCTGGTGTACCGGGCCATCGAATCGGAGGACGACCCGCAGCGCAAGGTGCATGAGTTCCGCCCCAGCCGCATCATCCCGTACCGCCTGAAATTCCGCACCGACTACGTGACGACGCAGTTGGACAACGGCATGTTGTTCGACGGGCTGAATTCCTACGCAGGGGTGCCGCAGGATTTCGGCTACCCGCCGCCGGGCATCCTGCTCAAGGCCAATTTCAAGGATTTGCTCGAAGACCACGAGTTCGAGGGGGGCATCCGGGTGCCGACTTCGTTCAATGGCGCTGAATATTTCCTGATTTACAACGACAAGAAAAAACGGCTCGACAAGCGCTACGCGGTGTACTACCGCCGCCTCCGTTTCACGCTTGACAACACGCCGCCGCCCATCAAATACGACAACCGGATTTTCCTGGGCCAGTACCAGTTGCGCTACCCGCTCGATATTTTCACCAGCCTCCGGGCCACCGCCACGCTGCGGTTCGACAATTCCACCATGCTCTCCACCGATGCGGCCACCCTGGAAACGCCCGACCTCCGCAGCCAGCGGCTCGGGGTTCGGGGCGAGTACGTTTTCGACAACACGCTCGATGTGGCGCTGAACGTGAAAAACGGCACCCGCTACAAAGTTTTTGCGGAGCTGGTAAAGGGCCTGGAAATTGATTTGGGCGAAAACCTGCAGTTCAAAGCCAACAATGGTTTCATGACGGTGGTCGGTGCCGACTTCCGCCACTACCAACGCCTGCTCAGGTGGTCGGTGCTGGCTGGCCGGTTGGCCGGGGCCACTTCGTTTGGGCAGGAAAAAATCCTCTACATGCTCGGCGGCACCGACAACTGGCTGCTGCCGCAATTCGACATGACCATTCCGCTACCGGCAGGCGACGATTTCATCTACCGCTCCATCGCCACCAACGCACGGGGCTTCAAACTGAACGCCCGAAACGGAAACTCCTACGCCATCTTCAACGGCGAACTCAGGATGCCCGTGTTCCGTTACCTGTTCCCCCGTTCCCAATCCAACTTCGTCCGCAACTTTCAGGTCGTTGGCTTCTTCGATGCAGGCACGGCCTGGCAGGGCGTCAATCCGTTCAACGAAACCAGTCCGCTCAATACCTGGACGGCCTCGAACAACAATGTGACCATCAAAGTCAACTACTTCCGTGACCCCATCATTTTCGGCTACGGTGCAGGCATCCGCACCCTGCTTTTCGGCTATCTGGTTCGGTTGGACTACGCCTGGGGCGTGGAGACGAGGATGGTGCAGGAACCTAAGCTGCATTTTTCTATCGGGCTGGACTTCTGATGCACCGGATGGCCT
This sequence comes from Bacteroidota bacterium, assembly GCA_016234735.1. Classification (GTDB taxonomy): domain Bacteria; phylum Bacteroidota; class Bacteroidia; order Chitinophagales; family Saprospiraceae; genus UBA6168. Next base: position 176 of record JACRAN010000203.1, on the reverse strand, counting down.
GGGTGAAAATGCCGTCAAATCGTTTTTACCCAGGTCATCCGCCAATACAAAATATATTCGTGCTGCCCGTTTTTTGTAATGGGCTTCGGGGGGGGGGTTTTGTTTTTTGGTTGGGTATGGGGTTATAGTTGTGGTCTGGGGTGGTCTGTTGCAAACTGACCACAACTAGGGGCTTT
>JACRAN010000202.1 GCA_016234735.1 Bacteroidota bacterium | reverse complement strand
TTTGAGGTTGATGCCCGAAGGCCCAGACGATGAATTCCGGCAGCACTTTGGCCCAGGTGGAGGGGTGGTGCCTGCCGCCCTCCACCTCCCGGTAGTGGAGGTCGTGCTTGTGGTGGTAGCCCAAATCTTTCAGCACCCCGATGAGGTCCAGCGTGTCGTCAATGGAGTCGATGACCCCGTTGCCGTTGCGGTCGTCGGCCTCGTCCATCGTACCGGTTTGGAACCAAAATTTGAGTCCGGGCCGGTGCAGTCCCGTGCCGAGCAGTTCGTGCATGATGCGTCCGCCGTCGGGGTCGTCCTCGCGGTAGTCGCAGTGCCGCCACCAAAACGAGCCGGAAAAAACGCCCGCCTTGCCGAACAGGTGCGAGTGGTTCCAGACGATGTCCATCGCCGAGAGGCCGCCGAGCGAGAAGCCTGCGAAGGCCGCATTTTTAGCGCCCTCCCGCAGCGGGTAGTGCTTTTTTAAATACGGGAACAACTCATTCACAATGAATTGCGTGTAAAAATTCGCCTTGCTGCCCCTGCTGCGGTAGTCGGGCCGATGGGCCGTGCCGTACTCCTGCAAGCGCTCCCCGGCGTGAACGGCCACAACGATGAGCGAGGGGATGCGCTGCCGGGCGTAGAGTTGCAGCAAGGTTTCGGTCAGTTGCACAGATTCCATCTCCTGACCATCGTTGAAAAACAGCACGGGGAATTTGCCGGGGCCGCTGGCATCGTAGTCGGGCGGCAGGTAAACGTCGATGCTGAACCGGGTGCGCAGGTGCGCCGACGGGAAATTCCGCAGCCGGTGGATGTGCAGCGAGTGGCGCTGCTCCGACGAAAAATCGGGACGGCGGCGGTTGTTCAGCAATAAATTGTCTCCCATGTCGCGGTAGTTTTCTGTCTGCCAACACCCCTGACGAAATCAGGCCAAGTTTAAATTCAACCGGGTTTTGTTCTTCCTGTCGGGAAATCAGTTTAGTTTTGCAGCCCATTCCTGACAGTCCAATTCCGCAAAATAAAACCCAACAATACTGGTTTACCTGAACAAATTTAGTGGAATCCTCTTTTTTAAAATTTCACACCATCACCTATAATATTTTACTTAATTTAAAACCATCTGTAAATGAAAAAGATAGGCATACTTTTCGGCAAGGAGCGAACCTTTCCGCAGGCTTTTGTTGAAAGGGTCAATTCCAAGCAGGTCAAAGGCATCACGGCGGAATTCGTGCAGGTCGAAGAACTGATGATGAACGTGCCCAGTGGCTACGCCGTCATCATCGACCGCATTTCACAGGACGTGCCATTCTACCGGGCGTACCTGAAAAACGCCGCCGCCACCGGCACGGCGGTCATCAACAACCCGTTCTGGTGGAGTGCCGACGAAAAATTCTTCAACAACGTGCTGGCCGAACAAGTCGGGGTGCCGGTGCCCAAAACCGTGCTACTTCCCAGCAAAGACCACCCGGACGATACCTCGTCGGAGAGTTTCTCCAACCTGAAATTCCCGCTCGAATGGGAGGCCATGCTCGATTACCTCGGCGGCTTCCCGGCGTTCATGAAACCCCACGCAGGCGGCGGCTGGAAGAGCGTTTACCCGGTGGACAACTGGGCCGAAGTGTTCAAAGCCTACCACGAAACCGGCCAGTTGGTCATGCTTTTCCAGAAGGCCGTGAAATTTGAACAATATTTCCGCTGCTACTGCATTGGCCGCAAGTACATCCGCATCATGGACTACGAGCCCCGCAACCCGCACCACCTCCGCTACGTGGCCGACCACCAGGCATCGAAGGAACTGCTGGCCACGATGGAGGACTACGTGCTGCGCCTCTGCAACGGCCTCGGCTACGACTTCAACACGGTGGAGTTTGGCGTGGAAAATGGCATTCCGGTTGCCATCGACTTCTGCAACCCCGCCCCCGATGCCGATGTGAATTCCGTCGGCAAGGAAAACTTCGAGTGGGTGGTGGAAACGATGGCCACCTACGCCATCGAGCGGGCGCAAGCGCACGAGGAGGGCAAGCACAACCTCACCTGGGGCACCTTCGTGCAGCAGGCCGTGCTGGGCGAGCACCTCACAGTGCCGCAACCTGCTGTTGCGAAGAAGAAAAAATGATGGTTTGATTTTGGATTGTTTCATTGCCAATCAACAATGAAGCAATGAGACAATGAAGCCATGAAAGTATTTTCAGATGATGAAAAGCAAGTTAAAGTTGGCGATTTTGGACATGTACGAAGGCACCCGCAACCTCGGAATGCAGAATATCCAGGACATCGTGCGGCGGTTCGGGGCTGAACTCGATTTTGACATTTTCGATGTTCGGAGCAAGGTGAAAGTGCCCGATTTGAGCTACGACATCTACCTTTTTTCCGGCGGCCCCGGCAATCCGCTGGAGGGGAGCGAAAGTTGGCTGTCTCCGTTCCACGACCTCATCGACGACCTCTGGCACTACAACCGCAGCGAGGAAGGCGCCAAAAAATACGTCTTTTTCATTTGCCACTCCTTCCAGATGGCCTGCCACCACTTCAAGTTGGGTGAAATCAGCCGCCGCCGGAAAAAATCGTTCGGCACTTTCCCGGTCCATAAAACGGAGGACGGCGAGAATGAGCCGCTGTTCAGCGAATTGAGCGAACCGTTTTGGGTAGCGGATTTCCGGGAGTACCAGATTGTCAAGCCCGATTTTGCCCGGATGGAAGAAATCGGTGCCAGGCTGCTCTGCGTCGAAAATGACCGGGCACACCTTGAACCAGAACGGGCGATGATGGCCGTGCGTTTTTCGCCGGAGATGATTGGCACACAGTTCCACCCGGAGGCCGACCCAGTGGGTATGCGCAGCTACTTCGCCGAAGAAGAACGGGTGACCGCCGTCCTGGAAGAGTACGGTGAAGAGCGGTACCGGAGCATGGTGGCCGACCTGCACGACCCTGACAAAATTGCCCGCACCCATGCTACCATTTTGCCGCTGTTCCTGCACGATTCCATCCGGGGAGTGCGGGAGGGGGCGCTGGAGTTGGTGTGAAAAGCCTATCTTTATGCCTTTGATTCTTAAAATGCAAGGCTATGTTTCTCAAAGAGATTTATCTGAAGAACTACAAATGCTTCGAGGAGGCCACCTTCTCCTTCAAGGAGCGCTTTACAGTGTTGATTGGGGAGAATGGGAGTGGGAAAACGGCGGTTTTGGATGGCATTGCTAGAGGGTTGAAGGCAATAGTAGATGGCCTCAATCCGACCAGTAGCAAAATATTTGATATGGCTTTAGAAGAAAATGAAATTAGAGTAGTATCTCACCAACTTGGAAGCAAGAGCAGTTTTGAAAAACAATTTCCTTATTCCATCAAAACTACCATTACTAGAGATAAAGACCTATCGTGGTTCATCTCCAATAGCAGTGGGAATGGAGAAGAGGTAGAAGATTATACTACAAATCTACGAACAAAGATTCAAAGTGGGGGTAAGGAAACATTGCCCTTGATAGTTTATTATCGCGCACTTCGCTATTGGCTACCAGTAAAAGTTACAGATTTAATGCCATTGGGTTCTCGGTTAGACACTTTTCGAGATTGCTTGAAACCAGAAAAAAATAGTGAGCAATTATTAGATTGGTTTAAGCGAATGGCAATCATTCAATTTCACAAAACCAAGTCTCTACCGGAGTTGGAGTCCGTGAGGAAAGCAATATTAATAGCATTGGAATCTTTGCGGAAAAATGAAAAGGCTCCTGTTGAAGCCTATTACTCTCCTGAATCTGATGATTTGTTGATTGATATTGGCGATGGCAAAGAGTTTCCATTTCGGCTATTGAGCGATGGGTATCGCAGCACTTTGGGACTAATTGCCAATATTGCCTGGCGTATGGCAGAACTCAACCCACACGTCACTACCGACACGCCCGGCGTGGTCTTGATTGACGAAATAGACCTGCACCTGCATCCGAAATGGCAACGTACCATCGTCGGAGACTTGAAGCGGATTTTCCCGAACTGTCAGTTTATTGTGACGACGCACTCGCCGTTTATCATCCAATCCCTCAGCAATGAAGATGGCATCATCCGCCTCGACAATGAATACGAGGAAGTGCCGGAAGATTTCGACAACAAAAGTATTGAGGACATCGTGGAAGAATGGCAGGGAGTGGAAAACCCACAGTGGAGCAAAAAGCGGGTTGAGATGTACGAAGCTGCCAAGAAATACTACGAGACGTTGGAGAAAATGAACGGTAGCAAAAATGAGAAGGAGCTTCAAAGGCTAAAGGAAGAACTCGACATCCTCACCAAGCCCTTTACCTCGAACGTGGCTTACGTGGCTTTTCTCGAACAAAAAAGGCTGGTGAAAGAGGCACAATTTAATAAGGATGTAATGGTTGTGAACGAGCCACAGGCTGAATACAAGAAAAAGCGGAAAAGCTGATGCGCCCCGTCGAAAAAGGAACACAAAACGAAGATTTCAACCCTTACCAAACGGCCTTGGACCCTTTGGCTATTCTACTTGGCAGATATTGTTCTTACTGCGAAATGCAAGTTTACAACTCCTTGGAAGTTGAGCATGTGGTCTCAATTGCAAAGGGTGGCGACGAATTCAGATGGCATAACTTCCTTCTTGCTTGCAAGCATTGCAATGGCAGCAGCAACAAAAGCGACAAAGTCTCAAGCCGGGAAGGGTATTTTTGGCCAGACAGGGACAATACTTTGCTGACCTTTGAATATGATGAGTTGCACCATGTCAGACCTCATCCAAGTCTAAATCCTGATTCCCATTCGATTGCCCAATCCACCATCACGCTACTTGGACTTGATAGATTTCCCGGTTCGCAAAACCCACCAACGCAGGGCGACAAGCGCCACATAAACAGGAGCGAGGTTTGGGGAGTAGCAAGGGAGAGCATGAACAGTTGGCTGAACGCACCATCTAAAGAAATGGCAAGGCAAATTATCTTGACCGCAACAGGGCATGGCTTCTTTTCTGTTTGGATGACCGTGTTCAACCACGTGGCCGAAATCAAACTCGCCCTTATCGAAACCTTCCCCGGCACAGCAAAAAACTGTTTCGACCAAAACGGAAATCCTGTGACACGACCGGGTGGAGAAATTTGAAACTATGATACCACACCTCCGCACCGCCTACAACGCTGCCTTCACCGAGGAAAAATACCAGGCATTCCTCGATGAAATTTACCTCGCCACCAACCACCGACCGCCATTCCACATCGCCGAAACGCCGGTTTTTGTGCCTAAAACACTGAGTTCGCAGCTTTTCCGGGCTTGCGAAGACCTGGTGGGCACACTGTGCCGGCCCGGTTTCAAGGCGCTTTCGCAGGAGACCATACTGCCCGGCTGCTACGTGCCGGGCGAGACGGAACACTCGACTTTCTTGGTCATCGACTTCGGGATTTGCGTGGATGCTGCGGGCCATATTTCACCACAACTCATTGAAATCCAGGGTTTTCCGTCGCTGTTTTTTTACCAGGATTTGTGCGCCCGTGCCTACCGGAAGCACTTTGACATCCCTGAAAATTTGCAGCACCTGTTCGGTGGGCTGACGGCAGAAACTTATGTGGAAAAAATGCGCCGGGTCATCGTCGGAGACTCAAGGCCGGAAAACGTGGTGCTGCTGGAAGTGGAGCCGCACAAGCAAAACACGCAGGTGGATTTTTGGGCGACGGAGCGGGCGCTCGGCATCAAAGTCAAATGTCTGACCGACCTGAAAACAGAAGGCCGTGACGTTTTTTACCTCGACGAAAACGGACGGAAAGTGCCGGTGGAGCGCATCTACAACCGGGTCATTTTTGATGAACTCCAGAAGCGCACCGACCTGCATCGGGAGTTCTTTTTTGAAAACGAATACAACATCCAGTGGGTGGGGCACCCACACTGGTTCGCCCGCATCAGCAAGCACACGCTGCCGTTGTTCGACAGTGAATTTGTGCCTAAATCATTCTACGTCAGTGAGTTGTCCGCCGTTCCCGATGATTTGGAACGCTATGTTTTGAAGCCGCTGTATTCCTTCTCCGGCCAGGGAGTCATCATCCACCCGACGGCAGCAGACCTCGAAGCCATCCCTGAACACGTGCGCAAAAACTTCATCCTGCAACAAAAAGTCGCCTACGCCCCCATCATCGAGACGCTGGACGAACCGGCCAAAGTGGAAATCCGCATGATGCTGGCGTGGGAAGACGGGGCCGCCAGGCCGGAGGTCATCACCAACCTCGTTCGCCTGAGCAAGGGCGAAATGGTGGGGGTCCGTTACAATTTGGGCAAGACGTGGGTAGGCGGCAGTGTTGGTTTTTTCGAAATATGAAATGAAAAAGCCTCGGTGTGTACCACCGAGGCTTCAAACAAACATACTATGAGAAAACAACTAGAAAATTGCTCAGATAAGTTCATTCAAAAACCCGCCTGGGTCACTCTTTGTTCGAGACTTGCAGGTATTTTTCCAGCGCCATGGTCATGGAAGGTGTTTCCGGCTCAGGAGCTTTGATGTTGGGGTACAAGCCCTTGTCCTGCACCGCCTTCAACGCGCTGGAGCCAAAGACGGCAATGCGGGTAGCTTTTTGTGAGAAATCAGGGAAGTTTTCGTACAAACCCTCGATTTCCAACGGTGTGAAAAATACGATGACGTCGTAATAAATGTTCTTCAAATCGCTCAGGTCGCTGCTCACCACATTGTACATCATGGCTTCCTGATAGGTCACGCCATATTCATCGAGTACGGAAGTGATTTGCTTGGCACCGAGGTTGGAACAGGGCAGCAGGAATTTTTCCTTTTCCTTGTGCTTCATCAGGTAGGGCTTCAAATCCTGGATGGCACGGGTGCCGGAAAAAACCTTCCGCTTGCGGTAAATGATGAATTTTTGAAGGTAGTTGGCGACTGCATCGGTGAGGCAGAAGTACTTGGTCTCCTGTGACATTTTCACTCTCATTTCTTCGCAAATGCTGAAGAAGTGGTCAATGGAGTTCTTGCTGGTGAAAATGATGGAGGAGAATTCGTCGGGCCGGATGCGTTGTTTCCGAAACTCTTTTGCACTGAGGGCTTCCACTTGGATGAAGGGCCGCCAATCTATCTGGAGTTCGTACTTTTTTTCCAGCTCATAATAAGGAGAACGTTCAGGTTTTGGTTGCGATACTAAAATCGACCTCACCTTTTTATAGGTCTCCACGTATGCTTTTCCATTTACAACGTCCATTCGCAGTTTAGAATTTTGGTTGTTTCAACAATCATGGATTTAACTGCCCCCATGTGCCGTCATCAGTTTGAAGATAACGAGCAAAGGGGCGATTTCAACGGCGCAAAGGTACAACAAAAAGTGAAACTTATGAGTGGCAACAAATCTGTTGGCGATAAACAGCCCTCTCATGCAGAGGAACAGGTAGGTAAATGCCAATAGGACTAAGGCCCCGAAAACGACATATTCCGTAGTTTCCTCTGGGGCATAGGCGATGAAAAGTATCACGGGCACCAGGAAAAAACCGCTGATGATATTGAAAACAAGGATGGTGAACTGATAGGAACTGACCTCTTTGCCGATGGGAAAAATGAACCCTGCCAGCCAGAGCACGAAGTGTTTTGCCAGGAAGAACCCGGCGATGCCTCCTGTCAACAAAAACAGTGTGTAAAGATTTGATTCCGAGATGGTTATGTTGAAAAATTTCGTTGCAAGAAATGCAAACAGCCCCCCGTTGATGAAAAACAAAAGGTACAGAATGATGTAGGCAAACGCCAGCCCTGAGCTTTGTTCCCGGTGCAGTTGGTTCAGCAGGTTGTCGTTCAGGAAGGCCTTCCAGATTTTTTCAATCAATATCCTGAAAATGGTGACAACGAGCGTCAGGATGATGAACATAGAAAGTATCGCCACAAATAGAAACCTGCGATACTTGGTTTCTTTTTCTTTTGCCGTGATGGGCTTGTTTTGTTTGTCTTCCCGAAACCGAAGGCCCTTCTGAGGCCCTGCCGGGCGGTCGAGGGGGCGGGTCTCGATGATGTCGAACGGGTTGGAGGAAACAGCGATGGCCACGAGGCTGTCGGACGATGCCTCCACCCGTATTCTTGGCAAGAGGTCGAAAGGGCTGGCAACACTTTGAGCGAACGTGTTGGCCGTCAAACTGAACACGAGCAATGCCCCGGCAAATATTATTTTAAGGAAGGTGAAATTTGTCATGGAGTCTTTGAATGGCGCAAAATTAAACGTTCCTGCGGCGTTTTTTTAAAATCTTTACAACGAAGGCTCCACTACGGAGGTGTTAAAGAGGTGTTAAGTGTATTAAAAATGGGTGGTCAAGCTGCTACTTTGCGGGGAGGTTTCAACAAAAAACCGTTTTACGAGTATAATTTTTCGATGAAAAATTCGGCTATCAACAGGGTTGTCATTTTGGGCGCATTGGCCATCATCGGCATCATTGCCATTCAGGCCTACCTGCTTGTCAATACGTGGAATGCCGAGGAGAAGGAGTTTGAGGAAAAAGTGACCATTGCCCTGCAAAACGTGGCGAAGGAGTTCGAAAAGTTGGGCAGTTCGCTCCCAGCTTACGACCTCATCAGCAAGGTTTCCTCCAATTATTACGTCGTCAACATCAACGACAATGTCCGCCCCAGCAGCCTGGAGCATTTTCTACGCAGTGAAATGGAGGCCGTGGGATTGCGGGAGGATTTCGAGTACGGCATCTACAACTGCGATACCCGGAAAATGGCCTATGGGAAATTTATCAGCTACTCAGCGGCAAGCGAAAGCCAAAAAACAGTTGTGCCGAAGGAACAATTGCCGGTGTACGACGAATACCTGTACTACTTCGGGGTGCGGTTCCCGCTCCGCAATTCGCAGATTTTGAGCAACATGCGGCTCACCATCATTTTTTCGGGTATCCTGCTCATCACCATCTTGTTTTTTCTTTATTCGATATTCATCATCCTGCGCCAGAAGCGGCTTTCCGAGATGCAAAAAGATTTCATCAACAACATGACGCACGAGTTCAAAACGCCCATTTCGACCATCCGAATTTCAGCGGAAGTGTTTCAAAACAGCCCGGAAGTCGCAGCCAATCCCCGTCTGCGACAGTACGCCTCCATCATTCAGGAGCAAAATCGGCGGCTGAACAACCAGGTGGAAAAAGTGCTGCAATTGGCCAAAATCGAGCGGGACAACTTCAAACTGAACCTCGAAGAACTTGATATGCACGAGGTTTTGGGGAGCATCCTCGAAAGCACGAGAATCCAGGTTGAAAAACAAGGCGGAACGATGGAATGCGTTTTGTCGGCCACGGTGCCCGTTATCAAAGCCGACAGGTTGCACCTGACCAACATCCTGCACAACCTGGTGGACAATGCGGTGAAATATTGCAAAGACGTTCCCAACATCCTCGTGAAAACGCAAAATGTCGGCGGTGGCAGGCTCCAATTGCAAGTCATTGACCAGGGCATCGGCATTGCGAAGGAAAACCTGGGCAAAGTATTTGAGAAGTTCTACCGGGTGCCAACCGGCGATGTCCACAAGGTCAAAGGCTTTGGGCTGG
>JACRAN010000201.1 GCA_016234735.1 Bacteroidota bacterium | reverse complement strand
TATCGTTGAAGCGGTAGGAGAGTTGCTTCGTGGTTTGGTTGTGGCGGTTCATCGTGAAGTACGCCTCGATGGGCACGTTGGGGTCTTGCGTGTTGTAGCCCCGGTCCCGCCAGCCGGTCAGCACTTTGGCCATTTCAATCACGTCGTCCTCCGTGTAGTTGGTGTAATCACTCGGACCGGCCACCGGCCCTTTGCCGATGGTGAACAGTTCGAGCAGCTCGCGGGCGTAGTTTTCATTTGGCGCTGCGGCTGTATTTTGGTTGCCGTTGAGGTAGCGCAGCATGGCAGGGTCGAGGGTCATCTGCTTGGCCAGTTCCCGGAAATTGCCGGTGGCATTTTGCCGCAGCAGCGTGATGTAGCGATAGACAAACCGGGGATCCTGGATGTCGGAGGTCACGAAGTGATTGTGCCAGAACAGCACTAATTTCTCCCGGATGTTCAGGCCCTCGCTCCGAGCCAGGTCCAGCGTCCAGGAGCGGAGCGACTGGTTGCGATAGCCAGGGATGCCGTTGACGGTGATGTCGTAGGCCGAATCCACCCAGGTTTGGCCGATGGGCACGTAGGGGTCATCGGGGAAGTTGGGGTTGAGCGGCGGGTCGGGCATCGGCTGGTCAGCGAACAGCAGGTCGAGGGCTGCATCGAGGCCCAGGTTTGCCACATCCTTCACCTGCTGGTACGAAGCGCCGAAAGTTGCCCGCCGCAGCAGGTGTGCCGCCTCGTCGAGGCCGAACGGCCCGGTGTAAGGTGCCAGCCCGGAGTTCACGGCCACCGGGGCGGCAGATGCCCGGCCGGTTTCGGCCATGTCCGACCGTTTTTGCCCGAGCAGGGTTGCGAGGGTTTTTCTTCTATCCATGTTATTGTATTTTTTTTTGAAAAAAGGATGTCCGGGAAAATTTGGTTTCTCTGAGGTAAGTCAACGGTTGACTTTAATTTTTTAGTCAGGTTTAACGAGCGGTGATTTTTTTTCTTTTTGGGTGAAAAAAATACGCCAAAGGTTGCATCCGATGAAATAAAATGCCGGAATGCCAGCCATAGACCAACTTTCCGGTATCCGGTTGTGGGTGTGAGAAGTGAGACGGTGAGGCCCAATACCGATAGCTACCGGGATGAATTTCATCATTTTAAATTCACATCACCTTCTCATCTCAACTCACGCCACAATAATTTTTACCAACTCCAGAAGGGCTGCCGTCACATTATCCCGAACAATTTGGCGTACTTCATCACCTCGCCCGTGTTGCTGATTTTCAGTTTTCCGGTGAAAACGGCCATCATCGGGTTCAGCTCGCCCCGCAGCAGTTGGATGAAGTTTTTTTCTTTGGCGGTGATTTTGCAATTCGGCTCACCCTCAAACCGCTCGAACACCTGCATCCGGTTGTCCTTCACGATGACGCTGAACTGCCCGCCCCCGTCGCCCTCGATGTCGAAGTGGAAATTGGTGTCCACCCCCTGGAGCCATTCCTGTTTCACTGTTTGCGGCAGGGTGGTGATGAAATCTTTGGCGTTGTCGATGCTGAGTTTTGGAATTTTGCTGTAATCCATGTTTTGAAATTAAAAATTGGGTAATAAAAATGGCCGCCAAGAAAGCGATTTTCAACAGAACCGACCCATCCAATCGACCAAAAAAGTGAGGACTTCGCCCTGCCGGGTTTCGTTGTGGATTTCGTGTTGAAGACCCTCCCACCGCTTCCAGGTCACATCGCCTTGCACCCTGCGGGCAAATGCCTCACTGCCAGCCGGGCTGGTTAGCGTGTCCAAACTGCCTTGCATCAGCAGGGTGGGGCAGGGCATCCCTCCCGAAAACGCATCCAAAAAAGCGGCTCCCCGGAGCAGTTCAAACCCTGCCTTCATGGAAATGCGGCTGTGTACCAGCGGGTCGTTTTGGTAGGCCGAAATTACCGCCGGGTCGTTTGATAACCCGTTGATTTCCAGCCCGTTGTCCTAGGTGAGTTTTGGAAAAATGCGGCTCATCACGGCAGCAAAACCGACCAGCATGGCAGAGGGTTGCTTGGGCAACCGGATCCATGGGCCGGTGGCGATGAGGCCGCGGATGCCGGGTTTCCTTCGCAGCACAAAGTTCAACGCCAAGTGGCCGCCCAAGCTGTGGCCGTACAGGAAAACGGGGTTGCCGGGGTAATGTTCACCGGCCACCGCCAGCAAGTGGCCGATGCCGTCCAACAGCGAACCGAGGTTGGGTGCATGGCCCCGCTTGCCCTCCGAGCGGCCATGCCCCTGGTGGTCGAAGCCGAAGGTGGCGATGCCGTGCGCAGAAAAAAATTCGGCGACGTGCCCGTACCGCCCGATATGCTCGCCCAGGCCATGCACGATGCAGATGACCGCTTTCGGCCTTTCCATTGGCCAGTGGCGGAAATTGTGTGCCAAGCCCTCTTCGTTTATCCATTGAAAATCAATCACTTGTGTTATGTTTTACCGTAAAATTCAACTTGCGAACCGATGAAATTCCAGGCAAATTTGCAAAAAACTGGCCGCCAAAGGTAACAGCCGTTTATCCTTCCCCGTTCAGGACGAAATTGCCGAAAATCACAAACATTTTCATCGAAAAAGGGTTAGGAGGGCGATGTTGAAAAAAAATTGCAAAATAAAATTTGTCGCAGGAAGCATTGTTTTCAAAACAAAACCCAAACCCTCCGAAAACACCCCGTTGAATAATTGTGCGCCCCGGCTTTTTGAAGGTGGGAAATCAGTAAAACCCATAGTTTAAACAACGATTATTCGCAGGCGGTAGAATATTTTTGTTCCTACTTTTGTCGGCTTAAATAAAAAACATGAATCCGTACCTTCCGATTCTGATGGTTTTTGCGGTGGCGCTCGGCTTTGTGGTTATGACGCTCATCGGAACACACCTGCTGGGTCCGAAGCGCAGAACCACCATCAAAGACGACCCTTTCGAGTGCGGCATCGAGGTGGTGGGCGATGCCCGTTCGCCATTCAGCATCAAGTATTTCCTTGTCGCCATCCTCTTCATTCTGTTCGATGTGGAGGTGATTTTCATGTACCCCTGGGCCGTCAATTTCAAAGCGCTCGGCCTGACCGGCTTGCTGGAAATGTTCACCTTCATGGCCGTGCTGTTCATCGGCCTGATGTACATTTTCAAAAAAGGGGCGCTGAAATGGGAATGAATTGATTGCGGATTTGGGATTGCGGATTTCGGATTGACTGCCGTAGCCCGCAGGCTCATGCCGTAAAACTTTGAAAAGCGAATTCACGATTGCCTTTTTGGGGTCAGCAGTTTATTGAAATTAACTGTAGCCCCCAATCCGCAATCCGCAATCCGAAATCCGCAATGAATATTGACATCCATCCGAAAAATACGCCGCCCGGCATTGAAGGTGCTGGTTTCTTCGCCACTTCGCTCGACAAGGTGGTGGGGCTTGCCCGTGCGAACTCGCTGTGGCCGCTGCCTTTCGCCACCTCCTGCTGCGGCATTGAGTTCATGGCGACAATGGCCAGCCACTACGACCTTGGCCGATTTGGTGCCGAACGCCTCAGCTTCTCTGCCCGCCAGGCCGATTTGCTAATGGTGATGGGCACCATTGCGAAGAAAATGGGCCCAATCCTCCGGCAGGTTTATGAGCAGATGGCCGAGCCGAAATGGGTGCTTTCGATGGGCGCTTGCGCCAGCAGTGGCGGCATTTTCGATACCTACTCGGTCTTGCAGGGCATTGACCGGATCATTCCGGTGGACGTGTACATCCCCGGCTGCCCGCCCCGCCCCGAACAGGTGCTGGACGGTATTTTGAAGATTCAGGAATTGGCCAAAAACGAAAGCCTGCGCCGCCGACATTCCGCAGAATACAAGGAAATGCAGAACGCCTACGGACTTGAATAAATGATGAAATTAGCTGACATAGAAATTCCTTGGATGGAGGAAGTGGTTGATAAATTCCGCCAAAAGTTTGACACTGCCATCCTTTCGGTGGAGCAGTCCTACGACTTCCCTGTCGTGGTCATTGCGAAGCAAAACCTGATGGACGTACTTTCCTTCCTGAAAAACGACCCCGACATGGGCTTCACTTTCCTGACCACCCTCTGCGGACTGCATGTTCCCGGTTACGAAGGCGGCGAGTTCGGCATGATGTACCAGTTGCAGAACATGGAGCAGAACCGTCGGATTCGCCTCAAAATCTTCATGCCGGAAAACGACCTCGACGTGCCGACCGCCACCAATCTTTGGCCGACGGCGAACTGGATGGAACGGCAGGAATACGATTTCTTCGGCTTCAATTTCGTTGGCCACCCAGATTTGCGCCGCATTTTGAACATGGACGAGATGAACTACCACCCCATGCGCAAGCAATATCCGTTGGAAGATTTGGGCAAGCATGATAAGGACGATGCGAAGTTTGGGAGGTAAGTTTTTAAACATTTTTTCAACACAGAGGCACGGAGGCACAGAGGAGTGCTTTTTTCTCTGTGCCTCCGTGCCTCTGTGTTGAAAATTTTTGCAAACGCATAAATGACGGATAGTCAAAACATACTGGTTCCCGAAAAGGAATACGTGACCCTCAACCTCGGCCCCACGCACCCCGCTACGCACGGCATTTTCCAGAACGTCCTGAAGATGGACGGCGAGATTATCGTCTCCGGCGAGCCGACCATCGGGTACATCCACCGGGCGTTCGAGAAGCTGGCCGAGCGAAGGCCGTACAACCAAATCGCCCCCATCACCGACCGGATGAACTACTGCTCGGCCCCCATCAACAACATGGGTTGGCACATGACGGTCGAGAAGCTCATCGGCTGCGAGGTGCCAAAACGGGCGCAGTACATCCGGGTCATCATCATGGAACTGGCCCGCATCGCCGACCATATCATCTGCGACTCGGTCATCGGGGTGGACACGGGGGCGCTCTCCGGCTTCCTCTACATCTTTCAGGAACGGGAGCATATTTACGAGATTTTCGAGGAGGTTTGCGGTGCCCGTTTGACCACCAACACAGGGCGCATCGGCGGCATGGAGCGGGACTTTTCGCCGAAGGCTTGGCAAAAACTGGAATACTTCGTGAAACATTTCCCCGAAAAACTGCAGGAGTTTGAGAACCTTCTGCTCCGTAGCCGCATCTTCATGGACCGCACCATCAATGTCGGGCCGATAAGCGCCGAGCGGGCATTGGCCTACGGCTTCACCGGCCCCAACCTCCGTGCCGCTGGCGTGGACTACGATGTGCGGGTGGCGAACCCGTACAGCAGCTACGAGGACTTCGAGTTCGACATCCCCGTGGGCACCAACGGCGACACCTACGACCGCTTCATGGTACGCCTTGAGGAGATGAAACAGAGCCTCCGCATCATCAAACAGGCGATGAAGAACATGCCGGACGGCCCCATCGCCGCCGACGTGCCCGACTTCTATTTGCCGCCAAAAGAAGATGTGTACTCGAAGATGGAGGCGCTGATTTACCAGTTCAAAATCGTGATGGGCGAGATGGACGTGCCAAAGGGCGAGGTCTATCACGCCGTCGAGGGCGGCAATGGCGAGCTTGGCTTCTACCTCATCAGCGACGGGGGGAGGACGCCGTTCCGGCTGCATTTCCGTCGGCCTTGTTTTATCTATTATCAGGCCTACCCGGAGATGATTCGGGGGGGGATGTTGAGCGATGCGATTTTGACGATGAGCAGCATGAATGTGATTGCGGGGGAGTTGGATGCATAATACTCTGTGCCTCCGTGCCTCTGTGTTGAAAATAAAAACACAGAGGCACAGAGGCACGGAGAACACAACACGATACTATGAATGAGGAAACTTACAACGCCATCACCTCGAAAATCATTAGCGCATGTATCGAGGTTCACAGGCACTTAGGCCCGGGTCTGTTGGAGAGCGTTTACGAAGTTTGTTTGGTTGATGAATTGAAAATGAAGGGTTTGAGGGTGTCAAGCCAAGTACAACTGCCAGTGATTTACAAGGAAAGGCAATTGGAAAAATCCTTTGTGATTGACTTGCTGGTGGAGGACTTGGTGGTGATAGAATTGAAAGCCGTGGAAGTGCTTTTGCCAATTCATGAAGTTCAATTGGTGACGTACCTCAAGCTATCTGGAAAAAAACTGGGCCTGTTGGTCAACTTCAATGTCGAACTGGTGAAGAACGGCATCCGAAGAAAAATCAACGGCAGCCTAAACGCATAAACCCCTCTGTACCTCCGTGCCTCTGTGTTGAAAATTAAAACACAGAGGCACGGAGGCACAGAGGGGGTTGAATGGAAAATGGAAATAATATTCTCAAACGAAACGCTGGCGCTGGTTCAAAAAATCATCCGCCGCTACCCGCCGGGTCGCCAGAAGTCAGCCCTCCTCCCCCTGCTGCACCTCGCACAGGCCGAGTTCGACGGCTGGCTGAGCGCCCCGGTGATGGACTACGTGGCCTCGCTGCTCGACATCCAGCCCATCGAGGTGTATGAAGTGGCCTCGTTTTACAGCATGTTCAACTTGAAGCCGGTCGGGCGTTGCCTCATCGAGGTATGCCATACCAGCTCCTGCTGGCTGCTGGGAGCGGAGGACATCGTGCGGCACTTGGAGCAGAAGCTCGGCATCAAAAAGAGCCAGACCACGCCCGATGGCAAATTCACCCTCATGACCGTCGAATGCCTCGGCTCCTGTGGCACGGCTCCGATGATGATGATTGGGGCGGAGTTCCACGAGAATTTGACGATTGAGAAGGTGGATGAGGTGGTGGAGGAATGGGGGGAGAAGGGGAAGAGGAGTAGGTATTGTTGATTTGTGAGCTTAAATCCAAATTATTCTTTATGAGAGTTCTTGTTTTATCGGACTTGTTTTGGAACAAGAATTCAATAAAAATAAAACTTCCAAAATTAGGGAGAAATGGATTAAAGGAAGTTTTAAATAAACCGATTTACGAAAGAGTAAATCATTATTTTGAAATCGTTGCGAAATCGAAACCTGATTTAGTAATTTTTTGTGGAGATGTCACCGGAGATGGTTCTTGTGGACATGGTTATTATTCTCCGTTCATATTTTTGGTCAAACTGATTTCTGAAGAAAATATTCAGGTCAGATATATTGCTGGAGACCACGATGAGCATGAATACCTTGAAAAGGTATCAAACTACTTTCAAAAATCCGAGTTTGTAAAAAAATTGGAGGGTAAAAGTGAGCAGATTGGTAATTTGAGTTTTCTGGGATTATCATTTGACCAATCAAAGTCTAAGCAAAAATTAACTGAAATTTCAAATTCAGAGTTGTCCAAGCTTGACATTGTTTATTGTCATTGTCCACATTCAAATAGGCTTAGGTTACTTGAAATTGAAGCTGATTTTATTCTTACAGGACATTTTGATTTGAAGGTCATAAATCCAAACGGCAAAACATTTATTTCTCTTTGTAACGATTCTTTTTTATCTACAAATTATGTTGTAATAGATGTAAAGGAGGAGAAGTCTATTATTGAGTTTCATTACATTGATAGATTTGATTCATCATGGTTCAGAGTTGAAAAAAGGCATGGTTTGTTTACCTCTCTTGAAACAAATTTCGTTACCCGACCTCATCCCCTAAGAGGAAGATGGCCTGAAATATCTGTTGATAAATTCGAAGATTCGATGGAGGTAAATTCTTTGAAAAAATATTTATTCAATCAGGAATTTCAATTAGCTATTGAAAAACTTCAAAAACTTAAAAAATTAGGAATTAAAATGAATGACAGCGAAGTGGAAGATATGTTGAATGTAAAAATTAATGCAACATTGAGGATTTCAAAGTCTTTTATTAACTCCAGATAACCAGTTCTCGAAGTCTGCGACTTGCAAGTCCAACCCTAAGCCAAACCACTGAAATCAAACAACTTAGAAATGCAAACCATCACAAAATCCACCATCCTCCAAACCCTCGCCCAGCACCGGAGCGAGATTCGGGGCTTTGGCGTCAAGCAGATTGGGCTTTTCGGCTCCTTCGTGCGGCGGGAGGAGCGGGCGGAGAGTGACATTGACCTCTACGTGGAGTTCGAGCCTGCGATGGAGACTTTTGACAATTTCATGGGGCTGTGCTTTCTGCTCGATGAACTGTTCGAGGGGCGCAAGGTGGAAGTGGTGACGGAGAACGGATTGAGCCAGTACATTGGCCCGAAAATTTTAAAAGAAGTAGAGTATGTTGCAATCGCCAGTTGACTACCTGAGACATATCCTCGACGAGTGCGAGTACATCTCGTCGGTGATCCCAGACAGCTTCACGAAGGAGCAGTTGCTGGACGACGAAACCCTGAAACGGGCGGTGGTGCGCAGCCTCGAAATCATTGGCGAAGCCACCCAAAAGATACCTGCCGACATAAAAATCGAATGGTCGGAGGTGCAATGGAAGAACATCGCAGGCATGAGGGACAAGTTGATTCACGATTATTTTGGCATCAACTACTCAATTGTCTGGGACGTGGTGAAGAACAAGATTCCAGATTTGACCGAGACGGTTCGGCAGATTTTGGCAAAAGAAAAGAATCAATAGGTACAATGGACAAATCCACCCTCATCCACGCCTTGCAGGAATTGGACAAAGCAGTTTCCAAGCCCTGCAACATCGTCATGGTTGGCGGGGCGGCGATGATTGTCCATTTCGGGGCATTTCGTGCGACGATGGACGTGGACGTAATCATTGACCCCGAAAGTTCAGCAATGGTGAAAAGCGCCGCCAAAAAGGTGGCTGCGAAACTGAACTTAGATGAGGATTGGTTGAACGATGGGGTGAAGGGTTTTAGCTATATTTTGCCGCCAGATTTTCAAAACTACCTGAGTCTGCTTGACATCACGTTGGAGAATTTGAAAATCTATGCGCTTGGTTTGGCAGAGCAATTGGCCATGAAAATCATCGCCTTGCGGGAACAGGACTTGGAAGACATCGAAGTTTTGTTGCCACAAGTAAACGATTTGCAACGGAGGCGGCTGTTGGGCAACATGGAACGGATAGCACAGTTCCGGCCCGATTGGGCGCAGAAAATTCAATACTTTTTAGAAGAACAGGGATGGAAGACAAACTGAATCAATTGTTTCAAAACTGGCAGCAACTTGGCGCCGCCGTGCTGGTCGCTCAGTCTGAGCCAACAGGAGGCGAAGCTATTTCAGCAGAACAACTCATTGCTGAAAGCACCAAGTATTGCCGTCATTCCGGCAGGTTGACATGGGTAGTGCTGGATTGGCTAATGAAAAACAAGGTAGAAATCAATGTACCTCAATTGCTGAAAGCAACGAAGGAATCTGGCGATTTGGCGGTGCTTGGCCTTTTGGCAAACGCAGCCCAAGAGCAAGCCCCAGACACCATTTTTGAAAAAATAATGAAAGGCTGCAAGCCAAACCCTGTGCTGGACTTCTTCTTTTTCAGGATAAAAAACAGCAAGCTGGCTTCCCGCTTGACTATGGAAAACCCGCTACCCATCTTCCAGAAATGGAACTTCTGGTGCAATGAACTGAGGTACTTGAACCAAAAAGCGACTGCTTGATGTCTCGAAAAATACTACTAAAAAACGACCACATCCCCGGCATCGCCAGCCTGGAAGTGTACCGCCAGCACGGCGGCTACGAGTCCTTGAAGAAGGCGCTTGGCATGTCGCCCGATGCCATCGTTGAGGAGGTCAAGAAGTCCGGCTTGCGTGGCCGGGGCGGTGCGGGCTTCCCGACGGGGATGAAGTGGAGCTTT
>JACRAN010000200.1 GCA_016234735.1 Bacteroidota bacterium | reverse complement strand
GGGTCTGCAATTCGTTCGTGGGGTTGGCGTCCGCATCGTCCACAGCGTCGGTGAAAGAACCGCCGCCATTGGAGAGCGTCACCGTATTTCCAGTTTTTGAAATGGTCTGCAATTCGTTCGTGGGGTTGGCGTCCGCATCGTCCACAGCATCGGTGAAAGAACCGCCGCCGTTGCTCAACGTCACCGTGCTCCCAGTTTTCGAAATGGTCTGCAATTCGTTCGTGGCGCTGGCGTCCGCATCGTCCACAGCATCGGTGAAGGAGCCGCCGCCGTTGCTCAACGTCACGGTGTTCCCCGTTTTTGAAATGGTCTGCAACTCGTTCGCAGGGTCGGCATCGGCATCGTCGTTATCGGCGACGGTTTCAGCGTGGAGGGCGTAGGGCACGGAGAGCAGTTGCGAAGCGCCCATCAGTTGAAAAGTGCTGCCGCCGGAGGCGTCCATTTCCACCCGCAGCCAGTGCTCGTCGCTGCCCCAGGCAATGCTGCCCATCGAGCCGGAGAGCACGGTGCCCATGCCGACATTGACGGAAAACACGCCGATGTCGCTCGAAACCGGGTGGTGGGTCTCCTGGTATTCGAGGGTGCCGCTTGCGCCGCCCTCCAGGATGGAGAGCCGCAGCCCGACGACCTGGTTTTTGATGATTTGCCCGTTGGCATCGCGGGCGACTGCCTGGTACTTGAAGCTCTGCGGTGCCTGCGCCAACAAGGTGACGAAGCAACCCGCCAGAAAAGCAACGGAGAGAATTAGCTTTTTCATGTTTTTATTTTTTTCAGAAACTGAACTTTTGAATTTTAAAAACCTGCACCTCCCGATACCTATCGGGACGCTCCTCAAGGATACTCAACAGGAAAGTTCCCGCAGGCAGGTGGCTCACATCCAATTGTTCCGTCCGGTTTTGCAATTGGACGGTCAACAGGAGGCGACCGAACAGGTCGAAAAGCTGCGCCCGCAAAGGCGCTGCCGCTTCGGCCTCGATGGTGAGCCGGTTGCTTGCGGGGTTCGGGTACACCTTCAGCAGGATGTCGCTGAGGGGTTGTTCGAGCACGGGCGTCGCCAGGTCGAACGCCTGGTGAAAGCCTTGCGTCAGCACAGCCTGGTTGGCGAAGGTTTCCACCACCGGCTCGCCCAGCGTCCAGTCGAGTTCGGCGCCGTTGGCGGCGGTGAAGGTGTCTCCGGCGGCGGCAACGACCTGAATGGCAAGCGTTTGCGACGCGGCTGGGCCTGCCAATGCTGAGGCGATGAGCAAAAGGAAGAGGAATTTTTTCATAACGCTGACATTTTGGAAGGTGCATGGATTGGCAGTCCATGTTACAATTTTTTCAAAAATACCGCCGGGAGCACAGGCAAAACAAACGGAATGAGCGTATGGGCAGGATGGACAAGTGAAAGGCCGGTTTCGGCGAGTATTGGAAGTCGCCGTCAAATTATCTGCAAGTGATGCATCAACAATTCCTTGCGGCTTTTGGCTACCGGCACCACGGCATTATTTACCATGTCGAGGCTGCCGCCGCTGCCTTTGTGGTAGCGCTCCACGTGGTGGAGGTTGACCAAATAAGTCTGATGCACCCGGAAGAACCCGCCTTCGGCGGGCTGGTCTGCCAGCATTTCTTCCACTTGCTTCAACGTGCGGGAGATGATGATTTTTTTACCTGAAAGCAGGTGAAAATGCGTGTAGTTGCTGTCGGCTTCGACGAACACGATTTGGTCGAGGCGCACCAATTCCAGCCCTTCGAGGGTGGGCAGGGCGATTTTGCGCACCTCGTGCTGGTTGACGAGCAATTGCTCCATCAGCAGGCGCAGGCTCTTGCCGGAGACGCCTTTTTCCTTTTTCGATTTGAGCTTCGCAACGGCAGCCACCAATTCTTCTTTGCCGATGGGCTTGAGCAGGTAATCGAGCGCGCTGACCTTGATGGCTTTGATGGCGAACTGGTCGTAAGCCGTCGTGAAAATGATGTCGAAATCAATGCTGCCCAATTCCTGCAACATTTCGAAAGCGTTCATGTAGGGCATTTCGATGTCGAGAAAAACCACGCTGGGCTGGTGCCGTTCGATGGCAGCGATGCCTTCTTCCCCGCTCTGGCAAGTAGCGACGACCTCCACCTCCGGGCAGTTTTGCTCGATTTCCCATTGCAAAGTCTCGATGCAGAATTTTTCGTCGTCAATGATGATGGCGGGTATTTTTTTCATGCTATTGGCTATTGGCTGTTGGCATTTGGCTGTTAGCCATTAGCCTCGAAAAGCCAATAGCAAATAGCCAAATGCCAACAGCATCAGACATTCGAGCGAATGGAAATGACCACCTTCGTTCCGGCGGCATTGCCCTGCGGGTCCACGAGGTCTTCGATTTGCACGTCGAAGTGCATGTTGGTCAAAAGCTGACTGATGTTCATGCGGTTTCGGGTGATGCTCATGCCCATGCTTTTGCTGCGCTGGGCGGACTTGCTTTTCACCTCCCTCGCCTTTTCCCTGCCGATGCCGTTGTCCTCGATGACACAGCGAAGGGCGCCGTTTTCCTGCTCAATCCCGACGAGCAGCCTGCCTTTGCCGTCCTTCTTGTGCATCAAGCCGTGCCATATCGCATTTTCCACGTAAGGCTGCAAAAGCAGCGGAGGGATGAGAAAATTTTCGGCATCCACTTCCGGCTCCGTTTTTATTTCAAAATCGAACTGCTCGTCGAAGCGCAGGCGCTCGATGCGGATGTAAAGTTCCAGCGCCTCCAGCTCCTGCTCCAGCGTGATGAGTTGCTGTGAGGAGTTGTGCAGCACCAAGCGGATGAGCCGTGCGAAATCGGTGAGGTAATCCGCCGCCTTTTCCTTGCTCCTTTTTAAAACATAAAACTTGATGGCGTTGAGCGAGTTGAAAAGGAAATGCGGGTTCATCTGTGCCCGCAGCGCTTTCATTTCCATCTCTGCCAATTGCTTGTGGAAGACGGTTTTCATCGCCTCCTCCCGCCGTATCTGGCTGACCCGGTACCGGTAAATGCCATAAACAGCGGATGCCAGCGAGAGCAGCACGAGCGCCCAAAACCACCAGCGCTCCCAAACGGGCGGAATGATGCGAATGGGCAGCGACAACGGTTCGCTCCAATGCCCCGCCTCGTTTCTCACCTTTACTTTAAAGGCATAATCCCCGCCGCGCAGATTGGCGTAAGCGACGTAGCGCCGCTCGCCCGCCATCACCCAGTCCTTTTCCAAGCCTTCCAGCTTGTAGGAAAACTCTTTCCGCCCCTTGCTCGTGAAATCGAGCGCGCTGAACTCGAAGGAGAAGAAGTTTTGCCGGTAGCTCAGCCGCACGTTTTCCAAAAAGGAGGGCGCAATGCCGTCGCCGTAAGGCTTGTCGAACACCTTGAAGCCGGTGAGCACAGGCACGGGCGCTTTGGCGGGGAGCGCCACGCTGTCGGGATGGAAGCGGAAGAAGCCGCCCGAAACTGCTGCGAAGATTTCGCCGTTGGCAGCGAGGCTCAGGTTGTTGACGGCAGACAGCCCGTAGGCTTCGCCGTAGTGTTCGGCGGCGTAAGTCTTCGGGTTGATTCTCGTCAACCCGGCATCGGAACCTATCCAAATGTTGCCGTCGGGGCCGGCCAGCATTCCCCAAACCCTGGCAGAAGGCAGCGGCACACTGGTTTTTACGATGTGGACGGGCGCGTCAACCGGGTCGCCGGGGCGGACGAAGCCAATGCGGTTCAGCCCGGCGGTCATCCAAATGTTGCCTGCCTTGTCCTGGGCGAAGCCCCTGCTGCCGGTGAACACCCTTCCCCCGCCGGACACGGCGGGTGGTTCGGGCGAGTTGAAAAAAAGGCCGTTTTTCTTGTCGTAATAAAAAAAAGCATTGGCGGTAGCGCCCCACACGTTGTCTTTATTGTCCACAAAAATCCGGCTGATGGAATAGTCATGGGCGAGGGAGTGGGGGTTATCCTTTTCAAAGCGGTAAATCTGAACCGTTTGCCGCTCCGGGCCGAGCCGCCCCAGGCCGCCGCTCTGGGTGCTCATCCAAAGGTGGTTTTGCCGGTCGAAAGCGAAGTCCCAAAAGTAGCCATAAGCTCCAAGTGCCTTTTTCCAGCTTTGCCAGGCGAGGGGTTTCAGGGAGAGGTCGCCTTTCTGCCAGTTGTACAGGTCGTGATAGCCCAAAATCCAAAGTTGCCCGTCTTTGCCGACCGCCAAATCAGCCAAGCCAGGCGTGTTCGGCACGGAAGGAGCAGGGTCGGAGAAGGCTTCTACCCGCAGTTTTTTTTCATCCAAAACATACAAAACCCCCTCCTCCGAGCAAGCGTACACCCGGTCTTCGAGGGGATGCCGGATGGCTTGCAGAATGTTGCCTTCGAGGGGTGTTTTTTTAAAAACCTGGCGCTGCGGCTGCAGGCAGTACAAGCCGTTGTCAATGGTGGTTATCCACAAATTTCCGTCCCGGTCTTTGAAGAATTGCCGGGGAGCGGTCGGCAGCTCGTTTTGCAAAGGCAAGCCGGAGAGGTGGGTAAATTGGCCGGATTTTTTTTCAAAAAACATCAAGCCTGCGTTCTCGGACGCCACCAGCAGGCGGTTTTTGTCAAAAGGCATGATGCCTGCGGCGTTCTGGCAGCCGTAAACGTCACTGCCGCCTGCGCCGCATTTAAAAAGCTCGAAAGTCCCCTCGCTGAGGTCGAAGCGGTGCAAGCCGGTGCCCCAGTCGGTCAGCCACAAGAAGCCGTCGTCGTCGAGGAAGGACGCTCTGAAGGCAATTGGTTTATCGGAAGGAAAGAAGTACCGGGCTTCAAAAGTCTCCACGTTGAAGCGGCAGATGCCGTAAGCGGCGGTCAGCCACACGACGGCGCTGTCGGCGGGGTCTTGCGCCCAATCGAGGAATTCGAGTTGCCAGCCGTTGTACTTTTTCAGCGCTGCCTCGTCCTTGAAAAGCAGCACCCGGCGGAAGCGCCCGCTCTGCCGGTCGAGCAGGTTCAGCCCCTGGGCACCTGCCCAGAGCCTGCCCCGATGGTCCTCGAAAATGCAGGTGACTTGATTGGAATTGAGCGAGGCCGTGTCGCCGGGAGCGTACTGGTAGTTTGTGATTTCCCCGGTTTTGGAGCTGATGAAATTCAGCCCGCTGTTTTCCGTGCCCGCCCAGATATTGCCGGAGCGGTCTTTGCGCAGCGTCAGGAATTTTTCGCCTTTGACGGTATTCACCTCGCCGGGCATCTCCCTGAAATAAGTGAACGAGGTTCCATCGAAGCGGCACAGCCCGTCCGCCGTGCCCATCCAGAGGTAGCCGAGGTTGTCCTGCACGAGCGAATAGACGGTGTTGGATGGCAGCCCGTCGTCCACCGTGTAGCGAACAAAATTGAAGGGCTGCGCCTCCGCCGTCGAAGCCGCCAGGAAGGATGCCAGGAGATATGCCGCCAGCTTTTGCACGTGTTTTTTTAAGAGATAAAAGTAAGAAGCCTGGGCGGATTGCTCCAATTCAATGAGTATTCGAGGGCTTCGGACGAGTGTTTGGAAGGTTTGGATTCATTTTGCCAGCTCCAAAATCATTTCCATCCTGAAATGCGCAGTATTCAACCTCCCCTCCTCTAACGGCTATCTACAGGCGTTGCCAGTTGGCAGGGTTGCATGGAGAGGGTCAGTTTTGAGGGACCGTTTGTAAGATGTTATTGCCCGCTCTTCTTCCGTCCTGGCGGGTATAGTCACCGAATTTGGGTTCGTTGAACCGCTTTTCAATGATAAAACTTAGAGGTATAGTTGATGCCATGTTGTTGCCGGTATCGGCTTTTCCGAGGGCAAAATACGGCAAGCTTTTTTTATACCCGAAAACAATATTTGACACGGTTTTCTGGCTGGATTATATTTGTCAACAAGTTTTTGGCGTCGTGTTTACCCCTCCAAAAACTCCAAACCAAACGAGGACACCTATGAGAACCTACTCCCTGCACGAGTATTTTTACTACACCCGACTGGAGCGGAATGCCGCCATTATCCTGGGTTTGCTCTGCGTGTCGGTGTTTTTTGCGCCACTTTCATTTCTCCTGTTTTTCAAGGCTGACGGAAAGGCTGGTTTCGTGCCGGTGCAGCAAACCGCATCTGCGATTTTGCCTGTGCCGGTTGCCGAAAAAGCAGGTGGCTTCGTTGCTTCCCGTCGGGGCACGGCAACTGAGGCGGAGGCCGAAACTTTTGCCTTCGACCCGAATACCGCCTCGAAGGACGACCTCGTGCGCCTCGGCCTCTCGGCCCGCACTGCCCAGACGGTGCTGAACTACCGGGACAAAGGCGGGCGGTTTTACAAGAAGGAAGATTTGCAGAAAATCTACGGGCTGAGGGAGGAGGACTACCAGCGCCTGCAAGCCTGGGCGCAGTTCCCGGAGCGGGGCCGTGAGGCCAACAATTTTTCAAAAAGCACTGATAATCAGGCCAATGTAACAGCTTTTGGCAACGAAAATCAGCCGTCTTCCACCCCACAGTTTGCGAAGAAAAACAGCGCCGTGCTGGTGGACATCAACCGGGCGACGGCGGAGGACTGGCAACAAATCAGGGGCATCGGCCCCGGCTGGGCGCGCCGCATCGTCAACTTCCGGGAGAAGCTCGGCGGCTTCACCTCGCCGCAGCAAGTGAGCGAAACGTTCGGCCTGCCCGACAGCGTGTTCCAGGAAATGCTGCCGCAATTGCAGGCCGGTTCACCTGTTTTCCGTCCCATCAAAATCAACTCCGCCACGCTGGACGAGCTAAAAAAGCACCCATACCTCAGCAGTTTTCAGGCGACGGTGATTTTCAACTATCGAGTGCAGCACGGGAATTTCACAGACTTCGCCAGCGTGAAAAAAGTGAAAGCGGGCTTCAAAGACGAAGACTGGCAACGGCTGGAACTGTATTTTTCGTTTGAGTGAAACCTGAAAATTTCACGAGGAGGGCCGCTTTCCGAACACCTGAATTTTGGGGCCGGATAGTTAAAACCCCATGCTATCTTTGTGGAAAGTGACCTATCACCTGTGACTAAAAATTGCTTTCTGTCCCTTCTTTGCGGTGCTTTCAACGCCGTGCTGTTGCTTCCTTTGAATGCTCAGGAAGGCGGGTCGAACCCTTCCCAGCCGCCCGTTTTGGGCGAGCAGGCGTTCCGCTCCATGTCCCCGGCGCAGCGCTTCGCCTTCGCTCGGGATTTTCCTTTCTGGAAATCGGACTCCGCCACCGTCTCGCTTGCCCTCCGCCAATTCCTCCCCATCGCAGCGGCAAAAAACGACTCCCGCACCGCATTTGCGCTGAAGCTCCACCAATACCACCAACGAAGCAAGCTGAAATTGAAGCAAGCGGACATCCTGCAATTGCTGTCGGAAATGGAAGTATTGGCGACCGCACATGAATGGGAGGTGGAAACGGTCGTAGCCCGTCACTACATCGTTTTTGAAAAATACGACCTGAATGAAATTCCCATCGAGCAGAAGTACACCGAGGTGCTGAACACCTTCGGGCGCATGGAGGATCTGGGCTTCGAGCAATTCAGGGACTACGAGGGGGAAGGCATCCTGTTTGACCTGAGCCAGTTCATGTATGGGCTGGAGGATTTGGAGAAAATGTTCGAGTACCTCGGCGTGGCGGAGCGTTTCATTCAGTTCACGGAAAAAGGGCAGTACCACACCATCCTCGTCCTCAACTACTTGGAGACGTATTATCAACGGAAAAAAGATTATCCAAAAGCCATCGGATATGCCCAAAAAATCCTGCAATTCAGCCGGGAACTCGTCACTACCCACCCGGAAACCGAATGGCGGCGGCGGTTCTGGGAGGGTTTCGCTTCGCTCGACATCGCCAGCATGCTCGCCGAGCAGGGCAAGCTGGAGGAGGGCGAGCAGTATGCCGACGAGGGCTATGAGTCGAGCAAGGCGGGCTACCCCGGTCGCCCCTTCGCTTCCCTGCGGGGCGAGTACGACGCCTCGCAGGTGCTGCTCGCCATCAAGTTGAAAACGGGCAAGTTGGACGAAGCTGCCGTCCTCATCCGCCGGGCAGAGGAGCTTCAGAAAAAGTTGGACACAGACGCCAAAATTGACCAATACTATTTTGAGCCCCTCAAATTTTACAACAACTGCGCCCGGTACTACGAACTGCGGGGCGATGCCGCCGCCGCCCTGCGCTACACCCGCCTCGCCCAAACCTTGCAGGACAGCCTCGACCGCCGCAACGACGCCCGCAAGTTCGAGCAGATACAGCAGCGCCTCGATGCCGAGAAATACACCGAGCAACTGCGCCTCGTGGAAAACGAAAAGGAACTGCAAAAATGGCTGCGCAACGCCGCCCTGCTCATCCTGGCGCTCGTGCTGGCGCTGGCATTCGGCTGGTTTCACCGCCAGCAACACCTGCGCCGCCAGCGGGAAGCGGAACTGGAGTCTGCCAAAAACGACCTCGAAACCTTCACCAAAAATTTCCGGGAAAAATCTGAACTGGTGGAAAACCTGCGCCTCGAAATCGAAAAACTCTCCCGCTCCGGCGAGCGCAGCCAATACCTGGAGCAGCTCACCCACTCCGTCATCCTCACCGAGGAGGACTGGTCACAGTTCCGGGCCGTGTTCGAGAAGGTACACCCCGATTTCATCGCCGAACAAAAAACTGCCTATCCTGATATTACGCCCGCCGAACTGCGCCTCCTCGTGCTGGAAAAACTCGGTCTCGGCGCCCACGAAATGGCGAACATGCTGGGGGTTTCCCTCAACACCGTCTATAAAACGGGACAGCGGCTTCGGAAGAAAACCGCTTCGGGGTTATGAGGTTTGAGTTATGAGTTACGAACCGTGTGTCGCTAAATAACTCATAACTTATCACTCATAACTTACTTTGTCCACTTTTTGTCCACTGCTTTTCCTTGCCTTTCCCACCGCTTCCCGCCTCCTTTGCGGCAGTTAATCTGCGAACATGGTCACATCGCATGACAATGAAAGAACGAAAAAAACATACTGGTCGGCGCTGCGCTACTGGCTCGCCTGGGCGCTGGTGGTCGCTGTGTTGGGCTACGGGCTGCACCGCTATTTTGAGCACCGGAATCAGGAACTGGACAAGCGGCTGGAGCAGATTCGCGGATAGTGTTTCGCCAACTCGAATGAGATTCCCAAATACCGGTTACATCCATTCACTTTTCAATTTCACTAACATTCATCATCATTAAAATTTACTTGTCATGAAAAAAAGCATTTTCTTTTTTCGCAACTTCTTAATTGCCTCACTCTTTGTCCTTCAAACATTCAGCAATGTTTCCGCACAATGCGATGGCGTCGCCATGCATTTCGATGGTACAAACGACAGGCTCGTTACAAACAGTTTGATAAATGTGGGGACTACCTTCACTTGGGAGTGTTGGCTCAAGACTTCTGTAATTAATTCCGGATTTAGGGGCATCATCACGGCAAGCGATTTTGGCCCTTTTGGAGGTTCTGGTTCACGTACGCAATTGAATTGGGATGGCACAGGAAAAGTGAGGGGGACCGATGGGATAAGCGTAAATGGAGCTACTAACGTAAGCGACAATCAATGGCATCATATAGCAATGGTCGTGAACGGTACGGGGCCCACTGCTGCCAAAATATACGTGGACGGAAATTTAGACGGTACCGGCTCAAGCAGTGTAGTATCCATCAATCGCCGACATCTCGTGTCATCAGAACGGGTTTTTGTCCTACACTCAAATCAAACTGTTGACGAAGTGCGCATTTGGAACATCGCACGATCGCAAGCGGACATCCAAGCTACAATGAACACGCACCTATCAGGAAGCGAAAGTGGCCTGCTCGTTTATTATGATTTTAATGAGGGAGTTCCAAATGGGAACAACACTAGCATTTCGGTTACGCCTAATTTGGCATCAACGGGCAGCGGCAATGATGCCACCATTACAAATCTGGCATTGACGGGAACTACCTCTAACTATGTCTGCGGAACAGACATTGGTAGTTGTTCCGATGGTGATGGCGACGGGATCTGCGACGAAGAAGACAACTGCCCTTACGATGCCAATGCCGACCAGGCGGATACGGATGGCGACGGCACGGGCGATGCTTGTGACGGCTGCCCGAACGACCCGAACAACACCGCTCCCGGAATCTGTGGTTGTGGTGTTTCCGATGTTGACACGGACGGCGACGGCACGGCCGACTGCAACGACGGCTGCCCGCTTGACCCGAACAAAACCGCTCCCGGCATCTGTGGTTGTGGTGTTTCCGATGTTGACACGGACGGCGACGGAACGGCGGACTGCAACGACGGCTGCCCGAACGACCCGAACAAAATTGCTCCCGGACAGTGTGGCTGCGGCGTAGCGGATACGGATAACGACGGTGACGGAATTGCCAATTGCAACGACAACTGCGACAACACCGCCAATCCTTCTCAAACCGACAGCGACTGCGACGGCGTCGGCGATGCCTGCGACGTTTGCCCCGGCGGCGATGACTCGGTGGACAACAACAACGACGGTTTGCCCGATTGTAAATACCCGCCTGCTTTCAACCAAATCATCGCAGCGTGGAAGTGCGGAAACAACAACAGTAAAGTCTCTGTCTGCCACAACGGAAACAACACGCTCTGCATCAGCTACAGTGCCGTTCAGGCGCATATCAACCACGGCGACTACATCGGCCCATGCGGCAACGCCTCTTGCGGTCAGAACATGATAGCTCCCGTTGGCGATGCCATGGCAGTTGCTACTGGCATCGAACTCGAACTGTTCCCGAACCCTGCCGGCAACGAAGTCAACATCCACCTGCACGGCATGGAATCAGCCGTCATGCTGACCATTCAAGACCAACTCGGAAGGGTGGTTTGGACAGAAAGGTTGGAAGAGGGTCAGGTGGCTGCTCAAGTCAGCTTAGATGACAACCGCTTCGGCAGTGGCATCTATTTCGTGAGCGCTATTTCCAATGGCGAAAACATCACCAGACGCTTCGTCATTGCCAAATGACGAATGGCAGTTTCAAGAAATTTAGAAAACCTCCGGGGGCTTCTTGTCCCCAGAGGTCTTTTCACTTTCAAGCCTTCAAGACATGCAGCCATGCCCGAAAACACAGAAATCATAATCGGGCCAACTCTTCCCCAATCCGCCGATGGAAGACGGGCGGGTATTCCTGGCATGTGTCGGGGAAGTTAAACAACCTGTTTCGGTGCAAATCCGGTCGAAGGATGGCGCACCACTTCTTTACCAGTCCACCCACAGCCTGCCGCGGAGCGGCGGCACGATGGGGTTGAACCTGCCTGCCCTGCCGGGCGGATGTTATTCGGTGCTTGTCCGCTGCGGGAATTTTTCCGAGACGAGGGCTCTCATTGTTTCACCCACCAAAAAAAAGAAGACATGGACGACCTTTTTCTCACAGCGGTTCTGGCGGCGGGGGTTGTGGTCTTGAACTGGGAGTGGTTCACTGGCAAAACATCCAGCAATTCGATGGAGGAGTGACCAGAGCGGGTACTTACCGCACCCCCGAATTTAGCAGCCTGAGAGTAAAAATCCCTGCTATCTTTGTGGCAAGTGCCTTTCACCCGTGACGAAAAACTTCTTTCTGTCCCTTCTTTGCAGTGCTTTCAATGCCCTGCTGTTGCTTCCTTTGAATGCCCAGGAAGGCGGTGCGAAACCTTCCCAACCGTCCGGCTGGGACGAACACACTTTCCGCTCAATGGCCCCACCGGAGCGCTACCGTTTCGTCCATGATTTGCCATTTTGGAAAGTAGGCAGTGGGGCCGACCTGACTATCCTGCTCGACCGGATGCTCGCCATTGCCGTAGCGGAAAACGACCGGCACAGCGTGCTTGCTTTGAAATACTACGTGTGCAAGGTCTCTGGGACTCAAGGGTTCAAAATCCCCGAAGGGAAAAACGGCACGGTGATTTTTACGGAAATAGAGGCGGAGGCAAAGCAAAGCGGCTACGAAGTAGAAGAAGTGGTGGCACACCATTTTTTAGTGAATGACCTCAGTGCAGCCAAGAAACTGACCAATGAGCAGCAGTACGTGGAGGTTCAGAAAACCTTCGAACGGATGGAGGCCATTGGCTTTGAAAAATTCAAGGATTATGACGTGGTCAGCATCCTGTTCAGCCTCAGCCAATTTTTATGGGACTTGGGAGACACGGACAAGGCGTTCAAGTACCTCACGGTAGCGGAGCGTTACATCGAACCGACCGATGAGGGCGGGTTTTATTACACCCAGGTGTTGAGTTATTTGCAGACTTATTGGAAGCAGCAGAAGGACTACGACAAATCCATTGCGTACGCACAGAAAATACTCCAGTACCATCAAAGCTTGCAAGCGGGAGACCAGGAAGGGCAGTTGTGGAGCCGCTTCTGGCAGAACTTTGCGGCTATTGACATCGCTGCGTTGCTTATCGAACAGGGGAAGATTGCGGAGGGCGAGGCGTATGCCAAAAAGGGCTACGAACTCAGCAAAAGTCAGAACTCATTGAGTCCCATCGTCTCTTTTCAGAATGAGTTCAGTGCATTGATGGTGCTCATCCCCATTAAACTAAAATTGGGCAAGTTGGACGAAGCAGATACCCTGTTGCGACGTGCTTCGGGCATCCAGAAAAGCCTTGAGCCACAAGGCCAACTCGACTACTTCAAACCCCTCCAACTATACCAGCATTTTTCAAAATACCATGAAATGCGGGGCGAAGCAGGTGCCGCACTACATTACACCCGCCTCGCCCAAACCCTACAAGACAGCCTCGACCGACGGAACGATGCACACAAACTCGCCCAGGCACAGCAGCGCTACGAGGCGGAAAAATATGCGGAAAGGTTGCAGGTGGTGGAAAACGAAAAGCAGTTGCAGTTGCTGCTCCGCAATGCGACGCTGGTCATCCTGCTGTTGGTGCTGCTGCTAGCCTACGGCAGCTACCGCCGATTGCAAATCAAACGCCGCCAAAAAGAAGCAGAATTGGCAGTCGCCAAAAACGACCTGGAATCGCTGACCCAGGGCTTTCGTGAAAAATCGGAACTGGTGGAAAACCTCCGCCTCGAAAACGAAAAACTCGCCGACCAAGGTAAGCACAGCGAATACCTGGAACAACTCACCAACGCCACCATCCTCACCGAGGACGATTGGGTGAAATTCAGGGCAGTGTTCGAGAAAGTCCACCCCGGTTTCATCGCCCGGCAGCGGGCGCAGTTCCCCGACCTGACCCCCGCCGAGACCCGCCTACTGGTGCTCGAAAAACTCGACCTCGGCGCACAAGAAATGGCGAACATGTTGGGCGTCAACCGGAATACCATCAACCAAACCAAGCTGCGGCTGCGGCGGAAAATGGAATAGCCAATATGTCGGAAGTCAGCCAACAACGTCGGGGAGGTTCAAAACCTCCCCGACGTTCGAGGTTGCCAACAACGTCGGGGAGGTTCAAAACCTCCCCGACGTTCGAGGTTTATAAAACATTGATTTTCAAGTAAATAACTCACCATCACGAGGTTGTCACCTTTTTGTCACCGCCTTTTTTTGCTTTCCTGCCTGGGCTTCCCCCTTCTTTGTGGGGTCGAAATCGAAAGGCGATGACCGTGCTGAAACTCACTTTTTCAAAAATAAAATCCAACTACCCAACTATCCACTATTGGTTGTTCTGGGCGCTGCTGATTGGCGGATTGCTGTATGGCATCCATCGCTATTTCGAGTACCGGAACATGGAGTTGGACAAGCGGCTGGAACGGATACGGTAGGCAGTGGACTTCGAGTAATTGAATTGTAATCTATCCTAATCGCATGGGGCAGTCGGGATTATCGGACTGGCGCAGATGAACGGGATTTTTAATTTTAACCATTGCCGCACTGCGGCAAACAAATTCACTAACGATGAAAAAATCAATTTTTGCTTTCCTGATTATTTTGGCAGGCATGAGCCAAACCAGCCAGGCACAAGATGCCTACCTCGGCGAAATCCGCCTGTTTGCTGGCAATTATGCACCAGTCGGCTGGCAACTTTGCAACGGGCAGCTTCTTTCAATCAGCCAAAACACGGCATTGTTTTCCATTTTGGGCACCACTTACGGCGGCAACGGAACAACCACGTTTGCCTTGCCAGATTTGCGGGGACGGGTGCCGGTGCATACAGGTACAGGTCCGGGGCTTTCTACCTATGAATTAGGGGAAACGGGCGGAAAAGAATATGTCACCCTGCTTGCGTCCCAAATGTCACCAGCCGCCCCGCAACTGCTGGCAACGAATCAAATGGCCGATACCGACGACCCAACCAATGCCGTGCTGGCAATGCCCGATAACGGGACAATGATTTATAAGTCGTTGGGAAGTCCTAAT
Source organism: Bacteroidota bacterium (assembly GCA_016234735.1). Taxonomy (GTDB): domain Bacteria; phylum Bacteroidota; class Bacteroidia; order Chitinophagales; family Saprospiraceae; genus UBA6168. The sequence continues at coordinate 30,076 of JACRAN010000200.1, read as the reverse complement.
ACAAACATGAGTCTCTCTGCTATTCGCTCTAATGGAGGTGGACAACCTATTGAAATTCTGCAGCCCTATCTGGGCGTGAACTACATCATCTGCACAGAGGGGATTTGGCCGTCGAGGCAATAATCAAAAGAAAATGGGGTTGCCTTGCGGTTTGTTTAGGCAACCCCTTGTCTTTCCCACAGGTTTAAAATTTGACAACTTTTCAAAGTTGTCAAATTTAATCATCAACTTAAACAAGCTGACAATGCAAAATAACAACAGGCTTCTGCCGACATTTTTTACAGCCATTGCGCTGACTTTTTTATTTGCTTGCGGACCAGGCAATTCAAGCGAAAACACAACGCAGGCTGACCGTTTAAAAACGGACGACCCGGCATTGACCATTGACACTTTTTCAACTTTCCCACCGGAAATTGACGGCTGCGCCTGTTATTTTTCCAATGACGAAGCTGAATTCAAAAGCGGGAAGTACATTTATGCCGATAATTATGAGAAGACTGCTTTCGTCAGCCTTCATGGAGCGATGACAAAATTTGAAATGAAATCAGACACTTCAATGGGTGAACGCACGGTCAAGACTTTCGCCAATGACCAATATGAGGTTACCATTGACATGACCAAAGTTGGACAAATTGACGAGACCTGGCAGCAAAAAGGAACCATGACCATTAAAGCAAATAGCGGGCAAACCATATCCAAGAACATTTATGGAGAATGTGGGTGCTAACCAGACAGTTCGATAACGTTTAATTAGCCAAATTTCAATCCTCAAAATTTGAGAAAATGAAAATCCTGTTCCTGAACAAGTGCTTGCTGCTCGTGGGCATCATGGCACTCGTGGCCTGCCGGAACCAGCCTGCCAATGCCCCCGCTTCCACTGAAACCATGCCCGCCGCACCCGCCACAGGCGACGTGATTGTGGTCAACCAGCAGGGTGAAATCACGCTGAACGGCTCGAAACTGGCAAGTTTTGAAGACTTGGCCGCCGGGCTGTCCACCTCGTTGGCGAAGCAGGAGCCGCTGCCCGACAGCATTGTTCCAAAATTCGAGGGCGAAGTGGGCATGGGCCCCCGCCAGGAGGTTGAAACCATCATCACGGAAGCCCTGCAAGCGGCAAGGGGCGCCCGTTACAAGCCCGTGACAGATGCGCTGCGCCCGGCAGTGGAGCGGGAACTGAAAAACCCCGTCGGACTGCAAGTGGAAATGTACCACGCCGAAGGCGGCGTCGCTTTCCTTTGGGCAAAGTTGACGAACCCCGACGGCTCGCCTTTTGATTTTTCCAAAACGCCCTTCGCCAGGGAGTACGAGGGCGGGGTCTTCTCCGACGACGTGTTCGGCTTGCTAAAAAACGAGGGCGGCGCATGGAAGGTGCTGGCCAGTTCCGTTGGGGCGACCGACGTGCCGTACATGTGTTGGTGGAAGGAGTACGGCGTTGCGAAGACGGCTTTTCCCGAAGGGATGGCCGCCGACGATTGCGAGTGAGCCACTGTATTTCAATGTTGTTATCAAATTAACCTAACTCAAGTTGTGACCCGTTCCGTAGGAACGGGTCACAACTTGAGTTAACCTATTTCAATTCATTCAAAATGAAGATCCAGACTATCATCAAAACCCTTGTTTTGGCAAGCCTCCTCTGCTGGGCCGCTTGCCAAAACAACAAGGACAATGCCATGGTCACCGTCAACCAAAAAGGCGAAATCACCGCTTTTGGCCAGCCCGTGCCGGACTTTGAAACGCTGAAAACCGTGCTGATGGACTCGCTTGCAAACATGGCAACCATTCCCGAAAAGATGGACATCAGCTTCGAGGGCGAAGTAGGCATGGGCACCAGACAGGAGGTGGAAACCATCGCTGCCGAGGCTATCGAAGCTGCCAAGCTGGTCAAGCTGGCGCCCACGGTCGAGCAGCAGGTGTTCCGCAAGCAGCAGGGCAAAGACTGCAACAAGGCCGAGGACGACGAGACCCGCATGGACTGTGCCGTGATTGACCTGCTCTACCCCGCTGTCACTAAAGGGGAAAAGGCGCTGGTGGAAAACGTGAGCGCCTGGGTGAACAGTTACCTGTTCGCAATTTTGGAAAATGCGGAGGCCGATACCAAGTCCACCTCCCTCGACGAGGCTGCCAAGGCTTTTTTCAAAAACCATGATGACTTTAAGACAGAGGCAGAAGGTTCAGTCATGGCCGGTGCCTTCGAAGCAAGGACTGGCAGTGAAGTCGTGTTCAACAACGGCAAGTACCTCACCCTCGCCATCAACGGCAACACCTACATGGGCGGGGCGCACGACAGCCCCACGGAGGCGCTGAACACCTTCGACGTCAAAACGGGCAAACTGCTCACTTGGGACGACCTCGTGACCGATAAAGCTGAGGTTCAGGCGTTGGCGGAAAAGAAAGTCCGGGAAGTGAAGGCCGATGTTTTCAAGGAAGGCTTCAATTTTGACGAAATCTTCCCGTTCGTCCTCCCGGCCAACTACGGCCTGACGGAAGAGGGGCTTTTCCTCTTCTACATTCCTTACGAAATCATGCCCTACGCCATGGGCGAAACGGAGGTTCTAATTCCTTTCGAGGAACTGGGACCGCTTTCCAAAATCAATCTTTGAAAGTAGGGATTTGAGAGGTTTGACAACTTTTGAAAAGTTGTCAAACCTGAGAACTCCCTCAAAACCAACATGAATCAATAAATTTCAAATCAACCACAATCCATGAAAAATTCAATCCTTTTTTCAGCCATCCTGATGGGCATTCTAGCATGGAACGCCTGCAACAACGCTGGCAAAACGACCGAAACTGCCAACGCCTGGGTCGTCGTGGACAACCAGGGCGGCATCACCCTTTTTGGCAGGCAGGTGCAAGACTTTGAAGACTTCCAGGCTTCCTTGTACGACACCCTGACCAAAATGGAAAACCTGCCCGACTCCATCCCCGTCCATTTCGGCGAAGAAATCCTGATGGGCACGCGTGGGGAAATTCGCACCATCATCGCCGAATCCATTGCCACCGCTGCCGCCAGAAAAGAAAGCGAAGCGGTCATCCACGGATTTTACACCTGGTACGGTACCTTCAGCCAGACCGAAGAAGCGGAATTTAACTTCCTCGACGACAAAGGCCAGCACCTGAAACTGGACTTGGTGAAATTGGAGGCTTATCTTGGACGTATCAAAGCCAGCGGTTTTGTGGGCAATGCATTTATCGAGGGACGAAAAGCCTTTTATAAAAATTGCGAAAAACTATGGCAAAACGAACCGAAAGATGAGCCGCCGTCCTGCCTCGACCACGACCCCTACTTCTGCGCACAAGATTGGGAGCTTGATTTTTGGACGAAATCGCCTGTGTTTATTGACTTGGCGGGAGAACGGGTGTCCGCCACGATGAGGGGGACGGAGGGCGGCAGCCCGCAAGAGCACGACTTCGAGTTGGTGCAGGAAAACGGGAAGTGGGTGCTGGCGAAAATCGCTTGCGGGTCGGAGTAAAACCTGCTGGGCAAGTTACCTCCTAACTTCTCACCAAACCCTTTGCACGCATGTCCTCTAAGTGGTAAAGCCAAAAGCGGGAGAGAGGTGAAAACACAGGCGCTGTCGCTGGAAGGCGGCGCTTTCCGCAAGGAGATTGACCTGAGCGGACTGCCGGGCGGGGTGTACCTGTTGACAATCCAGGCCCCAAAGAGGCAAGCAGGGGATGAGCAGCGGCAGGAGCGGGCGCTTCCGCACCCCCGAATTTAGCAGTCGGATAGCAAAATCCAATGCTATCTTTGTGGAAAGTGACCTATCACCTGTGACGAAAAATTGCATTCAGTCCATTCTTTGCGGTGCTTTCAATGCCCTGTTGTTGCTTCCTTTGAATGCTCAGGAAAGCGGGTCGAACCCTTCCCCGTCTCCGAGCCAAGCGCGGGTCGGCGCACTTTTTCAAAAAATTCAGCAAGAAATCCTGCCCCTGCCCCTCACGGTGCTGCCCTGTCCGCTGCAATCGCTCCAAAACGAAATCCGGGAACTTGGCAATCCTGAAATACAGCGCTGGCTGGCCGATGTGAAAACGATGCGGGAGCAGGGCGACGAAAAATGCGCCTTCCAACTGCTCGACGAACTGGAGCCTTTTGCCCAAAAAAACAAAAGCGGCCACCTGCAATGGCTGTTTGAAAAATCCCGCACCCTCAACGCCTTCGAGTACCAGGATTCTGCGCTCACTGTAGCCCGCCAACTCCAAGCCCTTGCCACGAAACACGGCCAGTTCAAGGGCTGGGCCAACCTCGCCGAAGCCTGGGTGGTGCATGGCAAAAAACAGTTCGACGAGACGCTGCGGCTGGCGCAGGAGGCCCTCGCCATTGCCCGGAACGAAAACGATAAACTGCTGGAAGCCAAGGCGTTGGGTGTCATCGGGCGGGCATCGAGGGACCTCTACATGGTGGTGCCGGAGAAGAACGTGCCCTTCCACCTGCAGGCTTTGGAAATCTATGAAAACCTGCGGGACACCGCCGCCATGATTTCGGAACTGACGGCCATCGGCCTCAGCTACGACGGTACGCCGCAGGTGGGCAGGGAGTTCGATTACACCGAAAAAGCCGTTGCGCTCCTGCGCCCGAATGCCAGCCTGAAAAGCCGGATGCAATGCGTCCGCCTGCTGGGGATTTACCTCCAAAACAAGGGCGACTTCGACCGTTCCCTGCCGCTTTCCATGCACTCCATCGAGTTGGCGAAGACCCTGGGCGACCGTGGCCTGACCCAAAACATGTACGAGCAGTTGGCCGGTGTTTTTATGCAGAAAAACAACTTCGTGAAAGCGCTGGAAATGATGGATTCGGCCAAAACCTACTGCAACTTCAAGGCGGAACTGGGCTATTTTTACCAGACCTACGCCGAAATCGCCGAGAAGCTGGGCGACCGGGAACTGGCCCTGGAATACTACCGCAAGGCGTTCAACGAGCAGGTGAAGGGCTACACCAACCGCAACTCCGCCCTGCTCACCGAAATGGAAACCCGCCTGCGCACCCGCGAGACGGAGATTTTGCTGGCGCAACAAAAGCGCCAACGCTGGCTGCTGTTCGGGCTGGCGGGTGCGCTGTTCCTGCTGTTCGCCGGAGCGTTTTATGCGTTCCTGAAACAGCGGCAGGGCAGGCGGCAAATTGCGGAGCAAAAAAACCTCATCGAAAAACAGGCGGACGAACTGCGCCGATTGGACGAAATGAAGTCCCGTTTCTTCGCCAACGTCAGTCACGAACTGCGCACCCCGCTGACGCTCGTGCTCGGCCCCATCGGTTCGGCGCTCAAGCGCAACCGCCTTGAAAACCAGGACTTTACGTTCCTGAAAACCGCCCAAACGCATGGCAAGTCGCTGCTCAAATTGGTCAACCAAATCCTCGACCTGAGCAAGGTGCAGGCGGGCAAATTGGAATTGCAAGAAGCCTCGGTGGCGCTGTTCCCGTTCCTGCGGCGCATCGTGGCGGCGTTCGAGAGCCACGCCGAGCGGCAGGGCATCCGGTTTTCGTTTCAATACAAAGCCGAGCGGGGGCTGCAACTTCAACTCGATGCCCCGAAGCTGGAAACCATCCTCAACAACCTGCTGTCCAATGCGCTGAAATTTACCCCGTCCGGGGGCAGCGTGTCGGTGGTGGTCGAGGACCTCGCCCACAGCCTGCGCCTGACGGTCAGCGACACGGGCAGGGGCATCCACCCGGAAGATTTGCCGCATGTTTTCGACCGGTTCTACCAAACCAACCAGCCGGGGGCGGCGACTGAGGGCGGCACGGGCATTGGCCTGGCGCTCTGCCGGGAACTCGTGGAACTGATGCAGGGCAAGGTTTGGGCGGAAAGCGAACCCGACCGGGGCAGTTCGTTTTTCGTGGAAATTCCGAGGAAGGAAATTATGGGAACTACGGTGGACGGTGGACGGGAGACGGTGGACGGGGAGGACGATGTGGTTGAAAATCAGGAACTTGGCACAATTACCGCTCCGTCCACCGTCTCCCGTCATCCGTCATCCGTTTTAGTGGTGGAGGACAACGCCAGCCTGCGGGATTACATCCAAACCTTACTTTCAGAAAGATACAATGTCCTCACCGCCGAAAACGGGCAGACCGCTTTGGAAGTTTTGAGTTTTGAGTCAGGAGTTACGAGTGGTGCCACTCAAAACTCAAAACTCATAACTCATAACTTGCCCGACCTCATCCTTTCCGACATCATGATGCCCGTGATGGACGGCTTTCAGTTGCTCGAAAAACTGAAGGGCGACGACCGCTGGCGGCACATCCCCGTCGTAATGCTCACCGCCCGTGCGGACGCACAGGACAAGCTGCGGGCGCTGCGCATCGGCGTGGACGACTACCTGCTCAAGCCGTTTGAAGAAGAAGAATTGCTGTTGAGGGTGGAGAATTTGTTGAAGAATTACAGGCAACGGTCAGCGGATTTCCGATTTACGAGTGACGATTTACGATTGGGGGAACCGGAACCGGCAACTGAAGCAATCGTAAATCGTTCCCGACTTCAGTCGGGATCAATCGTCAATCAAACGAAAGAAGATATTGACTGGCTGGAGCGCCTCGAACACCTCGTCAACGGCAAACTTTCCGATTCCAGCCTCACCGCAGAAACCCTCGCCGACGCCCTCGCCATGAGCCGGGCGCAGTTTTTCCGCCAGGTAAAAAAACTGACCGGGCTGACCCCTGCCCAGTACCTCGACGAGGCCCGCTTCCGCCAGGCCCGCCTGCTGCTCGAAACGGGGGAGGGCCGCTCCGTCAAAGCCGTTGCCTACGAGGTGGGCTTCCGGCAGGTGGAGCATTTTTCCCGGCAGTTCAAGGAGCGGTTTGGGAAGTACCCGTCGGAGTATTTGGAATGAATGAACCTACTGCAAAGGAATATCACCTAATTTTCGCCAGCCCACCACTTGTGCCAGGCTGCGTTTTTGAGTTTCCTCACCTCCGTACACTAAAATGCTGTCTTCCGGCAATGCACCTGACAGGGACTGAAAATATTTGAGGCTGTCAAAAAAATGTGGGTTGATAGTCCTGCCCGACTTGATTTCGATGGGCAGTAGCCTGCCACCTTTGTCCAACAGCAGGTCAATTTCGTGCGCTCCGGCAGCATTCCAGAAATAGTGTCTGGGATGCAGGTTGCGGTTGAGGTGGTTTTTGAGGATTTCATTGACGACGAAATTTTCAAACAAAGCGCCTTTGGCAAAGTGGCGGTTCAGGTCATCCACACTCCGAAGGTTCATCAGGGCGCAGGCCAACCCCGTGTCATAGAAATAAAGTTTGGGGGTTTTGACGATGCGTTTGTTGTAGTTCTGGTGGTAGGGGCGCAGGAGGTGAACTATAAAGCTGGTTTGCAGCACACTCAGCCACTTGTTGATGGTCTGGTACGAGACACCGACGAGACTGCCCATGTCGGAGAAATTGACCAACTGTCCGATACGCCCGGCGCAGATTTCGAGGAACTGCCGGAAAGCTCCCAAATCACTGACATTTACCACCTGCCGTAGGTCCCGTTCCACATAAGTTTGGATGTAATCGAGCAGCCATGCAGTCGGCTCGAGGTTGAGGTCGTAGATGCGGGGGTAAAATCCTTTGACGAGATAATCTTCGTAGGCAGGCAAGGCGAAGGAAGTGTCCTGGATTTCCTCCAGCGAAAAAGGGAGCAGGTTGAAAATGGCGACCCGACCGGCCAGGCTCTGGGAAACGCTTTCCATGAGCAGCAGGTTTTGCGAGCCGGAAATGACAAACTGCCCCGCCATCTTTTGCCGATCAACGGTCACTTGAATGTAGGAAAGCAAATCGGGGGAGTGTTGCACCTCATCAATGATGGCTTTTTCGCCAAGGTTCAGGAGGAAACCTTTTGGGTCGTCTTTGGCAAATTTTCGTTGCTCAATATCTTCAAGGTTGGCGTAACTGTATTCGGGAAAAATTTGCTGCACCAGCGTTGACTTGCCGCTCTGCCGAGGGCCGGTAACAGCGACGACTGGCATTTTCTGTGCAGCCGCTAGTATTTGCTGACCCAATAAACGTGGTATCATTTCTTGCAGATTAGAAGTTCAATTTCTAATCTGCAAATTTAATCAATTTTTCAAAAACCTTCTTTTTATCTCCTTTTCTCCTTTTTTCTCCGCCTAATACGCTCATGCAGGTAGTTTGATACGCCTGTGCAGGTACGGATACGCCCGTGCAGGTAGGTTGAGACACCCATGCACCCACCTCCCACCCACCTTTGTGGCATTCGCCGGGGCGGCCTGCATTTTAAAAGTGAATCCCGATAGCTATCGGGACGCCCCGGCGCATTCTTTCACTTTTAAAAATGAAATCCAATGAAAAAATTGTTACACCTTTTCACTAAAAATATGGTCGCCGCTTGCCTGATGGCGGGTTTCCTTTTCGCAACAAACAGCGGTTTCACACAAACTGGCGAAGCCCTCCATTTTGACGGCACGGACGATTACGCCAGCTTCTCGACTTCGGGCATGACGGCGACAGCGGGCACCATCTCTTTTTGGATGAATGCGGAGGCCTCGCAGCCCAACAACGCCTCGATGTTGACCGAAATAGGCAGCGAGAACACCGCCATTTTCCTTTGGAGCAACGGTTCGAGCATTTATTTCCGCGCTGGCGGAGTGGGCAGCCAGTCCGCTGCCCTTTCGTTCACGGGCGGCAGTTGGAAGCACGTCGCCATGACGTGGGCAGGCGTTGGGCAGGAGGCGAAATGCTATATTGACGGCGTGCAAGTAGCCACGTTTACCCAATCAGGCGCGGCGAGTTTTGGCTCGGCGGGCTACCTCGGTCGCAGCTCGCTCTATGCGAACGGCACGACCAACTTGTTGGGGAGCATGGACGACATCCGTTTTTGGAACCGCACACTTTGCGCCGACGAGATTTCACAATTGAAAGATTGCGAGGTTTCGGCGACTTCGGACAATCTGCAGGTTTATTTCAAATGCAACCAAGGCACGGCGGGCGGCGACAACACGGGCATCACGGCCCTGACGGACGACGCAACGCTTATCGGCGGCGCCAACGACGCGACGCTGTTCAATTTTGCGCTCAACGGCGCGACCTCCAATTTCGTAGCGCCGGGTGGCATCACGGGTGGCGCTTGTTCGCCGAGTCTCCCCGAAATCAATCTTCAAGGCAACGGACAAAGCATCGCCGACGGCGACAACACGCCCTCCACCGCCGACCATACCGACTTCGGCTCGGTCGCCGTGAACAGCTCATTTCAGCGAACTTTTACCATTCAAAATACAGGAACATCAAATTTAACCGTCAGTACAATTACGGTGACAGGCACCAATTCAAGTGAGTTTGTCGTATCAGGCATTTCGCTTCCAGCGACCATCGGTGGAAGTGGCAGCACGACTTTCATTGCTACGTTTACACCAACAGCATCGGGAACCCGCTCGGCGGTCATCCATGTGAACAACAACGATTGCGACGAGGCGGATTACAATTTTGCCGTGCAAGGCACGGGCTTTACGAACTACAACTTTAATGGCACCACCAATTCCGATTGGGCAACTGCCTCGAACTGGAGCACGGGAACCGTCCCGACGAGTTTAGCGAGCGGCGATGCCGTCGTCATCGCCGCCAATTGCACGATGAACGACGTGACGATTTCCTTCCCTTCGGGAACAAGCCTGACCGTCAACAGCGGCAAAGCCCTCAGCCCCAGCCTGAATACTTTCATCACCATCAACTCCGGGGCAACGCTGACCGTGCAGGCAAGCGGTTCCATCTCGCAGGGGCGCATCACCAATGCCGGCACGATGGACATTTCCGGCAGCTACACGGCATTTTACATGACCAACAATTCAGGCGGAATGTTGAATATCCTTTCGGGAGGCTCCTATTCCTGCCCTGCCTGCGCCGAGACTTTCAATGTTGGCGGCACCATCAACAACAGCGGAACCATGCACGCCGGCACAGGCAGCACCTGGCAAGGCACCGTCAACAACAACGCGGGTGGCACGATAACCGACGGCGGCAATGGCGCTCAAATCCAACTCGGCGCTTCGAGCACGCTCAACAATTACGGTTCATTCGTCAGTCGTACCGCAGGCACTTCGGGCATTTTCAACAACTACTCGACCGGCTCCCTGACAATGCCCGGCACCTGCAATTTCACGGTGAAAAACGGCTCGACTTTCACCAATGACGGCACGGTGACGGTGGGCAATTCCGACAACTTTTTCAACGTCAATTCCGGCGGTACGGCAACGAACAACGCCACTTTCAATGGCATCGGCACACTCACCCAAAGCGGCACGTTTACCAACAGCGCCACCGCCGCCGTCAACCCCGGCAACAGCCCCGGCAAGCTTACCGTCACCGGCTCGCTCGACCTCGGCAGCGCCACTTACAACTGCGAAATCAACGGCACAGTGCAAGGCACGAACTACGACCACCTCGCCATCAGCGGCACAGCGACCATCGGCGCTTCTTCCAAAATCCATTTCATCTTCGGCTACGCCGCCGCCAACGGTGCCACCTTCGATGTGCTCACGGCAGGCACGGTGAGCGGCACGTTTTCGGGTGGGAACATCACTTTCGCCAACACCGGCGCAGGCAACGTGACTGGTGTCAGCGTGACTTACCCCGGCGGGAACACCGTCAGGGTAACTGTCACCTCACCGCTACCCGTGGAGTTGGTCAGCTTTACCGGAAGAGAAATGGAGAACGGCGTTCTGCTGGAATGGCAAACCGCCAGCGAACTGAACAACGAAGGCTTCCACGTCGAGCGGATGACGGGAGACGGTGGACGATGGACGGAGATTGGCTTCGTCGCTGGCAGAGGCACGACGAGCGAGACGCACGACTATTCTTTTTTGGATGAAAAACCGCTGCCCGGCACGAACTACTACCGCCTCCGGCAAACGGACTTCGACGGGGGCGAGGAGTTGTCGAAGGTGGTGAGCGTAGATTTCCGAAATCTTCAAGATTTCGGAAATCTCAGGGTCTTCCCAAACCCCGCCAGCAGTGGCGAACTAACGCTGTTTTTATCTGAAAACTCGGAGGAAACAACCACGGTGCGGTTGTTCAGTCCGGCAGGGCAACTGGTACACACGGCATCGTGTGGCAGTGGCACTCAAACACTGGATGTCAGCGACCTGGCGGAGGGCATTTACACGTTGCAAGCGTGGAACGGTACAGGCCGCTTTCTTGAAAAAATCGTGTTACTTCATTGAACTGTTTTCTAAATTCACTGAATTTTTCAACTTTTCAAAAATCCTTTTTCAACATGAAATCAATCAAATTTTTCCTCCTCCCCAGCCTGCTGCTGGCAACCGCTGCCCTGCAAGCGCAGGACGAACAAGCGGAACAACCGGAATGGCAACCGCCACAACCCGCCAAATGGCTGAACATGAGCAGCGCCGGGCTGACGATGGGCTTCGCCAAAGACTGGATTGGCCAGGAGGATGCCTATTTCATAATGGGCTATTCGCCGGACAAAGCCATCAGTATCCTGGCGAAAGTTTCGGAATTCCATACCGTACCGGAAGTGGTTGCCAACATCCAGGAGGTGGCTAACTCCTTTTGCGACGGGCTGGTACTGACCGACCCGCAGGAAAGCCGTGAAGTCAACGGGCTGACCCTGCTCTCGACCGGGGGAACCGGCACACTGAAGGATGACACCAAAGCGCCAATTTTAATAGCCGTTGACATCCTCGAAACCCCCGTGGACGGTGACGACGCCATCGTGGTTGTTCTGACCTACGGTACCGAAGAGGGCATGGAGCAGCATTTCGGCGACATCCTGATGGCACTGGAAAGTTTCAAAAGGTCGGAATAAACCACCATTTTTTTCACTTCTAAAATTTATCGAACAATGAAAACGAACCATATCATCACCGGCGCAGGCATCCTGTTTTGTCTCGCATTTTTCAGCCTGCCGCAAGCGGCGGCGCAGGATTGCAAAACCATTCACCCCTCAAAGCAAAGGGAGTGCTGGGAAAATATAGCCAGGTCAGGTGAAAAGAAATTGAGCAGTGCGAAATTGAGCGGGGCGAAATTGAGCGGGGTGGATTTGACCAAGGCGGATTTGACCAAGGCGGATTTGAGGGGGGCGAATTTGAGCAGTGCGAAATTGAGCGGGGCGAAATTGAGCAGTGCGAAATTGAGCGGGGCGAAATTGAGCGGGGCGGATTTGACCAAGGCGGATTTGACCAAGGCGGATTTGAGCGGGGCGGATTTGAGCGGGGCGAAATTGAGCGGGGCGAGTTTGAGCGGGGCGAGTTTGACCAAGGTGGATTTGAGCGGGGTGGATTTGAATGGGCTGGATTTGAGTGGGCTGGATTTGAGCGGGGCGAAATTGAGCGGGGCGAAATTGAGCGGGGCGAAATTGAGCGAGGTGAAATTGAGAGGGGCGAATTTGAGCGGGCTGGATTTGAGCGGGCTGAATTTGTACGGGCTGAATTTGAGAGAGGTAAATTTGAGCGCGGCGAATTTGAGCGCGGCGAATTTGACCCTTGCGTATTTGGCCTCTGCGGATTTGACCGGAGCGGATTTGACCGGGGCGGATTTGACCGGGGCGAGAGTGAGCGGGGGGTATTCGAGTTTGTTCTACGAGAACGGTTTGCCCAAGGAGTCATCGGAGGAGCGTTTTAAGTGGTTGGATCAAGAGACCAGGGCGAAATTGAGCGGGGCGATTGTCAGTCGCTCCAAAACCAAAGGCATTAACTTCGACTACTGGAAAAAATATGGGGGGATAGTGAACGATTGACCGACCACAAATCCGCCGATGCCGAAAAGCGGAACAACAACAGAGTAGGCAAAATCCTTTAAATTTTAAACAATGAAAAAATCAATTTTTGTTCTCCTGTTCGCCCTCATGGGCATGAGCCAAACCAGCCAGGCACAAGACGGCTACATCGGCGAAATCCGCCTGTTCGCTGGTAATTTTGTGCCACGTGGCTGGGCATATTGCACCGGGCAGTTGCTCCCAATCAACCAGTACCAAGCGGTGTACGCTATCTTGGGTACCACCTACGGCGGCGATGGGCAGACCAACTTTGCCCTGCCCGATTTGCGGGGGCGGGTGCCAGTGCAGCCCGGTACAGGTCCGGGGCTTTCCAATTACGTGCTGGGCGAGTCGAGTGGATCGGAAACCATCAGGCTCACCACAACTCAAATGCCATCAATCCAATTCCAATCGACATTGAGGGCTACCAATGAACCCGGTGACACGGACGACCCAACCAATGCGGTATTGGCAAAACCTGAAAACGGTGCGAAGATTTATCGTCAGGTAAATCCAAATGTATCAATGACTCCCGGATCTGCCGTGTCGAATGGAGGCTTTCAACCCGTTAATAATATGCAGCCCTACCTCGGTTTGAATTACATCATTTGCTTGGAGGGGATTTTCCCAAGCAGGCAATGAACCGTTTTTCCTGTCGCCTCTATTTTCCACAACGTCGGCGGGGTTTCAAACCCCGCCGACGTTCTAACCAACCATCATCATTTCAACCATGCAAAAGTCATTTTTCCTCCTGTTGCTGTCTGCATTTGCTTTCGCAATGCCCGGCACCACCTCCGCCCAAACCCTCAACGGCGACTGGGAGGGTGTGCAAGTCGTTCAGAAAAAGCCATTCCCGAAGGACATGACTTTCGACTGGAACACCCGCAGCTACAACTACAACCTGCCGCAAGGTTTTTTCACTTACGTCACGGAATTATACCTGGATGGCACGGACGACCAAATTGCAGGCACTTGGCGCACGGCGGAGAAATACGGCAAGGCAACGCCGGGCCATTATGAAATCGGAGGCAGCTTCAACCCCGCCACTGGCTTATTCGTCTGGCAGCCAACCAAGCGGATTACGGGGCCAAATTTTGCCAACACCATCAACCGCACAATGACGCTGCTGGAGGACGGCACTTACGAATATTTAGAGGGCCGCTGGACCTCGCAGGACGGCGACAACGGCATCATGTTTTACCGCCGGTTGATAAAAGTGGGCGGCGCAGCAGCACCAGCTATCGGCGCCATTCCCGCCAACGTCTATGTCGGCACCCACCAGGACGGCGGCGGCGTGGCACTCACGCTGGAACTGGGCGCTGCGCCCAAAGCCAGCTACGAGTACGTCGCCAAGGACGGCACCAAATCCACCAAGGATTTCCGCTACGACAGCCAGGACAACGACATCTACACCTTCAAAGCGGACGGGCTTTTCGACGAAGAAACCTGGACGGTGACGGTGAAAAATGCCGACGAAATTGTCCTCGAATTCCAGTCGCCTAACTCGGCGGGGCCGCTGACGCTCACAAGGTTTTAAAATAGGGTTGATAAAAGTTGATGAGATTGATAATCAACTTTTTATCAACCTCATCAACCTTCATCAACATCACAATCATCGCCCAATGAAAAAGCTGCTGTCCACATTGACCATCTGTGCCTGCTCGTGCATCGTGCTTGCGCAAGGGATAAAATTGGGCACTTACGAAGGCACAGGCACGGTGCAAAATATCGCCTGCCCCGTCAAGTTCCGGTTCGAGCGGTCGGGCGTGGCAGTCACTTACGGCGGGATTTGCAGTTGTGTGTCGCTGCTGCAAACGACCGGGACGAAGCTTCTCTACAAGGAAATTGATGTGCTGAGTTCGGACGGGGGCATCCGCAACGACTCCTGCCGGAAGCGGGACTTTGTTTTTTTTACCCAAAAAAACGGGAACCTGACAGCGTGTTGGGGCAGCACCGCAGAGGAGGCGCTGGCGAACAAATCGCCCGTGCTGTTGGTGAAAACGAAATAAAACCTCACCTTCAATCTTCTGAAAATCAACTGTCTTCACTGGAACTTTAAATTCTAAATACTATCAACATGAAAAAATTATTTGCATTCGTATTTCTGCTGACCGCCGTGGTCAGTTTCGCAAACCCGGGAACCGGGCAACCCTGCGTTTTCCCAATTCCATGCGCCGAAGATACCTGCGCCGCACAACCGGAAAAAACGGTCCCCGAGCGGGGAACCGTCAAATGGTTCAATGAAGCCAAAGGCTACGGCTTCATCGTGCGGGAAAGAGGCTCTGACGTGTTCGTTCACCACACCAACATCATTACCGAGGGTTTCAGGACCCTGAGCGTGGGCGACCGGGTAAGATTCGAGGTGGTGGAAGGACCGAAAGGGGTTCAGGCAAAAAACGTGGTGAAATTGGTGTGAAAACCCAGCGGCTTTCTTTTCACCAAATCACTTTCAACGCAACAATCAAAAGAAAAATGAAAAATATCAAATCCATCCTGCTGGTGTGCCTGTGCGTGTCCGCAGGCTACCGGGGCTTCGCTCAGGACGTTGCCCAATCGCTCACCGGCGGCGGCAGCCGCACCTGGGAGCTTCGTGAAATCCATTGGTTCAACAACCAGGAATTAGAGTCGGAAGAGTTTTCGGAAGATGCCCAGTACGCCCGCCAGACCGAGCTTGCCCAACTCGTGCCGGAGACCATCGTCTTCCACGACGACGGCACCTGCGACCTGCTGTACGTCTCGTATTACACTGAAAACGACGAGTTGGTGGTCCGTCCGCTAGAACTGAAGGGCCAATGGTCGTTCGACGGGCAGAGCGTCAAAATCCTCGAACCCACCGACGACGGCGTGATTGACGAAGAAAAAGGCAGCGCCTGGTGGCTCGAAGATATCGTGATGGGCGAAGGCAAATTCGAGAGCAAGTTCAACCTCTACGGTTTCACCGACGGCATCCGGGGCATCGAGTACGAGGTGCAGCAATGAGCGGATTCATTTCCGTTTTTTAGTTCCTAAAGCGGAACAAAAACAGGCTGTGCCATTTGGCGCAGCCTGTTTTGTTATGAGCGCATCCCTGCCAGCGCAAAGCCATCTCAGCGTCCCCGAAGGCGGTTCGCCGGGCCGCTTAATTTTAGGTGCAGTTTTTGTTTAAACACCAATCTCCCCCCTAAGTACTTGAAAAGTCTCCCCCTGTGACGGTGACGCATGGCTTTTTGGGCCAGCGACGACAACCGCCGACAGTACCCAACCCTTTACTTATGAATACGCACACACTATCAAAAAGGGGCGACGCTTCGCTGGAACGGCTGCTCCACACCTACGCCAAACAATCAAAAGCACTGCTGAAACCTGTTGCCGCCTCATCTGTGATGTTACCGTTAGGTGCTGCTTTTTTGGCGGGCATTTCGCCTGCGGAAGGGGCGGTTATTTATACAAACCCGGAGGATATTACACTGAATGCCACGTTTCCCGTTCGGAACATTGATATTAATAATGCCGGAGGCAATGATGTCAGGTTTTCCTTTACGACATTTGGAAATTTGAACGTGAATGACGGGAACTATACAGGTAATGGTTTTAATGTAGATGGATTTAATGGAGATACTAGTTTTACTGGTGCCTACGTGCTTCCTTTTGCTCGAAATGCCGGTTTCTCCTTCAATGCTACAGGTATATGGAATGAAGTTGGTAGTAGAAACCTCATGGCGGACGGACAGCCCATCAACGCACCTTTTGCGCATTGGGATGGCCTCTTTGGGCAAACTAAGTTTCTGGGTGTGAGGGGAGCGATAGGAAGTGGGACGCACTACGCCTGGGTTAGAATTACTTTCTATTCTGTCAACCACATCGTCATCCACGACTGGGCGTATGAAAGCACCGCCGGCGTGGGCATCACCGCTGGTGAAATGCCCTTGCCCATTGAATTGACCAATTTCACCGCATCGTTGCGAGTGCAGGACGTGCAGCTTCGCTGGCAGACCGCATCGGAGCAAAACAACGCCGGTTTCGACATCCAGCGCAGCGAAGACGGCACGAGCTTCCGCTCCCTCGCCTGGGTGGAAGGCAATGGCACGACCACCGACTTCCAGGAATATTTCTACGACGACAAAAACCTCCGAGAAGGGAAAACCTACTACTACCGCCTGCGCCAGGTGGACTACGACGGGCAGTTCGATTTCAGCCCTGTGGTCACGGTCACGGTCGGCGGCAAGGGCGCTGCGGCGGGCGAGTTTTACCCGAACCCCGCGGACGCAGGACAGGTGCGCCTCGATTTTACAGTGAAGGAAAGCGGCGAGTGGCAGGCGGCGGTGTACGATGCTGCCGGGAAGGAATTGCGCCGGGAACGGCGTTCGGTTGTTGAGGGCGGCAATGAGCTGTCGTTCGACTTTTCCGGGCTGCCGGGCGGGGTGTATTTTGTAAAAATGAACAACGGCACGGAGCGGATTTACCGCAAGCTGGTGGTCGAAGATTAGAAATTGGATATTGAGAAATTAGAAATTATTGTCGCTGAATTTCAAATTTCTCAATATCGAACCTACATGAAAAAGCAACCTGAAAATACTGCCTCCGCCTCGCTCAAAACCGAAAGGGGCGAGGCATACGACATCCCCGAAGGCGGCTCGTTGGGCTTGCTCGCCCTTGGCTACGCCGGGCTGATGCTCTGGCGGGAGAAGCGGCGTATAATCACTAACAAGGCTCAAAAGACAACCCCAATTCCATTTCCAACCGCCTGATTTCCAATTTCCCCAATTTCCAATCTCCTAATTCCAATATCATGTCCAAAGTCCTCCTCATTGGCTGGGACGCCGCCGACTGGAAAGTCATCAACCCGCTCATGGACGAGGGGCTGATGCCTGCCTTGCAAAGCCTCGTCGAAGGTGGCGTGAAGGGCAAAATGGCAACCCTCGACCCGCCCCTCTCGCCCATGCTCTGGACGAGCATCGCCACCGGCAAGCGGCCCTACAAGCACGGCATCCACGGCTTCACCGAACCCGACCCAAGCGGCAAGGGCATCCGCCCAATTTACAACACCAGCCGCAAATGCAAGGCAATCTGGAACATCCTGACGCAGCACGGGTTGAAAACCCACGTCGTCGGCTGGTGGCCCTCGCACCCCGCCGAGCCGGTCAACGGCAACATGATTTCCAATTTTTACCAGCGAGCCGAAATGCGCCCCGGTCAGCCCTGGAACTTGGTGAAAGGCACCGTGCATCCCGCCGAAAAGGCGGATTTTTTTGCAAAACTCAGGGTGCATCCGCACGAACTGACGGGCAACCACATCCAGCCGTTCGTGCCGGGTTTTGAAAAAATCGACCAAAAAAAAGACCGGCGGCTGACCTCCATCGCCAAAGTTATCGCCGACTGTTCCACCATTCACAGCGCAGCCACCTATATTTTGGAAAATGAGGAATGGGATTTCATGGCCGTTTATTATGACGCCATCGACCACTTCTGCCATGGTTTCATGAAATATCACCCGCCACGCCGGGAACATGTTTCCATGCAGGATTTTGAATTGTACAAGGACGTGGTGGCGAGCGGGTACCGGTTCCACGACATGATGCTCGCCCGCCTGCTCCAACTGGCAGGCGACGACACGACGGTCATGCTCATCAGCGACCACGGCTTCCACCCCGACCACAACCGCCCGAAATCCATCCCGAAGGAACCTGCGGGACCCGCCATCGAGCACAGCCCGTTCGGCATCATTGCGATGCAAGGTCCCGGCATCAAAAAAGACGAGCTGCTGTTCGGTGCCAGCCTGCTCGACGTGATGCCGACGCTGCTCACCTTGTTCGGGTTGCCCGTGGCAGAGGACATGGACGGCAAGGTGCTCGTGCAGGCGTTTGAAAGCGAGCCGGAAATCCAGACCATCCAAAGTTGGGAAAACATGGAAGGATTTCGGATGTCGGATTTCGGATGTCGGATTTCGAGTATCGAACAGAGCGATGAGGACATGCAAGCGGAATTGCAGCAGCTCATTGACCTCGGCTACATCGCCGACCCCGGCGGCGACCTGGGGAAAGCCGTGAAGGAAACGCTGGACGAAAACAACTTTAACCTCGCCCGTGCTTACCTCGACGGACAGCAGTGGGACGAAGGCATCCGGCTTTTGGAAAAACTTCACGGCGAGAACCCGTCCGTTCTGCGCTTCGCAACGTACTTGGCGAATGCTTGCCAAAACGTCGGAAAATTCAAAAAAGCGAGGCAGGTTGTCAACCACATCCGGGATACATTCGACCGGGAAAACCCGCAATTGGACGTGCTGGAAGGCACACTGCTGCTGGCAGAGGAGCGCCCGCTCAAGGCGCTGGCGCTGTTTCAAAAAGTGGAAAAGGAAGCGGGCGGGCAGCCCCACCTGCGTCAGCGCGTCGCCAATGCCTACCTGCAAATGAACAAGTTGGCGGAAGCGGAAGCTGTCCTCGAAGCTGCCATTTTGCAAGACCCGGAAGAAGTCGGCGCATGGTATGCCCTTGGCGTCTGCCGCTACCGCATGACGCGCCACGAAGAAGCGGCTGCGGCGTTTTTGCAGGCAATCGGGCTGATGTACTACCAGCCCGCCGCCCATTTTTACCTCGGCGAAACGCTGCTGGCGATGCAGCGCTACGAAGACGCTGCCAATGCTTTCGACGTGTGCCTTCGCCTCGCGCCCGGCATGAACATAGCGCGGGAGCGGCTTATTTCGATTTATTCGCAATTTCTGGAGCAGCCCGGCAAGGCCAACAAGTACCGGCTGGATTTTGAAAAAAACATCCGGGGTGAAATCGTCGTGGTGAGCGGCTTGCCGCGCAGCGGCACTTCGATGATGATGCAAATGCTGGAAGCGGGCGGCATGGCGGTTTTCACTGACCGGGAGCGGCAGGCGGACGAGAGCAACCTGCGCGGCTACTACGAACACGAGGCGGTCAAAAATCTGGCAAAAAACAAAAGCTGGCTGCCACAAGCCAGCGGCAAGGCGGTGAAAGTCATCGCCCACCTGCTGCCGCACCTGCCGGTGAACTGGCGCTACAAAGTCATTTTCATGGAGCGTGACGTGCTGGAAGTGGTGCGCTCGCAGCAAAAAATGCTCGCCCGAAAAGGTTCACCCCTTCGGGGCAAAGCTGTCCGGGAGGACACGCTGCCGTTGCATTTGGTGAAATCTTACGAACAGACTTTGGAAAAAGTGAAAGCCTGGGCGCAGGAAAAACCGAATGTTGAAGTATTTTACCAGCCGTATTCCGAAGCGGTGGAAAGCCCATTTTTGGCGGCCATGCGGGTCAATGATTTCCTCGGTGGGCAGTTGCAACCGGAGGCAATGGCAGGTGCGGTGGAAGCGAGGTTGTGGCGGGAGCGGAGTGAAATTGTTTAGCAACTTGCCCCAATCTCCGTTCTTTTTTCACTGCTGATACGCTCGTATAGGTAAGTTGCGACGCTCATGTGGGTTAGTATGCCTCATATTTGCCCCGTCTTAAAAAAATCTTCACTTCTAAATCCTTTAACAATGAAACAGTTTTTTTTCAGCCTCAGCTTCCTCGCTTTCGTTGCCGTCACTGCACAGGCGCAAGGCCCCGTAATGACCTTTGAGGTCACCACCATTGACTACGGCAAGATTGAAAAAGGCGCTGACCCCGTCCGCCACTTCAAGTTCACCAACACGGGCAACGAGCCACTCATCATCAAAACCGCCAAAGGCTCCTGCGGCTGCACCGTGCCGACTTATCCGCAAGAACCCATCATGCCGGGCGAAAGCGCCAATATTGACGTGCGGTACGACACGCAGCGGGTGGGCAATTTCAACAAAACGGTGACGCTGACAACCAACGAGACACCTGACACCCATACGCTGACCATCAAAGGCGAAGTCAAAGCACCGCCCACGCAGGAAAGCGTACCTGTCAGCACCGGCGGATTGAATGGCGGCCATTGAACCTAAATCCTATCAAAATGTACAAAGGAACAGTCAAGATGTTCAACGAAGCTAAAGGCTTCGGCTTCATCATAGATTCAGCTTCAGGTCAGGAAATCTTCGTTCATGTTTCAGGGCTGGTTGACCAAATCAGAGAAGGTGACATCGTCACCTATGAAACTGCCAGAGGAAAAAAGGGCATGAACGCAGTGGACGTGCGGCTTGCCTGACAAATACATTCACATTCATTCACCATTCAAAACAATCAACTATGTACGAATCATTTATCGGTTCAGTGGTACTCTTCGCGGGCAACTTCGCACCCCGTGGATGGGCATTTTGCAACGGGCAATTGCTCTCTATCGCCCAAAACACCGCCTTGTTTTCCATCCTCGGCACCACCTACGGCGGCGACGGACAGACCACCTTCGCACTGCCCGACCTGCGGGGCAGGGTGCCTGCCGGTACGGGCCAAGGCCCCGGGCTTTCCGACCTTCAGTTGGGCGAAACGGGCGGCTCGGAATCGACCGCCCTTACCATTGCCAACATGCCGATGCACTCGCATCCGGTGATGGCCAGCAACCAATTCGCAGGCGGCGACCATCCCAGCGGCAATTACCTCGGTGCCAGCGCCTCCGACAACGGTTTCTACGACGAAACAGCCAACACCAACATGGCGCCAGGCATGATTGGCACCGTTGGTGGCAGCCAGCCTTTCGACATCCGGCAGCCGTATCTGGGGCTGAACTACATCATCTGCATGGAGGGGGTTTTCCCGTCGAGGGGATGAGCGGGATAAACTCAGTGCTTCCCCCATCCGCCTCTGGCGGACGGCGAGTTGACCTTGCTTCTGCCTGAAACATGAAAGGAGAAATCGTGGCGGGCCTGTTCGGCCCGGGGGAGCAACTTGTGCGCTCGGCGACAGTCGGTATCGTCTCGCTAATTCATTGGATGTCAGCGGATTAGCGGCAGGGATTTTTCACCTTGCAGGTGTGGGATGGCGAGGGGCGTTTTTTAAAAAAAAATCGTGGAGCGACATTAATCCCAAGCTGCCCGGCAGTACAACCCTCAAATCTCCCGCAGCACCGCACCTAAGTCCCGTTCGCCCAGTTTTTTGCGCAGGCGGTAGCGGGTCTTCGACACGCTTTCGGGCGAGATGCCGAGCATGGCGGCTATTTCGGGGTTGGACAGTTCGAGCTTGGTCAGTACGGCGAGGCGTTGTTCGGCTTCGGTGGCATCGGGGACTTCCTGCCCCATTTTTTCAAAAAAACCGCCGTGTACCCGCTCGAATTTCTGGCGGAAATTGCGCCAGTCGGCCTCCGTCAGGATGGTTGCCTGCATGAGTTGGGCTTGAAGGTCTTCCTTTTCGGAAGCTGCGTTTTCCGAAAGAGCGGCGGTCTCCAATCCGGCTTTAAGCGCCTCGATTGCCTGGTTTTTTTCGATGAGCAACTGCGTGTAATCGTCGAGTTCCCGCTGGAAAAATTGAATTTCCTCCAAAGCCCGCAGCCGTTCGGTTTTGGCAAGGGTTTTTTCGGTTTCAAGCAGTTTGGCATTGATTTTCAGGCGTTTACGTTGAAACCAAACTGCCGCACCCAACAGCAACACTGCCCCTGTGATGGCTGCGAGCCACGTCCGCTGACGGGCTATGTCGGCGCTCAATTGGGCATTTTCCACCTCTTTTCTTTTGGTCTGATAGACGGCTTCGAGTTCGGCGAAATGGGCGTTTCGCTCTGCCGAGGAAAGGGTACTGTCCATTTGGAAATATTGCAAATGGTAGCGGTAGGCTTTCTCAAAATCCTTTTTTCCTGCGAATCCGAGCGATTTCAGGTAAACGATGTCCCGGTCGAGGCTGGAAATATGGAGCGAGGCAGCCAAGGCTTCGGTTTGACCCGTAGCATCAAGGGCTTCATTTCCCCGCCCGCTGAGGGCGAGTGCGTAGGACTCGTTCAACTTGCCGAGCACCATCGCCATGGTATCTTGATTCGGGAGGGCGATTTCGTAGGCAAGCCGGGCGTGGCGGATGGCTTCGTCAAATTTTCCGAGGGAGGAAAAACTGCTGCTGACGTTGCCGTGGCTCAGTGCGGAAGACTTCCCGATTGCTTCTTCCAGTGCGATGCACTCCAGGTAGCAAGCGACTGCTTTTTCGTCCTGGTTGGTTTCGTCGTAGCCAATGCCGAGTGCCGTTGTCATGACAATCAACAGGGAGGTATCGGCTGTTCCTCTGGAGTACTCGATGCCTTTGGTAGCGATTTCGATGATTTGCTGCCCATCGTGCAACTGCTGGTACACGGCGAGCAGCGAGTTGTAGGTGTTGAAAACCTCTGACTTTTCTCCCAAAGACTCGAAGATTTGGAGCGCCCGCTGGGCATTGTGCAGCGCTTCGATGGCATTGCCCATGTCGGCCTGTTCCCTCGCCAGTTGGCGTAGGGCGACGGCTTCGGCACGGCGGTCGTTTTGCCGAACGGCGGCCTGGGCAACTGTTTTGAGGGAGTCTATCGCAGCGGTTTGGGCACTTGCTTCGAGTGCGAGGAATAACGATAGCAATAGATGGGTTTTCCATTTCATCCAACAAATAAACGCAAGATTTTTCGAAAGTTTCACGCCTGAAAATGAAAGGCGGTTGCTATTTGTCCATGCGTTGTCCATCCCCATTTCTTGCCTCCGGCAAAGGAAACCCGCAGATTTGCCCCTAAAATTTTTTTCATGGACGTACTTTTCCGCAACACCGCACTCCTCCTTTTCGCCTTCATTTTCTCTTTTTGCCTCACGGCAAACGCACAGCCCTGGACCTTCACCGGTCCCGGCGACTGGGACGATGCCTCGAAATGGTCGCCCGGCTACCCCGGTTTGAACATTGGCTTCAGCTCCGTCACCATCAACGGCGACTGCAACCTTGAAAACAACACCGTCAATTTCAGCAGCGGCGGCGGGCTTGAAATCAACGGCAGCCTCACCGCCACGGGCGGCACACTCAACTTTACGCAGGGAATTTTAATCAACAACGGCTCCATCGTCCACGCCGGGGCGGGCGGGCTTACCTTTTCCATGCCCGGCGGTGGTAGCATCAACAATACGGGAGCAGGTACGCTCACTTTCAACGCCGATTTCTTCTGCGGAGGAGCCATCAGCAATGCCGGGCAGATGAACGTCAACGCCGTGGTGAGCAACGCCATGCTCGACAACAGCGGCACCGTCACTGGGAACGGAACCCTTAGTTTCGGCGGCAACAGCATCAACAGCGGTACCCTCGGCAGCGCCGGGATGGTCATTGAAAAGCCGTCCACTTCCTCTTTCACCAACAGCGGGACACTGCACTTTTACCACAATTTCAATCTCAGCTCCGGCAATGTCAGCCATAACAGCGGCACGTTGACCGTCCACCCCGGCGCTACTTTCAACGTAAACAACAGTTCGTTTTTCCTCAACGGGGGCACCCTCAACGTAAACGGCATTTTCAGCATCAATTCCAGCAATACCGTGTCCCCGGCGGGCGCTTGCATCATCGCCGTCGGCAACGGCGGGGCGTTCCGGGTGAACGACGGCTCGTATTTTTACCTCACTTCAGGCGTGATTTTCAACAACGCCGGGACGGTCGCTGCCACCTCCGGCACAGGCATTTTCCAATTCGATGGCGGCACCTTCAACAACACCGGGAGCCTTGCGCACAACAGCGCCGTCCTTACGTTGAACCTCAACAGCGGGGCGCTCAACAACAATACTGGCGGCACCGTGGACTTGCTGACCGGCTTGACAATGCCCGGCGGATTTGCCCTTTCCAACGCTGCCACACTGAACCTGCACAATGCCGCCAGCCTGATTGTGCCCGTCAATGCCGTGCTTACCAACACGGGTTCCGTCGGCGTAGCGATGGGGCAAACGGGCACCTTGAACATCCAATCGGGCGGCACCGTCAACAACGCCGGAACCATCGAGCATGGCGGGGCACCGGCGCTCACCGTGCAGCTCAACGGCACGTTCAACAACGTAAGCGGTGGGCTTTTCAAGCTCTCGACGAATGCCAGTTTCACGGTAGGCACTTTCAACAACAACACCGGGGCAAACCTCAACCTGAACGGGCAGACGCTGACCCTTTCGACGGGTTCCACGTTGAACCAGGCATCGGGCAGCCTGTCCGGCAACGGCACTTTGTCGGTGGCGGACGGAACGCTGAACAACTCCGGCACACTCTCCAACACCGCCACGACGCTGGCGCTTTCCGCCGGAAACCTGAACAACCTCGCAGGCGGGACATTGACCATCCAAAATGCCCTCACGACAACGGGCGGCGCAATCGCCAATGCCGGAACCCTGAACAGCAACGCCGCCCTGACTGTCAACGGCACCTTGTCCAACAACACGGGCGGCACGTTGAACCTCAACGCCACCCTGACCATGAACAACGGCAACTTGAGCAACAACACCGGCGGCACCCTGAACCTGAATGCCCTGCTGCAAATGACCGGGGCGGCGGCGGTGCTGAACCTCGGCGGCATTTTCTCGCCGAACAACGGCTTGCTAGGCATCAACCAAGCCACCGTCAACCTCAGTGCAAACATGACGGTGAGCCTGAGCGGCGGCGGCACGGTCATTGACCTCGATTTCCCGCAGGGCACCATCAACGTGCAAAATGCTGCCACGCTGACCCTCGACGAAGACTTCCTTTTCGGCATCCAGGTCGTCAACGTGGAAGCGGGCGGTACGCTGGTCATTCCCACCGGGAAAAGCCTGACCATCATCAACACCAGCGTTTTGAACAACCTGGGAACCTTGACCCTGGGCGGTACAATGACCATCGGGGCAGCCAACAGTTTCACGCTCGGTGGCGCTTCGGCAACAAACGTGTCGGGTATTTTGGACCTGAATGCGGGAACGCTTGCCCCCGCGAGCGGGGCAACCCTCAGCGTCAGCAGCGGCGGAGCTTTCCGGGTGAACGACGGGGCGGCATTCGCGCTGGGTTCGGGCGTGGTCTTCAACAACGCCGGGACGGTCGGCTCCACCTCCGGCACGGGCACTTTCAGCATCGAGGGCGGCACGTTGAACAACACGGGAAACCTGACGCACAGCAGCCAATTGACGCTCGCCCTCACCGGCGGAACCTTGAACAACAACAGCGGCGGAGTTTTGGACTTCAGCCAAAATTTCACCTACGACAGCGGCACATTGAACAACAACAGCGGCGGGCAACTCACGGCCAGCCAGCCGTTTACCATCGCTTCCGGTCGGACGCTGACGAGCGCAGGCACCCTCACCAACTCCGGCGGCATCGTGAACAATGGCACGCTGCTGCAAACGGGCGGAGAGGTCTTCAACAACGGTGATTTGAGCGGCAGCGGCACTTTGACCGTCAACGGCGGGACTTTTCAGAATGCGGACGACCTCACCGGGCAGGCAATCACGGTGGCGGGCGCAACGAGCGTTTTCAACAACAACAGCGGCTTGCTGATTTTTTCGGCCAACTCAACCATCTCTGGCGGCGGCATTTTTGAAAACAAAACCGGCGGCACTTTCCACATTGTCAACTGCACCGTGCAAGTGTCGGGCGGCTCCACGCTGACGCACCGGGGGGCGATTGCCTGCAACAATGGCACGCTGCTTTTGTACGGCGTGCTGAACAACCATGCGCCCGACTTGCGCCACCAGACGGGCGTGTTAAACATCGCCGGCGAGAACGGTTCTGCCATCCACAATTACGGCACGCTGACGATTCACAGTACGTTTTGGGCAACCAACGGCACGGTGAACAACTACGCCGGTGCCATATTTTCCATCGAGAACGCATCCGCCTTTTTTAGAGGCCCGACGGTCAATGATGGCGCCTTTGTATCTACGACCGGCGGCAGGATACAGCTTGGCGCCAACTTTCTGAACAACGGAACGATTACGAACAACGGGTTTACCCTTGGTCAGTTCTACACCTTCACGAACACAGGCACTTGCACGTTCGTGGACCAACTCGACTTTTTTAGCAACTTTGTCAATGCCATCGTCAATTCGGGCACCTTAACTTTAAACGGTAGTTTTGCAAATATCACCCCCGGCTCAGGCTACACCATTTTGACCAACACCGGCACCATCAACACCAATGGCAACTTCACATCGCACTTCCAATTGAACATCACCAATTCCAATATTTTCAACCAGAACGGCTTCCTGACCTTTTTCCACGGGAATTCCTCCTTCCAAGTGGACGGCACGCTGAACATTGCCGCCGGCAAAGCCCTGCACATCGAGTGTGCGCTCAAAGGCAGCGGTACCATCAACAACACTGGGCAGCTTTACACGCCTGCCGGAGCCACCCTCCGACCCGGCACCAGCCCCGGCACACTGACTGTTTCGCATGATTACGACCTCACTGCCGCAGCCTATCACTGCGAAATCAACGGCACGACGCCCGGCACGCAGCACGACGTGCTCGCCATTTCCGGCGCAGCCACGTTGAGCAGCGCCAGCCTCGTGGTGAACTGGGGCAGCTTCACCCCCACCGGCGGCGAGACCTTCGACATCATGACCTTCGGCAGCCGCACGGGCACTTTTGCCAGCGTGACCATCCCGCCCGTGTCGGGCATCAGTTTTACCGTGAGCTACACCAGCACGAAGGTCACGCTCAATGCCTTGGTGCTGCCGGTTGAACTGGTTGACTTTCAGGCATTTGCCGAAGGCGAAATGGTGCGCTTGGAATGGGCGACCGCCAGCGAAACCAACAACCAGGGCTTCGAGGTGCAGCGCAGCAGCGATGGCGCAGCCTGGGAAATGCTGGGTTTCGTGGCAGGAAACGGCACGACCACCGCAGCCCACGACTATTCTTTTTTGGATGAAAAACCACTGCCCGGCATGAACTACTACCGCTTGCGGCAAGTGGATTTTGACGGCGGGGAGGAGTTCTCGAAAGTGGTGAGCGCAGATTTCCGAAATCTTCAAGATTTCGGAAATCTCAGGGCCTTCCCAAACCCCGTCAGCGACGGCGGACTGACCTTGCTTTTGCCGGAAAACACAGAGGAGGAAATCACGGTGAGCCTGTTCACCCCGGCGGGGCAACTCGTTCGCTCGATGACCGTCGGCAGCGGTACTAACGCATTGGATGTCAGTGGCTTGGCTGCGGGAGTTTACACTTTGCAAGTCTGGAGCGGCACGAGGCGTTTTTTTGAAAAAATCATTGTCCAATGAACCGTTTTGGAAACCACCTGTCCGAAAGTTTTGGTGGTTTCCTCGTCCGACAATTAACGGCTGAGGCATGGGGTTATCGGTGGCATTTTCCCAAATCTTCGACTTTTGCTAAATTTGGGGGTCGTGGATTGGCGTGGACGAGTTTCGTTCACACAATCCACAGTATCAACTTTCACCATCAAAATTTCAGCATCATGGCATGGGAAGACAGGGAAGACACCACCATCTACAAAGTGGTGGTGAACCACGAAGAACAGTACAGCATCTGGCCTGCCGATAGGGAAAACCCGCTCGGCTGGAACGACGTGGGCAAAAGCGGGCCGAAACAGGAATGCTTGGATTACATCAAGGAAGTCTGGACGGACATGCGCCCGTTGAGCCTGCGCAAGAAAATGGAGGAGATGGAGCGGGAGCGGCAAGCCGAGCAAGGCGAGTGATTTTTTCCCTGAAAAATGTTGACCCGTTGCTGCATTTTTGAGGCAAAAACCGCCCATGCTGCCGTCCCAAGTTCCCGCCGAAATCCTGCTGCGCTGCCGCGACATCCTCGGCACGGACATCCGCTCCGTGCAGCCGGTGAGCGGCGGCGACATCAACCAAGCCTTCCGGCTGGAGGCTCCGACGGGCAGTTTTTTCCTGAAAACGAACACCGGTCCGCAGGCTGGCCGGATGTTCGGGACGGAAGCTGCCGGACTTGGGCTGCTGGCTTCCGCCGGGGCGCTGCGAACGCCCGCCGTCCTCGGTTTCGGTGAAACGCCGCAGGGCGCTTTCCTCCTGCTCGAATTCATCGAGACCGGCTTCCGGCCACCCGTTTTTTGGGAAAAATTCGGTACCGGTCTGGCCCACCTGCACCGCTCCTCCGCCGAAAAATTCGGCCTCGGCCACGACAATTTCATCGGCTCCCTGCCCCAATCCAACAGCCAGCATGACACCTGGGCATCGTTCTACATTCACGAACGGCTGCTGCCACAGCTTGACCTCGCAAAGCAATCGAACCGCTTGCAAAGCGCTGATTTTCAGGATTTTGAAATACTTTTCAAAAAGCTGCCCGACCTGTGCCCTGCCGAGCCGCCTGCCCTCACCCACGGCGATTTGTGGAGCGGCAACTTCCTGTGCAGCACTGCCGGGCAGCCCGTGCTCATCGACCCCGCCGTGAGCTACGCCCACCGGGAAATGGACCTGGCCATGAGCCGCTTGTTCGGGGGCTTTGAGCGCCCGTTTTACCGCAGCTACGAGGCGGCGTGGCCGCTTGCACCGGGCTTCGAGCAGCGGCTACCTGTGTACCAACTTTACTACCTGCTGGTGCATGTGAACCTGTTCGGCGGCGGGTACGTTGGGTCGGTGCGTTCAGCGTTGGGGCAGCTAATTTGAAATTAGCGGAATCGGGCAATTGGGAAATTCGGATTTCGGCTTAAATTTGCCGCCCGGAACGATTTCGGATGTGGGATTTCGGATTTCGGATGACCCGCCGGAACCTGAAAACTGATGGTTTTGGCGCCCAATCCGAAATCCGAAATCCGAAATCCGAAATCGCAAGGTCCCGTAGTTCAACGGATAGAACGGAAGTTTCCTAAACTTTAGATATGGGTTCGATTCCCGTCGGGACTACCAAAACAAAATCAACCTACCGTAAGTCATTTAAAACCAATGGCTTACGGTTTTTTTGTTTAGCTTCGCAATGTCTTTTTTCATTGAAACCCATGCTCCGCATCCCGGCAAAAATCATTTCCATCCTGTTTCACCCGTTGCTCATCGTGACGTACATGCTCGTGCTGCTGCTGGTGGTCAACCCCTACCAGTTCGGCGTTTACACGATTGCCGACCATTGGAAATTGGTGTTGCTGGTGTTCCTGTCCACTTTTTTGATGCCGATTTTCGCCGTTTTTTTGATGAAATCGCTGAAAATGGTCGAATCGATGGAACTACGGGACCGGCACGAGCGCATCGGGCCGTACATCCTCACCGGCGTTTTTTACCTCTGGATGTTCATCAATTTCAAGAGCAACCCGGAAATTCCCAAGCCGTTCGTGATTGCGGTACTGGGGGCTACCATCGCCTTGTTTGGCTCGTTTTTCCTGAACAATTTCACCAAAATCAGCGCCCACGCAGCGGGCATGGGCGGGTTGGCGGGCATGGCCGTCATCAACGCCGTTCTTTTCAATTTCGACACCTTCACCCTCAACCTCGGTGGGTTGGGAGCCTATGAAATCAGCACCAATTTGGTGATGATGGCCGTGATTGTGTTGGCTGGGATCGTCTGCACCGCCCGGTTGCTGCTCGAGGCGCACACGGAGCGGCAACTTTACGTCGGGCTGGCGGTGGGCTT
>JACRAN010000198.1 GCA_016234735.1 Bacteroidota bacterium | reverse complement strand
GTTTCGAGTGGCGAGTTCCGTGTTTTGAGTTGCCCGCCGCTTTGTAAAAATACGACCAGACTCTACCCCCCTTACTTTTAAACAGTTTCGAGTGGCGAGTTCCGTGTTTTGAGTTGCCCGCCGCTTTGTAAAAATACGACCAGACTCTACCCCCCTTACTTTTAAACAGTTTCGAGTGGCGAGTTCCGTGTTTTGAGTTGCCCGCCACTTTGTAAAAATATGACCAGTCTCTACCCCCTTTTTTTTTGAATTCAACGCGTTCGTCGAAGTTGATTGACGGGCCGTCAAAATAAAGCCCAGTCTCTACCCCCCTTACTTTTTTTCTGTCGCAAGACCTTCCATCCCGACAGTTGTCGGGAAAAAATCTGGGAGGTCTGTTTCAGAAACACCCTATTTTTGCCAAAACACTGAACAAGCACGATGGAATTTTTGGGTTTTCTCTACATCATGGTATCAGGCATCCTGATTTTCTTTTTGGTTTTACCGACGCTCAACGTCTTCTTTTCGCTTTTCACCGAAGAAAAAATAAGCGTACCTAAGCATCCGAAAGACTTCGACTTTGGCAACATCATCACGGCCTACCGGAACGTGGACATTGCCAGGAGCCTGGTCCATTCCCTCCTGAAACAGCGTCATCAGCACCACCACATCTACCTCGTTGCCGATAATTGCGACATCACCAATTGGGACATCGAACACGAAAAACTGACGCTGCTCCGCCCGGAAGCACCGCTCAACCTGAAAGCCAAATCCATCATCCACGGCATTGAAAACTTCGTGAGGCCGCACGACTACGTCACCGTGTTCGATGCGGACAACCTGGCACACCCCGATTTTTTGACCGAAATCAATCGCTACGCCAACGCAGGCTGCGTGGCCATTCAGGGGCAGCGCACCGCCAAAAACTTAGACACGCTGATGGCCCGTGCCGATGCGCTTGGCGAGTTTTACAAAAACTATATCGACCGGGTGGCACCGTACCGCATCGGTTCGTCGGCGGTGATTTCCGGCAGCGGCATGGCGGTGGAGGCGGAACTTTACCGGGCGTACCTCGCCAGCCCGGAAATCGAGCAGGGCAAGCACCAGTGGAAAAAAATGCTCCAGGAGGACAAGATTTTGCAGAATTTTTTGCTCCGCAAAAACGTCAAAATCGCCTACGCCCGGGATGCCATTTGCTTTGACGAGAAAGTGACCAGCGCCGATGCCGTCGAGACGCAGCGCAGCCGCTGGCTGTTCAGTTATTTTCAAAACGTCCCCAATTCATTGGGCATCCTGCGCCGGGGGCTGCTGAATTTTAGCTGGAACCAATGGCTGTTTGGCCTCCTCACGCTTGCCCCGCCCATGTTCATCATGCTGTTTGTGGCAACGGGATTGGCAGTGCTGGGGTTGTTTTTTCAGCCCTGGATGTCGCTGATGCTGGTGGCGGCCATGTCGGTTTTCGTGCTGACCATTTTTTGGACGCTGCACCTCAGCCGGGCACCGAAGGAAGTGTGGAGCGCCGTGTTGGCCATGCCCTCGTTCATCCTGCGGCAGGTGCGGGGCTTGCTGAAAATGGGCAACCCGAACAAGCACTTCAAGCACACGGAACATTCGAGGAGCGTGAGCATCGAGGAGGTGTTGAAATGAAATTTTGCAAAATGAAACCCTACCTCCTCTACGCTTCCATCCTCCTCAACCTCCTCCTTCTGGCTGCCTTTGGCTACGCCCTCCACCGCTACGGCGGCTGGCGCAACCTCTGGTCAAAAATCAGCAGCCGGGGCATCGAGAAAACCTATTTTCATCGCAAAAACCTGTTTGAAATGTTACCACCCAAGGAAGGAGCCATTGTGTTCCTGGGGAACAGCATCACCGCCGGCAATGAATGGGCGGAGATGTTCGGCAACCCCAACATCCTGAACCGGGGCATCCCCGGCGACCACTGCGACGGTATTCGTGCCAGGCTGGACGAGGTACTGAAAAACCGCCCATCGAAGATTTTCCTGATGGCCGGCGTGAACGACCTGGCATTTTACCCCCCTTCGATTGTACTCCCCAAGTACGAGCGCCTCGTCGAGGCGATTTTGACAAAATCCCCCCACACCACGCTGTACCTCCAGAGCGTGCTGCCCGTGAACAACCTCGTCAGCCCCACGCCGGTGGACAATGACGACGTTCGGTTGCTCAACGATGGCATCCGGCAGTTGGCGAAAGCTAAAGGTTTGATTTTCATCGACTTGTACCAGGCCCTCCAGGATTTGGACGGAAATTTGGATGCAGCCTACACCCAGGACGGCGTCCACCTGAACGGGGCAGCGTATTTAAAATGGGCGGAAGTTTTAAAAGTAGAATTGAAAATGGAGAATTGAAAATTGAAAATGGAGAATGGTCTGCCGTACAGTACATTCTCTATTTTCAATTTTCAATTCTCAATTCAGCGAAATGATTTTCAACAGCCTCACATTCCTCGGTTTCATCGGCATTTTCCTGCCCGGCTACTTTTTGCTGAAAAAAGAGGCACGGCTTGCGTGGAGCCTTGTCGGGAGTTACTTTTTTTATGGATGGTGGGACTGGCGTTTTTTGGGGCTGATTTTCCTCTCGACCCTCGTGGATTTTTACCTCGGCAAGCTGATTGACCGGGAGGATGAGGAGAAAAAGCGCCGCCGGATGATGGTTATTTCCTGCACGGTGAACCTCGCTTTCCTCGGTTTTTTCAAATATTTCGACTTTTTCATCGGCTCTTTCCGCAGTCTGCTGGCAGGTTTTGGCTTAGAGACCGACATCGGTACGCTTGACATCATCCTGCCGGTTGGCATCTCGTTTTACACGTTTCAGAGCATGAGCTACACCATCGACGTGTACCGGCGTGACCTGAAGGCCGAGCCAAGTTTCCTGAAATACGCCACGTTCGTGGCCTTCTGGCCGCAGTTGGTGGCCGGGCCAATTGTGCGGGCCGCCGATTTTTTGCCCCAGTTTAAAAAAGACCACGACTGGAATTGGGACCGGGCGGTTTCCGGCACGGGCCGCATCCTCTGGGGTTTTTTCAAAAAAGTGGCGATAGCCGACAGCCTCGCACCGTTCGTTGAACAGTGCTTTGCGGAGCCGATGGCGTTCACTTCCATCAACCTTTGGATTGCGGTTTTCTTCTATTCCTTCCAGATTTATTGCGACTTTTCAGGCTACTCCGACATTGCCATCGGGTTTGCCCGCATCCTTGGTTTTGGTTTCAACGAAAACTTCCGTACGCCGTATTTCAGCCAAAATTTCAGCGAATTCTGGTCGAGGTGGCACATCTCGCTTTCCAGTTGGCTGCGCGACTACCTCTACATTCCCCTTGGCGGCAACCGCCACGGCAAATTGAGCACTTACAAAAACAACATGCTGACGATGCTGCTTGGCGGCCTCTGGCACGGTGCCAGTTGGACGTTCGTGTTCTGGGGATTCCTGCACGGGCTGTACCTCATCGTGCAGCGGCAGTTGGGCAAACCCTTCGGCTCCCTGATGCGGGGGCTGCGCCTCCCGAAAGCGGTGCAAGTGGGCATCAACATTGCCCTCGTGTATTTTTTCACCAACCTGGCGTGGATTTTTTTCCGGGCAAATGGTTTCGCCAAAGCCATGCAGGTCATTGCCGGCATGGCCGGGAT
>JACRAN010000195.1 GCA_016234735.1 Bacteroidota bacterium | reverse complement strand
GATCGGCTCCAGCACCCCGCCTATACCCGCGCCGCCCGAGATGTGGCACCTCTTGCCGATCTGGGCGCAGGAGCCGACCGTCGCCCAGGTGTCCACCATCGTGCCGCCGCCGACGTAAGCGCCGATGTTGACGTAGCTCGGCATCAAAATAACGCCGGGTTCAAGGAAGCTGCCATACCGGGCAATGGCATGTGGTACCACCCGCACACCCTGGCTGGCGAAGTTTTTTTTCAACGGAATTTTATCGTGAAACTCGAAAGGCGGGGCCTCGATAGTCTCCATTTTTTGGATGGGGAAGTAGAGGATGACCGCTTTTTTCACCCAGTCGTTCACCTTCCAATTGCCATCAGCAGTGGGTTCTGCGACCCTGACTTTGCCGTTGTCCAACAGCGAAATGAGGTGCCGGATGGCCTCCTGCACCGGCTTGTCCGTGAGCATGGAACGGTCTTCCCATGCCGAGTTGATGATTTGTTCGAGTTGTTGCATCGTAAAATGGGAGAAAGATGGAGTGATGGGGCGTTGTTTCAACCATCCGTTGATTTGCTCATTGTTTAATCAATTCTTCCGGTTTGATTTCGCTGTCCTGAATGGGGTAGGCAGTGGGGTAGTCGTTTTTCAGCACGTACAACGTAGCCAACGCATCACGCTTGGAGACGTAGGCTCCCGCCCGCAGTTTGTAGTAAGGTTTGTTGTGAACCCAATCAGCCGGGATGTTGGGGTACAGCGACCCAAATTGCCTGAGCGCATCCTCCATGCGCTGGCGGTCGGTGGTGGCCAAAATCTGGATCCGCCACCCGTTGATGGTTTTGGTGGACTTGTTGGTTTCGACGAACCGCTTCATCAGGGCCGCCACGTTGGGGTCCAGTTTTTCGTTCACCTGGCCCTGGGCCATGACGGTGGAAAATGAAGCTATCAGCAGGAAAACGGGAAGGATAATTTTTTTCATGGTGTTTTATTTTATTGAAAATCAACCATTTACAATTTTTACGCCGGACGAAGTACCGATTCGTTCGGCTCCGGAAGCGATGAGTTCTTCGGCAAACTGGCGGTCACGGATGCCACCGGAGGCTTTGATTTTGATGCTGGCCGGGAGTTTTTTGCGGAGCAAACCGACCACCCCCACTGTCGCCCCCGGTCCGTTGAAGCCGGTGGACGTTTTGACAAAATCGACCTGCGCTTCGGCAGCGAATTCGCACAATTTTAAAATTTCGGCCTCCGTCAGCAGGCCCGTTTCAAAGATGATTTTGATGACTTTTCCCCGCATGTGGCTGGCAGTGGAGAGCGACTCAAACTCGTTGCGGACGTAATTCCACTGCTTGCTTTTTATCGCACAGATGTTGAGCACAGCGTCCAATTCGGTTGCGCCCTCGTCGATGGCTTTTTTGATTTCTTCCACCTTCGCCGGGGTGGCCGAGTAACCGAACGGGAAGCCGACGACCGTCGAAATTTTTGGGATACGGTTTTCCAGTGCTTTCGTGGCGTCTTTCACAAAATAGGGCGGTACGCAGACGGTGGCAAAACCATACAAGTCGGCCTCTTCGCAAAGTTTTTTGATGTCGGCCAGGGCACAGTCGGGCTTCAGAATCGTATGGTCAATAAAACGGGCTAAGTCCATAAAATTTGCAAGGGTATCAGGGTGAGGAAAATCCCGGCGAATAGCACTTCGGCGTACTGATTTTTCTCAAAGCAGCGGCCAAGTTAGCACAAAATAAGTTCTAAAAAAGAGGCCAAAATCCTTTTGAACCTGTTGCCAAACAATTTACCAACAGGCTGAAGGTTGTAAAACCAGGGTTTGCTGACTGCCAAATAAATTTCGCTGCTGAATTTTAAATCCCTAAAAATCAGCGGGTTAAATTTCCATTTTCAAATTTCGGCCAATAAAAAATGACAGGCTTCGGTAGCCGGAAGTGGAATATCCACACCCGCCAACATTTTTCTACACCACTGGCGGAAAACAGGCAGGCCACCGATGGGTTTTTTCTTAGTAACTTTGTGGAAATATCGACACCCTGCCCATACATGAGCGAATTGCCTGGAAACACAAATTAAAATGGCTGACAACAACCCTGCAAAGAAAATTACGGACATGAAATCCAAGCTCCGCAAGCAGGAAGGCGAGCTTTCGGACTACGTTTTCGGGAAGGTGCAACCGCAGGCCCTGCCGCTCGAAGAAGCGGTGCTCGGTGCCCTCATGCTCGACAAGGACGCCCTGCCCATCATCCTCGACATCCTGCGCCCGGAGAGTTTTTACTCCGATGCCCACCAGTTGATTTACCGGGCCATCCTGCGGCTTTTTGAAAAATCGCACCCCGTTGACCTGCTCACCGTCACCGAAGAACTCAAGAAATCCGGCGACCTCGAAACCTCTGGCGGCGGGTACTACCTCGTGGAAATGACCAACCGCGTCGGTTCCAGCGCCAACATCGAATACCACGCCCGTATCGTGGCGCAGAAGCACATCCAGCGGGAACTCATCAAGGTCTCCACCCAAATCATCCGGGATGCCTACGAAGACACCACCGACGTGTTCACCCTGCTCGACGATGCCGAGAAGGGCCTGTTCAACGTCACCCAGAACAACCTCAGCCGCCAGTACGAGAGCATGGGCGAACTGGCCAGCAAGACGCTGAAAATCCTCGAAGAACTCAAGAATAAAAAAGACGGACTCACTGGCGTACCCACTGGTTTCACTGCCCTCGACCGCATCACCAGCGGCTGGCAACCCTCCGACCTCATCGTGGTGGCGGCCAGGCCGGGCATGGGCAAAACTTCCTACGTGCTGGCCCTCGCCCGCAACGCAGCGATGGACTTTGGCAAGGGCGTGGCCCTTTTTTCCCTCGAAATGTCGAGCACACAATTGGTTCAGCGCCTCATTTCGATGGAAGCCGAAATTGCAGGGAGCAAACTCCGCAATGGCAAGATGGAGGAATACGAGTGGCAGCAACTGCACACCACCATCGAGCGCCTGAGCGAGGCCCCGATTTACATCGACGACACCCCCGCCATCAACATCTTCGAGCTGCGGGCCAAGTGCCGACGCCTGAAAATGCAGCACGACATCCAGATGGTCGTCATCGACTACCTGCAACTGATGAGCGGCGGCATGGAGAACAACCGGAACGGCAACCGGGAGCAGGAAATCAGCTCCATCTCGCGGGCGCTCAAGGCGATGGCCAAGGAACTGAACGTACCGGTGATTGCCCTGTCGCAATTGAGCCGGGCGGTGGAAACGAGAGGGGGAACCAAGCGGCCACAGTTGTCGGATTTGCGCGAGAGCGGCGCCATTGAGCAGGATAGCGACATCGTGACCTTCATCTACCGGCCCGAATACTATCAGATTACGGAAGATGAAACCGGGCAATCGCTCAAGGGCGTGGCCGAAATCATCATCGCCAAACACCGGAACGGCGCGCTCGGCACCGTTAAACTGCGCTTCACCGACCAGTTTGCCAAGTTTAGCGAACTCGAAGACGTGAACTTCGACAGCTTCCCGAGCAACGACCCCTTCGCCGCACCTTTTGCGCCGTCGAAGGTAATGACCGTGCCCTCAAAAATGAACGATGCCGACGAGGATATTCCGTTCTAACAGCGCAACCGAAAAGACAGCCGGGCGAAAGACTTGAATTTTTGACTTAAAAATTTGAATCTTGTGCCGCTTTTACAAGAGCGAACTTTCAGAATTTCAAGCTGTTATGAAAGGTGTAAGTTGCTTTTAGAAGCACCATTTTTAAATAAAATTGAAAATTCCCGCCTTTTCACTTCCCTGTTGCTTTACCGAACGGGGGATTCTTGACAGGATTTTTAAAATCAAAATTGATAAACATTGAGGTTTGATGAATTTGGTTTAGCGCCAACGCTGATGGAAGGACTGGACGCTATGGGTTATGAAAGTGCCACGCCCGTGCAGGAACTAACCATCCCGGCCATCATGCAAGGCCAGGATGTACTGGCCTGCGCACAAACCGGCACCGGCAAAACTGCCGCTTTTTTGCTCCCCATCCTCAACCGCCTGACGCTTGAACCCATCGAAGGTATCGACACCGTCATCCTGGAACCCACCCGGGAGCTTGCCATGCAAGTGGACCAGCAGTTGGAAGGGTTCTCGTACTTCACCCCGGTCAGTTCCGTGGCAATTTACGGCGGGCGCGACGGCCACTCCATGGAAATGGAAATGCGTGCCCTGAAAAAAGGCGTGGACGTGGTGGTGGCAACGCCGGGGCGCTTCCTGGCGCACCTCCAGATGGGTTACGTGAACCTGAAAACCGTGCGCCACCTCGTGCTCGACGAGGCCGACCGGATGCTCGACATGGGCTTCATCCAGGACATCATGACCATCGTCAACCAGATACCGAGGGAGCGGCAAACCATGTTGTTTTCAGCAACGATGCCGAATGAAATCCGCAAATTTTCGCAGAGCCTGCTCCGCAAACCGTTGGAAATCAGCATCGCCATCTCCAAGCCTGCCGAGGGCATCATGCAGGGCGTGTACCACGTGGAGGACGAGAAGAAAAACAGGCTCATCGAGCACATCCTCCGCAACCAAAAAGAAAAAGACCAGCGGATACTCATTTTCGCAGGCACCAAACGGGCGGTGAAGGACCTGGCCAACCACCTGAAAAACAAGGGCTTCAAAGCCGCCGACATCCATTCCGACCTGGAGCAAAAACAGCGGGAAGACACCTTGCAGACGTTCAAAAACGCATCGCTGCCCATCCTCGTCGCCACCGACGTGCTCTCACGGGGCATCGATATCAAGGGCATCGAGGTCGTCATCAATTTCGACGTGCCCGCCGACCCGGAAGACTACGTCCACCGCATTGGGCGCACCGCCCGTGCCGACGCTACGGGCGTGGCGCTCACGCTGGTCAGCAAGATGGGCCGCCGCAAGTTCGAACGCATTGAAAAACTGATGGGCCTGAAGGTGCGCGAACTACCGCTGCCCCCGGAGATTGAA
This sequence comes from Bacteroidota bacterium, assembly GCA_016234735.1. Classification (GTDB taxonomy): domain Bacteria; phylum Bacteroidota; class Bacteroidia; order Chitinophagales; family Saprospiraceae; genus UBA6168. The sequence continues at coordinate 2,328 of JACRAN010000195.1, read as the reverse complement.
AACGCACAGATTGCACCTCCCAACGGCCATCGCCGGGGAGCAGGTGGAGGTGGCGGCGACCGGCACCGCAGCCGAGGGGGAGGTGGCGGCAGAGACCGCCGAAGGGGCGGTGGTGGCGGAGGCGGCAGAGGTCGTGGCGGCAACCCTGAGCGCCGTGGCCCGTCCACTTCCAGTCAACAGGGACAGCCTCCGGCGAATTAATTTTAATGTTTGAGGTAACGAAACCTCGCACCCTAACCCAACTTCACATCGTTTTGCCATGGAAAACAACCGGCCAAAAAGACAGTCACCTCCCCGGAAAGCGAAGCCTTCGGCGGCTCCGAAGACAGGCACCGCAACGGCCCGCACCACTGGCAAACGCACTTCGAGAGTTTCAAAAAAATCAGCCGAGGGCGGAAAAGAACGCCGTGACAGCAAAGCGCCAACAGCCAAAAAAACGCCGTTTTGGGCACCGTTTGCCAAAAAAGAAACGGTGAAAAAAGAGGAACCCGAAGAGCGCCGCCGCCCCTTCCGGGAACGTGCCCCTCGCCCGAAACCACATGGCCGCCCTGTGCCACCCCCACCACCGCCTGCACCCGATGAGCCGATGCGGCTCAACAAGTACCTCGCCCACTGCGGCATTGCCGCCCGGCGGCAATCGGCGGAGTACGTGAAGCAGGGCCTCGTGACGGTGAACGGCGAGATGGAACCGAACCCCGGCTACCCCGTGCAGCCGGGCGACGAGGTGAAATTCAAGGGCCAGGTCGTTCGGCTGGAAGAGCAAAAAGTGTACATCCTGATGAACAAACCGAAGGATGTCATCACCACCTCCAGCGACGAAAAAGGCCGCAAAACCGTGCTCGACATCGTGGGCAAAAAAGTGAAGGAGCGCATCTTCCCGGTGGGCCGCCTCGACCGCCAGACCTCCGGCCTGCTGCTGCTCACCAACGACGGCGACCTCGCCAAAAAACTCTCGCACCCCAGCCACAAGGTGCAGAAAGTCTATCACGTGACCCTCGACAAGCCGTTCATCAAAAACGATTTCGAGCGGGTGCAAAAAGGATTGAATTTGGAGGACGGCATTGCCCTGGTGGATAGCCTGCACTACATCGAGGGCCGGAAGGACGAGTTGGAAATCAGCCTGCACATCGGCAAAAACCGCATCGTGCGCCGCATTTTCGAGCACCTCGGCTACGAGGTCACTAAGCTCGACCGCACCTACTACGCCGGCCTGACGAAGAAAGACATCGGCAGGGGCCACTTCCGGCACCTCACGGAGAAGGAGGTGATCATGCTGAAACACTTCAAATAATTGAAAATGGAGAATTGAAAATGCTACTCGACACCTCCATTTTCAATTCTCCATTTTCAATTCTCCATTAAACACCTGCTTCGCCACCACCATTTTCTTCACTTTCGTAAAATCGTCAATCACCCCCACCGCCTTCATGCCCACCAGCGCAGCGCCCAATGCCGGGCCGCCCTCGTTTTCAAAAACCAGCACTTTTTTCCCAAATATCTCTGCTGCCATTTTCACCCAAAACTTCATTTTGGTGAAGCCGCCGTTGGCGTAAATGACCTCGAACGGCCCGGCAACCTCCGTCAGCACGTCGCCGATATGGCGCATGTTGAGCAAGATGCCTTCGAGTACCGCACGGTGGAAGTGCGCCAGCGTGTGCTGTGGCCGGATGCCCTGAAAGCTGCCCGTGGCCGAGGCATCCCAGAGCGGTGCCCGCTCGCCGTGCAGGTGCGGCAGGAAGCTGAGGCCATCGCAGCCGAGCGGGATTTTTTGCATGGCCAGCCGGTGGCGCTCCATGCCTTTCGCCGAAGGTGGCAACCCGAAAAACTGGCGGCAAAACCAGTCGTACACCCCCGCCCCATTGTTGCTCGCACCGCCCGTGACCCAGGTGCCGGGGAACAGCAGGTAGTTGAAAATCCGCTCACGGGCATCGTACACCGGCACCGGCGAGGTGATGCGCAGCGCCCCGCTCGTGCCGATGGACAGCACCGCCTCGCCCGGCGACAACGCCCCGGCACCGAGGTTGGCAAGGCAACCGTCGGAAGCCCCGATGACCCAGGGTGTTTGCGGTGAAATGCCGAGGCTGCGGGCGACCGTTTTTTTCCCGTTTTTCAGGATGAAAAATGGCGTGACGGGCTGCGACAACCGCTCCGCCGTGATGCCCGCAAAATCGAGTGACGGGCCGTGCCAGTTCAGGGTGCTGCCATCGAAAAGCCCGGTGGCCGAGGCGATGGAAAAATCCGTCAAAAACTCACCGAACAGCCTGAAAACCAGATACTCCTTGATGCCGATAAATTTGAATGTTTGCTGAAAAATAGCGGGTTCGTGTT
>JACRAN010000197.1 GCA_016234735.1 Bacteroidota bacterium | reverse complement strand
GGGGCCAATCCATCCGACGCCATCCTGCTGGAGGTGAACAACGACCCCTCCAATTTTGGCGACCCCATCAACCTGCAAGTGGCCATCTACGAAAGCAGCGACAATACTTGCACCGGCAGTTTCACCCTCGTAAGCTCCGCCTACAATACCACAGGTTTTGATGAAATGTTGGTGTTCAGTTGCCCAAAACCAAACACCACCTATTATATTATGGTGGACGGGGTTTTCATCAGCGCCACCAATACTACCGAGGTGGAGGGCTGGTTCGGCTTAGAGGTCACGCAATTGGACGTGGCTGCTGCCTCTGAACTTCGCTGCACCGCCGAATTTCTTGGCTCGGTACCGTTGGGCGGTTCGATTACTTCCCCGCTGCGCACCAATGCCTGCTCCATGAACTCGAATGCTGCGCCGGCCTCGGCATTCGGTGTGCAAAAGTCGGTGTGGTTCACCTTCACGCCTCCGCTGACAGGCCATGTTTTTTTGCAAGGCACCAGTTCGAGCATTGACCCGATCGGCATCCAATTGGGCGTTTACCAATCGTCCAACAACGGCTGCACCGGCACACTGACGGAGGTGGAAAGCCAGTACACCGCCGCAGACAATGACGAGTTGATTGAATTGCACTGCCTCGACCCCGGCACCACCTACTTCGTGATGGTAGATGGCGCACCCGGCGTATTGAACACAGGCATTTTTACCCTGACCGTGACGGATGCAGGCAACGAAACCCCTCAAACCAACCTGAACCCGGTGGTTTGTTTCGGGGGAACATTTGCCGCAGGCGGCAATATCTATTCGCAAACCGGCATCTACAACGACACACTGCAACTGCCCGGCGGTTGCGACAGCATCGTGGTAACGAACCTGACGGTGCTTGCTGACATTCAGGCGAACCTGCAAATCATGCAGCAAGGCGCTGGCCTCGGCAACACGACAGGGCAAATACAGGCAAATCCAAGTGGCGGTGCCGGTGGGTACAGTTTTGTTTGGTCGAACGGCCAAACTACCAATCTCGCCACCAATCTCGTGGGTGGCAACAACTACTGCGTGACCATCACCGACCAAAACGGCTGCCAGCAAAACACCTGCCTCGACATGCCGTACTACATCAACTTCATCCCATCGGCGCAGGGCGACTCGCTGGCTTGCAATGGCGACCAGAACGGCGTGATTGAATTTGCGGCCATCGGCGGGGTGCCACCCTACCAGTTCGAGTGGCAAAATGCGGCCAACACGGTGAGCGGTTCGGGCCTGATTTCTTTCGATGGGCAGGTGATTGTGCTGACCGATTTGCCGGGTGGTCAATATTCCATCCACATCGCCGACGTGGTGTTCGATACGACGGTGGTGGTGGAAATTTGGGAACCGACGAAATTGCAGGTCGGCACGGTCAGCAGTACCGATGCTTCCTGCTTCGGCGTATGCGATGGTGCCATTTCGGTGAACGTGACAGGCGGCATCCCACCCTACCAGGTCTCCTGGTCAAACGGCGGCATCGGCACTTCCATCTCCAACCTTTGCGACGGAAATTATACGGCAACCGTGACCGATGCCAACGGCTGCACCATTGATTTTGATGAACAAATCCAGGAGCCGCAGGAGTTCATCGCCACTGCCAGCCAGGTGCAGCCGGTGTCTTGTTTTGCGGGAACCGACGGTGAAGTATTTGTCACGACCAACTCCAACGCCACCAGCTACCTGTGGAGCAACAACGCCGTGACCCCCACCGTGACGGGGCTTCCCGGCGGCAGCTACGCCGTGACAGTGACCAATGCTGGCGGCTGTACCGCAACGGCCAGTGTGACGGTCGCAACGCCCAACGCCCCGGTCGGTGTGACGATTTCCCAAACGCAGGGCATCATCTGCCAGGGCGGCCAGACCGGGATTTTACAGGCAAATGTGAGTGGCCCCGGTAGCATTTTCAGTTACATCTGGAGCAATGGCGGTACTCAGCCTTCGGCCTCCACGCTGGCTGCCGGAAGTTATTCCGTGACCATTTCCAACGAAAACGGCTGCATGGCGAGCAGCAGCGCCAGCGTCACAGAACCAACGGAAATCCAGGTGGTTTTTTCCACCAACCAACTCTCCTGTCTCGACCCCGCCGATGGCGGCATCGTCACGGTGGAGCAGGTGAGCGGCGGTGTGGGGCCGTACAGTTTTTCGAGCGACGGGTTTTCTTTTGACCAAAATCAGGCGCTCACCGGCTTCGTTGCAGGCCCGAATATTTTTTACGTGCAGGATGCAGGCGGCTGCGTTCGGGAGTTCGGAGCGACGATAGAAGGCCCGCAGCAATTGGTCATTGACCTCGGCAACGACGAGTCCATCAACCTCGGCGAATCGGTGACGTTGGAGGTTTCATCGAACCAGTCGAACCTGAGCTACCTGTGGTCGCCCGCCGAATTGCTGTCGTGCGCCGACTGCCGAAGCCCATTGGCCACGCCGTTGAGCGACCAAATTTTCAGTGTGACGGTGACGGACGAATTTGGCTGCACCGCCAGCGACGATGTTTTCGTGGAGGTGAACAACAGCCGCAAAGTTTATATCCCAAACGCGTTCAGCCCCAACGGCGACGGCTTCAACGATTTGTTCGTGCCGTTTGTCGGGGCCAGCGTCCGCACCATCAAGGCATTCAACATTTTCGACCGGCAGGGGAATCAGGTTTACACTGCCTCCGACTTCCTTCCCACCGGGCCGGGCATGGGCTGGGACGGTGTGTTCAAAGGCAAGGAAATGCAGCCCGCCGTGTTTGTCTGGATGGCACAAATCGAATTTATCGACGGGCAGATACTGCTGTTCAAGGGAGATGTGGCGTTGCTGCGGTGAGTTTGGAAATT
>JACRAN010000022.1 GCA_016234735.1 Bacteroidota bacterium | reverse complement strand
GTAAATCCGCAATCAAATCACCAACGCTTACCGAACTGCAAATTTAGGAAAAGGTTGATGAAGACCATGCGGTTTTCCACGTTGTCCAACTCGACCATGATGGGAGCCTTGCGGGCAAAAGCATCGACCATGATGCCGCCCTCGAAGGATTTCACGTATTCGTCGAAGGCGCCCCAGTCGAAGTGGACGGCGAATTTGCCGTGAACGCCCGGCAGCAGGGAGATTTCGCCCAGCCCTTTGCCCCAGCCGGAAGCGCCGTGGATTTGGGTGATGTCGAGGAAGCGGTCGGCAGTTTCTTCGGAGTATTTTTTGGAAACGGAATATTTGCCGTCGCCCGCCCGAAGTTCGAGGTAGTAGGGTTTGAGCAGGCCCAGGGTTGCGCCGCCTTCGTAGGAAATGCCAACGGCCACGCCCTTGTGCTTGGCTTTTTCTGAATAATACCGCTTCACGCCGAGGCCGCCCCGAAGGACGTAGAGGTTGTTTTGTTTGCCGTATTTGAACGCCCTGGAAACCCGCCCGTTGAGCGAACTGGGGGCTTCAAAACTCTGCCGGAATTCTTTGGTGTGTTTCAATTCGCCGATTTCGGCGTGCCAGTATTTGGTGCGGTAGTACGTTTGCAGCCTGCCGACCGTGGCACCGAAAGCGAAGCCGTTGGTGTGCAGCCGAAAGTTCATGGCAAATTCCTTGTTGTACACAAGGCCCTTGGAGGGGTCGTCCAGTTGCTTGGGCTGGAAAGTTTCCTGCGCCGTCAGCGCAAATCCGCAAAGCAAAAGGGAAAGCAGGCAGTAGTTTTTTATTCTCATGGCAAATCGTATCGATTTTGAACTGGCCGGGATTTTTTTTTTGAAACCTAAAATTAGGTGGTTTTCAGGAGAGAAACGAGTGCCAATTTGCTTTTGTTTGAAATCTTTTTTCGGCCTTCGGCCAATTTGCGATTAAAAACCGCCGTATTTTCACTTTTTCCGAATGGTAGTACGCTCGTTCCTGCCGCCATCTTACCTTTGTAGAAAATACGTTGACCATGCTAAAATTACTTTTTTGGGGTCTGATTGGCTACGTTGTTTACCGCTACTTCCAGATGAAGGGACAACTGAAAGATGGCAAACGCCAGGACTCCCACCGGCAAGAAAACTTCCAACCGGGCACTGACGCAAGCAGCAAAAAAACCGAGGGTGATTTCATTGATTATGAAGAAGTTAAGTGATGAAGCTGGCCATCCGGAGCAAGCGCCGGAGCAGGCCGAAGCGGCGAAACCAACTGCCATCGGCGATTGGGTGCTGTTGAAAAACAACCAGTTCATCGCCTTCAACAAACCTCCCGGCCTCGCTGTGCAGGCCGACAAAACGGGCGACAAATCGCTGCTGCAACTGGCCGAAATCTACTGCAAATCGAAGCTCTACCTCGTGCATCGCCTCGACCGGCCCGCTACCGGCGTGGTGGTTTTTGCCAAAACAAAAACGGCGATTGGTTCGCTGCACGACCAATTCAGGGAGCGGACTGTGCAAAAAACCTACCTCGCCGTCGTCAAGGATTTGCCGCCGGAGACGGAGGGTACGCTTCGCCATTTTTTACAGAAAAATGAAAAAACGAACCGCTCCGGCATAGCCGACAAGGGCGATTTGTCGGAGTTGAAATACCGGCTGCTCGGCAGCAGCGACAACTACCACCTGCTGGAAGTGGATTTGATCACGGGCCGCCACCACCAAATCCGGGCGCAGTTGGCGGCCATTGGCTGCCCCATCAAGGGCGACGTGAAGTACGGCTCCCGGCGCAGCAACCGTGACCGCTCCATCCACCTCCACGCCTGGAAAATCAGCTTCCGGCACCCGGTGTCCGGCGAACGGACCGAACTGACGGCGGCCCTGCCCGATGACCCGGTCTGGGCAGCTTTCAAGTCATTGGATGCCCTGCAAGGCGTTGATAATCAAAAAGATAACTAAAGCCGTTTTGAAAATGAAAACCATGAAAATCAGGCGGGCACTGCTGTTTTTGCTGTTGGTCAACGTTGGTTGCTGGGGATTTGGGCAGACAGGCGGCGGGCAGCGGCGGGCAGCGGCGGGCGAGTCCATCCGAACCTTGAAGGACGGGGTGCTGGTCGTTCGCCTGAGCAGCGGCAGCCGAAAAATCGAGTCGCTCGAAAAGCTGATAGCCCGCACGACCAACGAAAAAGACCGCCTGCGCTACCAAACCATGCTCGAAAAAACGGTGCAGGAAACCCGGAACCAAAACCTGTGGCTGATGGAGGCTTTTGAAAAAAACTATCGCTTCTCCAAAGTGCTGTTCATGCTCGACACCGCCTCCGTTCAACTGAAAAACGGAACCCGGCAGGGCATTTTTTTGAACAACGACCTGCAACCAGACCCCGCACTTTCGCTCGAAGGCAAGTTCCTGACAGCTTGGTACGGCGAAAATCCGACCTCCGGGAAAAGCGGCGAGGGCATCACGGTGGCCGATGTGCAGTGGCAGGATTTGCAGGAACCTTTCCCTTTTTTCACCGGCAGAACGTCGGTGCGGCGCATGTTCGAGGAGTTTTTCAACAAGGCGACCGACCAGGAACACTTCGCCAAATTGGTCACGAAATTCAACCAACGCCTCCAGTCGTTTTACGGGGAAAGCATTGCGAAAGGCTACTGACCCAACGTGTCTTTCCGGGGTTCAAGGAGCGGCTTCACCGGCACCGAGTCGGTGGGTGGGCGGTAGTCGGGCCTCGTAGGGCGGCCCGGAATCACGGAGAGGATGGAGGTGTCACGGTTCTGGCGGGCATTGGCGATGATGATGGAATCGGTGAGCGCAACGGCTTTTTCCTCTACCTCTCGGCGGCATTTTTTGTTCATGTCGGCTTTCCAGCGGTCGAGGCGCTCGGCCAAACGCTCCTGCATCACCTGCTCCTTCGTTTTCGCCGGTTGGTGGTGGCAGCCGACGGCTACCAATACCACCAAAACGAACATAAGCATCTGAAAGTCAATCTTTTTCATGCCGCAAATCATTGGTTCGTTTCCTGCCTCAGCCGTTCGAGGTACTTCTGGATTTCCGCCGTTCGCACCTTCAGCATGGAGTCGGTTTTGAACTGCACGGCACTGTCGAAGCGGGCGGTGCAGAGGCTGTCGTAGCGCGGTTTCAACGTATCCACCTGCATCCGAAACAGGCTGTCCACCAGTTCCCGTTCCTGGTAACTCAGGGTGGGCGGTGCCTCTTCCGTGCAACTTGTCGCCAGCAAAAAAGCGGTCATTGCGATAAAAAAAACGGTCACTTTGGTCATCACCAATCCTTTGAAGATTTCTTGTTTTTGGCCTGTGCTTTCTTCAATTTTTGCTGCACCTTCTGCTCCTCCTGGTCCATGATTTCGAGCAATTGGCGGGCCTCCTCCTTGCTCAAATCCTGCGGCTGTTCCTTCGGCTGGCCCTCGGCGGGCTGCTGGTTTTGCGGCGGCGGCTGGTCCTGATTTTGGTCCTGCTCCTGCTGATTTTGCTGCTTGTCCTGGTCTTTTTGCTGGTCGCCGCTTCCCTGCTGGTTCTGCTGCGGAGGCGGCAGGCGGCGCAGGGCATTGGCGAGGTTGCGCTTCGTGTCCAGGTCGTTGGGGTTTTGGCGCAGGGCATTTTTGTAGGCTTCGATGCTCTGCTTGTAGTCGCCTTTTTGGTACAGGGAGTTGCCGAGATTGTGATAGGCCCGTGCCTTGGTGGTGCGGTCCTTGGCGGCTTCGGCGGCAGACTGGTAGTGCTTCACGGCCTCGTCGAAGCGGTCCTGGCGGTAGGTCGAGTTGCCGAGGTTGTAGTTGCCCTGCATGGAGTTTTCCTTTTCGAGCGCACGGCGGTAGCTGACTTCGGCATCGGGGAAGTTCTTGTCCTGGTAAGCTTTATCGGCCTTGCGCAAGTCCTTGTGGGCGCTGTTTTGGGCGGACAAAACGACCGCCGAAAGCAATAGGCACACCACGATATTTACCCTAAACAAACATTTTAGACTTTGACCTGAGTTGAAAATCGTTCCGTAGGAACGGCATCTTTGTAGATGCGCCGAATAAAAAACCGCTCCGTTCCGTAGGAACGGCATCTGCGCCGCCAGAGATACCGTTCCTACGGAACGGAGGGGGTTATCGCTTGGACATCCTACAAAGATTTCGTTCCTACGGAACGTTTCTACGCTATTTCCAAAGTCCAAAAATTGTTTCATCGTCAAAAAATTCTTACCGTTTTTAAACACAAAGTTACCGTTGTGTTGTTTCCCGAAGGAAAATTTTTGGCGTTCGTCTCCAAAAACAGGGCATTGGAAGTGAAGTTGAAGCAAAACACAGCGCTTCCTGTACCTTCGCCCACCCCCAATACCCAATTTCTAATATCCAATATCCAATACCTTGTCCAACACATCCTTCTCCTGGCTGCTGAAAATGGCCTGGCGTGACAGCCGCCGCAACCGGGGCCGATTGCTGCTGTTCATCTCCTCCATCGTCATCGGCATCGCGGCGCTGGTGGCCATCAACTCGTTCAGCGAAAACCTCCAAAGGGACATCAACCGGGAGGCCAAGACCCTCGTCGGTGCCGACCTCATCGTGCAGGGCGGCCAACCCGCCACCGACTCGCTCCGCCAACTCTTCGACACCCTCGGCAGCGAGCGTCGGGCCGAGACCTGGAGCCTCATCTCGATGGTGTATTTTCCCAAAAACGGCGGCACCCGCCTCTCGCAGGTGCGGGCGCTCGAAGGCGAATTCCCGTTTTACGGCAACCTTTCCACCGAACCCGCCGAGGCTGCCAATCTCTTCAAACTGGCCGCTGCCCCCTCCGAAATCCAAAATCCAAAATCCGAAATCGCCCTCGTGGAGAAGACGCTCATGCTCCAGTTCGACCTGCGGGTGGGCGACACCGTGCGGGTCGGCACCACGCCGTTCGTCATCGCCGGGCAACTCAACTCGGCACCGGGCCGGGCAGGCATCGCCGGTTCCATTGCCCCGGTGGTGTACATCCCGAAGCAATTTTTGAACGAAACCCAGCTCGTGCAGCCGGGCAGTTTGATTTGGTACCAATATTTTTTCCAGTTCAAAGAAGGCACCAACGTGGCCGACCTTCGGACCACCATCCTGGAACCAGCCCTCGAAAAAAAGCCCTGGGAAATCGAAACCGTAGAGCAGCGCCGACAGGATTTGGGCGAAGCCTTCGGCAACATGAACACCTTCCTCAACCTCGTCGGGTTCATCGCCCTGCTGCTGGGCTGCATCGGCGTGGCCAGTTCCGTCCATATTTACATCAAAGACAAAATGCCGAGCATCGCCGTGCTGCGCTGCCTCGGCGCGAGCGGTGCGCAGGCGTTCCAGATTTTCTTAGTTCAGGTGGTGGTGCTCGGACTGGCCGGGGGCATCCTCGGAGCGGGGGTCGGCAGCCTGCTGCAAGTGCTGCTGCCGAGGGTCATCGGCGATTTTTTGCCCCTCGAAAACATCAGCGCCGACGTGAGCTGGCGCTCAATGGGGCTGGGCGTGGCCACGGGTTTTGGCATCACGGTGCTGTTCGCCATGCTGCCGCTGCTGGCCATTCGGCGGGTGTCGCCGCTGCGCACCCTGCGGGCCAGCTACGAAGAGGACACCAGCGCCCGTGACCCGCTCCGCTGGTTCGTTTACGCTTTGATTTTCCTGTTCATCTGCGGTTTTACGCTGGCGCAAACGGGCTGGTCCTTGGAGGCGCTGTTCTTCCCCCTCGGCATCGGCGTGGCGTTCCTCGTGCTGGCTGGCGTGGCCAAAGCACTCACCTGGGCCGTGCGGCGGTTTTTCCCAACGCAGTGGAGCTACATCTGGCGGCAGGGCATTGCCAACCTCTACCGCCCCAACAACCAGACGCTCATCCTCGTCGTGACCATCGGGCTGGGCACGGCGCTGATTTCCACGCTGTTTTTGACCCAAGACCTCTTGTTGAAACAAGTGGCCTACACGGGCAGCGGCGACGTGCCGAACATGATTATTTTCGACATCCAACCGCCACAAAAAGAAGGCGTTGCGAAGCTGACAGCCGACAACGGGCTGCCTGTGAAACAGGTCGTGCCCATTGTCACCATGCGGGTCGAGAGCATTGACGGCACGACGAAGGAGATGAACGACCGGGACACCACCGGCCAGTGGAAGCGAGAGCAGTGGGAAAAAGAAAACGAAGGCCAACGCCGCCGCCCACCCCGCCGTGGCGACGATGACGACGATGGCCAAAACCAACCCGAAACCGGCCCCCGCCGTGGCTGGGTCTATGAGCGGGAGTACCGCTGCACCTACCGCGACTCGCTGATTGACACGGAGACCATCACCGAGGGCGAATGGCACGGCACGGTCGGGCCGGACGGCATCATCTACGTCTCGCTGGCCGACAACGTGGCCAAGGGGATGCGGGCAAAAATCGGCTCGAAACTCATCTTCAACGTGCAGGGCGCATTGGTGGAGGCGGTCGTGGGCAGCATCCGCAAGGTGGATTTCCGGCGGGTGCAGACGAACTTTTTCATCGTGTTCCCGAAGGGCGTACTGGAAGAGGCCCCGCAATTTTACGTTGTGATTTCGAGGGTGGAGTCGGAGGCGCAGTCGGCGAAGTACCAGCAGGCGCTGGTGGTTGCCTACCCGAACGTGTCGGTGGTGGACCTGACGCAAATCCTGAAATCGGTGAAAACCGTGCTGGACAAAGTGTCGTTCGTCATTCGGTTCATGGCGCTGTTCAGCATCCTGACGGGACTGGTGGTGCTGGTGAGTTCGGTGGTGTTGAGCAAGTTCCAGCGGATCCAGGAGAGCGTGCTGCTGCGCACACTGGGGGCAAACAAGCGCCAAATCATCCGCATCAACCTGGTCGAATACTTCCTGCTCGGCTCGTTGGCCACGCTCACGGGCATCGGGCTGTCCCTCGTCGGCAGCTTCGCCCTGGCGAAGTTCGCCCTCGACATCCCCTACCAGCCGAACCTCTGGCCTGCCCTCGTCACCTTCGTCAGCATCACGGGCCTGACGGTGCTCATCGGCCTGCTGAACAGTCGGGAGGTGGTGCGCAAGCCGCCGCTGGAGGTGCTGCGGAAGGAAGTCTGATTGACGAGTGACGAATGACGATGTACGATTGGGGGGCGTGTTCAATCGTAAATCCAAAATCCAAAATCGTAAATCCGAAATCGTCCATCGGACTATCCTCTGCATGGTCGCCTGCTACAAATCGCCCGTTGCCCGGCGTAAGCCCGCCGCCGTTTTCATCAGTTCTGCCAGCAATTTGGTCATTGGTTTTTAAAAAACTTCTCCGACAGGTGTAGCCGCCGTAACAACGAGCGCTTTTTAGTCTGATGATCTTGCATGCGAAGCAAGATGTCGGCAAGGGCTTTGGTGGCTTCGAGTATATGCTCGCCCTTGTTGAGCATGATGCACTCCGCCCGCTGGCCCATGGCAGCATCGGTGACTTCGGCACGGGTAGGCAAACCAAGTTTGGCAAGGCCTTCTAGCACCTGCGTGGCCCAAATGACGGGTACGTGTGCTGCCTCACACACCCAAAGGATTTGCTCCTGCACCTCTGCCAACCTGCCGAAACCGCACTCGATGGCGAGGTCGCCCCGCGCAATCATGACGCCGCAGACTTCATTTTGCATGGCAGACAGCAGCATGGCAGGCAGGTTGTCGAACCCGAGCCGGGTCTCGATTTTCAGCACGACTGCCGGGATGTCTTTTTGCAGTTTTCTCATTTGGGCGATGAGGGATGCCACATCTTCGGGACGGTTTGCGAAGGAAAGCCCCACCATATCGGCATGTTTCACAACGAATTTCAAGTCTTCCAGGTCTTGCGGGGTGAGTGCGGCGAGGTGAAGTTTGCTTTCGGGCAGGTTGATGCCTTTTTCGCTTTTGAGCATTTCGCCGCCCGGACGTGTTTGTGTGATACGCACCTGCACCTGTTCGGGCTGGATTTGCTCAATGATTCCCCCGATTTTGCCATCATCAAACCAAATGGGTTCGCCTTGCCGCAGGTCTTCAAATATTTGAGGTATCGAGCAGGCGATGACAGCGGGTTCGAGGAGTTTCCCGTCCTGGTCAAAAGTGGCTGGGCGGCCGGGTGCCTGGTTTTTTGAGAGCAGGAGCAGCTCGTCAGGTTTGAGGAAAATAGAACCGGGCTGGCGAGGGAGGCCACCAACCAGCCGGGCACTACTTTTCTTGATTTTTTCGCCCTTGCGTTCCAGGTTCAACTTCAACCCGTGGGTGAAATAAATCGTCTTTTTGGTAGCGGCCCACACCCCCTCCGATGAGGCGTTGGTTACTTTTAAGCGGCGTTCGGCACCCCTGGCATCGAGGAGGGAGATGCGGTCATCAACCTTGCATTGCCGAAGCCAGTCGATGGGCATGGGCAGACAGGCAGCAGCGCCTGATTGCATTTTTTCGGTTGGGCTTTCGGGGTAAAAACAAACGTATCCTGGCGAAATTACCTGGCCCAGATCGTTGCGTTTCGGGCGAACCTTCACCACCGCAGGCCCAGGGTCCAAAGCCCCCGTGCGCAACTTAGGCCCGCCCAAGTCCATGAGGATGCGGCATTCCCTGCCAGTGGCATCGGCTGCGAGGCGGATGTTATCGACCATGCGCTGCCAGGTGGTGGGGTCGTCGTGGGCGCAGTTGATGCGGGCGCAGTTCATGCCGGAAATGAGCAGGTTTTTGACCAAATCGTAATTGTGCGCAGCCTCCGGGGGCATGGTGACCATGATGCGCACCCGCCGACCGGGTGGAAGTTCGCCGAGCAGTTTTTCGGAATTTTCTTCGAGCAAGCGGCGGCCCTCCCGGAAACAGACGGGTGGTTTTTCCTGGGTGGTGAAATCCCGCCCCGCCAGCACGTGCAGGGTATGCAGCACCGTGTCCATCGTCGCCTGCACCTTGCGCTCCGCCCTGCCGAGCGACGACAAACCCCACTCGATGAGCAGCAGTTGCAGGTCCCGCAAGTCGTGCAGCCGGAACGCCATGTAGTGCAGGAGGTTGCGGGCGCTGCGCTGGTTGGACGGATGTATTTTGTCTAACTTTTTTGTCTTCTCCAAGCGGAGGATATCTTCCCGGACTTTGAGCATTTGTTGGATAATCGGCTCAAGGTCGGTCGGGTTGCAGGGGAAGGATTTACCGAGGTCAGGCGTTGTTTTTTTCATTTGAAATTTTTTTTGAAATGTTCGCTTGAATTTCCTTCATCACTATCCCGCCCGCCTCAGCGCCGTCACAGGACCGACTGTTCTGAATATTTAACAACAGGGACAAATTGGCAAATAGGGAAGGAAAACAACACGTTGGCAAGCGGGCAAATCCCTTTTCCCCGCCTACCATGCGCTGGTGGGCAACCAGATACCTGCGTGGTTGGCGGCGTTGGGCAGTGAACCAGCCGAGGCCGACCTCACCTATCTGGTGCAGGCGTCCGCCGTTTACTCGTCCAATATTGAGGGGAATACCGTGGATTTGAACAGCTTTATGAACTCCATCGCTTCCAAAACAAAGTTCAAGCCCGGCAAGGAAGTGGATGAAATCAAGGACTTGGTAGCCGCCTACGAGTTTGCCAAACAACAAGAACTCACCGAGAAAAACTTCCTCGCCGCCCACAAGACCATGAACCGGACGCTGCTCATCAAAGACAAACAAGGCACGTACCGCACGGAAAGGATGGGCGTCTTTGACCACACGGGCATGGTCTATTTGGCAGTGGAGCCTGAAAAAGTGAAGGCCGAAATGAAACTGCTTTTCGAGGACATCGGCCAACTGCTCAGAAGGGCGCTGACCGACGAGGAAGCCTTTTACCATGCCAGCCTGCTCCACCTGCGACTGGCGCATATCCACCCATTTTGGGACGGCAACGGCCGCATGGCCCGCCTCCTCGAAAAATGGCTGCTCTCCAAAACCCTCAACGGCAGGGCCTGGGCCTTGCCCTCGGAGAAATACTACAAAGAACACCTCGCCGACTATTACCGAAACATCCGTCTCGGCATGGACTTTTACGATTTGGATTATGGCAAAAGCCTGCCTTTCTTGGCCATGCTGCCAGCTTGCATGATGCCGCAATCGTAAATCGTAATTCGTAAATTTTCCTCTGCGGTGTCAAGTTGCAAACTTGTCACAACTGGGGGTCAAAAATTCATTTTCAACCCCCAATTCACATAAATCACAAATTTTCGCTTGTCAGCCATTGGCGGTTGATTGTTAAAATCCGAACGGGTAAAACGGGTAGTGCCAAGTTGTGAGTCATAAAATCAAGGATTTACAATTTATAGCAAAAATCACTAACAATGTGGCACTACCCGTTTCCTGGTTGAATACCATCTATTGAACTTCTTCAATAAAATAGAACTTATCTATAAACGGCTCCTTTCTCGGACCTTGCCACCGATCAACTGTACCATCTGTTGGGTAATAATAGAGAAAGGAGTTTCGGAACTCTATACGGTTATCCTCATATGAGGCATCATGTTTAGGATAAAATGCATTATAATCGGCTAAAGTTTTAACCATAATAAACCTATCACCCTTCGTCTCATTAAACACCACACATTTCTTACTCTTAAAATCTTGCAAAATCAATATCCCCCAATCATCACTTATACTGTAAAAAAAGATTGTGGCTTCTGTTTTATCAGGAACTGCAATAAATTTTGCTGATGCTTCTTTTTCTGAATATTGTTTTAAAATCACTATTTTTAAATACCTGTCTTCTCCAGCTTTTATAACGCCTTTTTTCCCTCCCGGAATAAGTTCCTGCCCCCAAGAAAGGCTGCTTAGTAAGATAAGCCCTGCGATCAATAAAAATATCTTTTTCATGATTTTAAGATTTAAATTTATTCCTACCGTTATCGCACTTCGGAATGAGCGGTGGCTTTTTTGTCCAAATTTCCGTTAAATCACCCGATAAAGGTGGGTGGCCATATTGGAAAAAACAATGATTTCCGTCATTGTTGGCAGTGATTTTCATTACGCTTGGAAAGGCGCCTACGGGAAATGGGAAAAACCTAAAAATCAAACGCCGCTATGTTTGCAGTAATTCGACAATCGAAACCAAGTATATTGAAGGATACTTGAGAAAAGCCCCTAGTTGTGGTCAGTTTGCAACTGACCACCGCAGACCAGAACTATAACCCCATCCCCAACCTAAAAACAAACCCGCCCCCCGGAAGCCCAATCCAAAAGACGGGCCGCACGAATATATTTGGTATTGGCGGATGACCT
>JACRAN010000196.1 GCA_016234735.1 Bacteroidota bacterium | reverse complement strand
ATTTCCAGGTGGAATTTTTGATAGGAGAAATCAGCTACCGTTATGGTTTTGAAGCAACAAGTGAGCGGGTCACGAAGGAATGGTTGTTTTTTAAACCCAATAGCCTGACAGAAAAACCGCTGTTCGTGAGGATGGAGGATGAAATCGAAATCGTTCCTTCAAAATTTAAGGAAGGCAAAGGCATCGAAGCTCGGACAAGGGCAAATGCGTTGTTTCTTTCATCAGTAGCGCAATGGAATGGGGAAATTTCAACGAAAATTCTGGAGTGGTTCGACAAATTGGTCTTTTTTGATAGATGGGACGTTGAAGATGATTCAGCTACGATGGAATTGCTCAATGACGATAAATACAAGATACTGATGGAAGAGGTATTAAGCCTTGCAGACTTAGCGATTAACGGCCTTGAAAAACCTGATTACGAGGAGGTTATCGACAGGGTTACGAGCAAGAGAATTTTGCTACCATTAACTTATGAACATCTGTACACTCTTCACAAAGTTTATGACCAAAATAACAATGAAGCAGACGTAGCTTATTTTGAAATGGATGCTGAAGAATCAACTGGAACCCGCAATTTTTTCAACCTGATTGGTCAGTTAATAGTAGTTGTTGAAAATGGGAAAATCCTTTTGGGCGATGAACTAAATGCTCATTTTCATCACCGTCTGATGCAGGCTATTGTCATGCTTTTCAATTCAAAAATTGTGAACAACAAAGGTGGCCAATTCATTTTCACTACCCATGACACTAACCTCATTGACACCAACTTCCTTAGCCGAGACCAGATTTATTTTTTAGAAAAAAACAGGTTTGGTGCTTCCAGACTGTACTCGCTCGTTGATTTTAAAACGAGAAGCGAAGACAACCACGAGCGGGAGTATTTCCAAGGTCGTTATGGAGCCATTCCTTTCATTGAAAACTTGGAAAATGCCTTTGAAAAAATAGAAAATGGCAAAACAAAAACCAAAGCGGCCTAAGAAATCCCTGCTCGACGAGTTCATCAATACCCTGCCTCCCCCTGCCACAAACAACAGAAGGGAAGGTACTGTGGGTCTAAAAAAATACTTCCTGTTAATTTGCGAAGGCGAAAAAACAGAGCCGAATTATTTCAAATCCTTGCGGGAATTCTTGCCTGAACACATGGTGGATATTGAAATTTCAGGTGAGGGCCGCAATACTGTGGGTGTGGTAAAATCGGCTATCTTAAAACGACAAGGAAGGGAGCAAAACAAGCTACTCCCGCCCTTCGATGAGGTGTATGCTATTTTTGACAAAGACGATTTTCCAGATGAGCATTTCAACGAGGCAGTCTCTCTGTGCGAAAAAGAAAATATTCATCCCACCTACTCCAATGAGGCTTTTGAACTATGGTACGTATTGCATTTTCAATATCTCGACACTGGAATTTCACGAAAAGAATACCAGAATATTTTGGCCAAAATCCTCGGAAAATGCGAAAAGAACCAACCAGATATGTATTCTATCCTTCAAGAAAAGGGAAACGAGGCTCAAGCTATGAAGTGGGCTGAGAAATTACTGTTGGAAAAAGCCTTGAACAATCCAGCAAAAGAAAAGCCTGCCACGAGAGTTCATGAATTGGTAAAACGTCTCAATGAATTCAAAGAAAATCCGTAGGAAAACATCCCTTCTAATTCACCAAAAACACCGCATTGCTGAACAGTAGCTTGCCTTCTTCCCAAAACGAGCGGAACAGCGGGTTGTCCACGAGGTAAATCACCTTGCCCCGGCCCTTGCTTTGCACGGCAAAAACGGCGGAATTTTTGAGTTCTTTTTTCAGGTTGGCACCAATGAAACCATGCGTTTGGAAGTCGTTTTCGAGGTAGCCGACGTTCCAGGATTCTTTCACCAAATCGAAACGTAACCCGTTGGTTTTCAGGGAGAAATAATAATCCTTGAGACCGAAAGCCAGCGGGTGGGAGGGGTCCATTTTCACGCGGACGACCGCCCCTGGGTTGAAGTTGGAGAGGTCGGTGCGGGAGCGGTCTTTGTAGAGCGCCGTGCGGTGGTCGAGGGCGATGCGCTCGGCCTCGGTCTTGGCTGAATCGCCGTCAGAAGCCTTGGCGAATTTGGCGAGGTGGAAGCCTTTTTTGTCGGCCAGCGAGTTGTTGGCGGAGCCGATGGCGATGAGGCGGCCACCGCCGCTGACCCAGTTGCCCAGTTTTTCGAGCGTGGCATCGTCGAAGCCGAAGCTGCCATCCGGCAGCACCAGCGTGTTGAAATCCTTCAATTCAATGCCGGAAAGTTGCCCTGCATCCACGATGGTGGCCGGGTAGCTGATGTCCTGGTCGAAGTAAAACCACACTTGGCCAAACTCGTTGTCCTGCGTTTTTTCACCGGAAAGTACCAGCACTTTGGGCTTGTCAATGAGGCGCATCGCGTCCGAACCGAAGTCCCGACCTGCGTCCACGAAGCCGGTCTGCACGGGCGTGAGCGGGTAGTCGAATTTGACCGAAGCGGCCTGCACGATTTTGTCGAAATCAGGATTCTTGCGGTTGTCGGCCTGTGTGACGACGAGTGTGCCCGGTTGCCAGGGCTTGCCCTCCAGCGTGAACGGCACCTCGGAGTAGCGCACTGCGATGCCGTTTTTTTCGAGGTCGGCCAGCAGGCGGGCGCTCTGCACGGAATTCCACGGGGCAAGGTAGGCGTAGGGCGTGGCGGCGGGTGCTGGCGTACTTTTTTTACCAACATCGTAACCCTGCCTGGCGGGGTCGATGCGCTGCCGGGTGGCGAAGGCTTCCAGCCCGTACGCATGGAGCAGCGACCAGGCCGTGATATCGTAGGTGTTGGAGTCCACGACCTCGGCTTCGGGGTCGAGCAGCACCTGGGCGAAGAGGCCCTTGGGCTGGTAGGTACTCACCACGAGGTCGTTTTCGCCTACGGCAAATTTACCCTCCAGCCCCGTCGTGTAGTCGTAGCCAGGGAGGTCGCCGGTGGCTTTCCCGGCCTTGCCGTAGCGGATGCCGTGGCGGTCGAGTACCGTGGTGAACGCCTTGATTTTATGCGGCGGGTTGGTCGATTTCACGATGAAAGTCTTGAATTCCCCAGGCGGATTGCTTTGCGATTTCTTGTAAAAATCAGCGAAGTTTTGCACAAGCCGGGCGGCGTTTTTCGAGGAGATTTCGATAGTGGAAAGCGCCGTCGCCTTGTGATGCGCCACCCGGTCGGCGAGGGTCAGTGTATCGCCGTTGGGCATCTCGATGGCCCGGCCCGCACGGGCATGGCCGCCCTGCTCGTAGGTCATGCCGATGGCCCCGTTGAAGCAGGGGTAGGTGTCGCCGTAGCTGGGGTAGAGCAGGTCGAAGACTTCTTTGGTGAAATACAGCCAGCCGTTCCGGTCGAAATATTTCGCATGGTTCCGCCCGATTTCCACCTGGAAATCGGCTTGCCACTTCGTCAGGTACTTGTGGTAGGGCTGCGCCGCTGGCGCAAAGTAGTACGGCGAATCGTAGTATTGTTCGTGCAGGTCGGCGGCCACGTGGGGCAGCCAGTCGTTGTAGATTTTCAGGCGGTTTTGGGTCTCGACCTGCGTGGCCCAGGCCCAGTCCCGGTTGAGGTCGAAAAGGTAGTGGTTCACCCGGCCACCGGGCCAGGGTTCGTCGTGTTCCCGTGCGACGGGGTTGGGGTTCGGCAGCGCCGGGCTGTACTGCCGGTACCACGAGGTGTAGCGGCTGTACCCGTCAGGGTTCACGCTCGGCTCGATGAGCACGACCGTGTTTTTGAGCCACTCGGAGGTCTCCCGGTTGTTGGGGTTCGTGAGTTCGTACAGCACGGGCATGGAAGCCTCGCTGCCCGCCGCCTCGTTGCCGTGTACGCTGAAACCCAGCCAGACGATGGCGACGGGGTTGGCGTTGTCGGCAGTGCCGGGCACGGTGCCAGCGTTGCGGAGGTTGTTCAGCCGGATGTCCTCGATTCGGCGCAGGTTCTCCGGGCTGCTGACGATGGCCAGGATTTGCGGGCGCTGCTGGTTCGTCCGCCCAAATTCGACGAGCTTCACCCGGTCACTGTTGGCCGCTACGTGCTGGTAGTAGGCTACCAACTGGCTGTGCTCGGTGAACTGGCTCCCGATTTTGTGCGGGAGGAATTCGTCGGGGTGGAGGATGCGGGATTGGGCGCGGGTGGCCACTGCGAGGAGCAAGAGGCCGAACAATAACTGGATTTGCTTGAGCATAAATTTGCGTTTCAAGATTTTGTATTATTCCTGTCACCAATCGAAATTATCAGAAATAATGATTTCATTTTTTTCAAGATGGTGGGTGGTTTTCATGGGGATAGTTTTAAACAAAAGTCCATATTTTTTAGACAATTCCCTTATTTCGGGTGTGTCGTCGTATGTCAGCATATATTTCCCCTTTATTTGGGCAGTCAATTCAAACAGCTTTTCATGGTCGATATCAAAGTGGGTGTAAAGGCGTTTCCCGGCCAAATTATATGGGGGGTCAATGAAAAAATATGCATTTTTGTCGCCCATGTTTTTTTCGATGGTTTCAAAAGCATCTCCACGGATAAACTGTATCATATTTTTTACATGACTGATAGAAAGTATCCTGTTTTTCAAGGTTTTGGGATACCATCGTGAATTGATTCCCTTGCCATTCTCACCATTTTTCAACATGCCGGAGCCTTTCGCAATGATTCCGCCATGAAAAATCCTGTTTTTCAAAATGGTGCAAAAAGCCATGTCATGTATTTCTTTTTCTTCTTTCATTAATTCGGCTTTTATATTTTCAATGGTAAGGTCAAAGTTGAAAATTTTTTCAGCCAGCCATTCTGTTTTACCATTCAATACAACTTCCCATACTGCTGCAATTTCTTCATCCAATTCAACCATCGTGATATGTTGGGATAGCTTCTCAAAAGCTGCTGTCAGACTTACAATTCCGCCTCCTGCAAACGGTTCAATAAGTTTTTCAACGGTTTTTCCTTCCTGTTTCAGCCACTTTCGGACGGTCGGAATCAACCATGTTTTTCCCCCGGGATAGCGGAACGGGCTGCGTTGCGGCACCGATGCAACATTGACTACATTGCTTTTTTTTGTCTCAGGAGTATTACTTTCAAATATGGATAACTGAGCGCTCATAATTTATTGGGTTATAAGGTCAGTTAATGTTGGTGCATCGGGAGGATTCCCATCAAGGCGTTCATCGAGGCGGCTTTGGAGCATACCCATGAAATCAGAAATATCGCCGGGCTGAGGAGTTGTTACACAAAGTAAAGCAGGTTCGAATTCAGTATAAATTGTTTCTGCCAATGTGAGGATGTATTGTTGCGATGTTTCATCGAACACTAAATCGTACAAAAACCAGGCAATTTCAGCTTGCACTTTGCCCACAGTCGGCAGCTTTGGAAGTGTATTGAAAAATGACCTTTGAAGTGCAACAGCCTGCTTTTTGTTCCAGGATTTGAAAATCCCGCCCTTGTAAAGCATTTGGGGAATCAGCCGTTTTCTGGAGGAAGACAAGTAATCCGGTTTTGGATAATAGTAGCCTGATCTCCAGGCGAAATCAGGTGAAGGATTTTCAAGGTACGTCTCAAACGGGTTGCGCAGGTTGCCGGAAATGTAAACGCCCTGCACCTCCAGAGAGGCGAAATCGGTCAGTTTCCCGGAAGCATTGTAAGCAACAAGCACAAAATCGATGTTTCCGGCTGATTGGCCGTTTTTGTCCAAAAGCCTTATTTCTGTCAATGAAGTCCAGGCTGTCTTTTCACCAAAAAAGAATTTGGCGGCATTTTCAACGACTATCCAATCTTCCCTGAACCGAATTGGGCAGGTGATGACAGCGTTGCCGTTGTGATGGATGCTGCAAACCCCCAGCGGGTTGTTGGCCTTGTCTTTTGTGCAGTTTGGGACTTTGTTGTTGAACGGGCAGAGTTTTTTGTCGCGGTAGCGGGTGGCCTTCGCCGATTCATTGGTAATCGGGAAGCCAAATACTTCGGCCATCGGGTTTGATGTATTTTCTTCGGTCATCATGGTTTAATAGTAAAAAATTCTGGCAATCCAGATTGTTCGCCCAAGTGCCCGCCCGCCCCAGCACAAATTTCTATGGAAGTGAATTTTGAAGTCATGGAAGCAAAAGTAGAAAACTACCTAAAATTGGCCTGTCAAAGTTTAGCTTTGCCAGTAACCTAACGAATTTGTTTTGGAGCAAATTTTTTACAACCAAACCGCCATCGTCACCGGGGCGGGCATGGGCATCGGGTTCGAGATTGCCCGCCAACTCGCCGCCAATGGCGCTGCCGTCGTCCTCAACGACGTGGATGCCGGGCGGGCTGCGCTTGCCACCGACCGGATTGCCGGGGAAGGTGGCCGGGTGCTGTGCGTACCGGGCGACGTGAGCAACCTGAACGTACTGCAACAACTTGTGGATGAGGCAGTTGCGCATTTCGGAAGGTTGGACATCGCCATCGCCAACGCGGGCATCACGACCTACGGCGACTTCTTCGGTTACCCGCCCGACAGCTTCCGGCAACTCGTGGCGGTCAACTTGCAGGGCAGTTTTTTCCTCGCCCAATTTGCCGCCAGACAGATGAAAAAACAGGGCACGGGCGGGCGCATTTTGTTCATGTCATCGGTGACAGGGCACCAATCGTTCCGCCACTTAGCCACCTACGGCATGACGAAGGCCGGGCTGGAAATGCTGGCCAGGGGCCTCGTGCTCGAACTTGCCCCCCACCAAATCACCGTCAATACCATCGCCCCCGGTGCCACCCTCACCGAGCGCACCCTGCACGACCCCGGCTACGCCGAAACCTGGAAAAAAATCACCCCCACCGGACGACCGGCCACCGTCGAAGACATCGCCCACGCCGCCTTGTTTTTGGTGTCGCCCCTGTCGGGGCAAATCACGGGGCAAACCCTCATCGTGGACGGCGGCTGGACGGCGGTCAGCCCACAACCGAGGGATGAGGAATGAGGGAACAGGAATGAAATTCCGTCAACCATCAACCGTTCACCGTCAACCGTTTGAAAATGCTTTTTGAAGAAATACAGGAATCCGTCGAATTCATCCACAGCCGCACCGGTTTCCGGCCCCGGTTCGGCATCATCCTCGGCACGGGGCTGGGCGGGCTGGCGGCGGACATCGAAGCGGTGGAAACCATTGACTATCAGGAGATTCCGCACTTCCCGGTGAGTACGGTGCAGAGCCATGCGGGCAAGTTGATTTTGGGAAAATTGGCCGGTGCCAACGTGGTGGCGATGGCCGGGCGGTTCCATTTTTACGAAGGCTACTCGATGCGGCAGGTGACGTTCCCGGTGCGGGTGATGAAGGCGCTGGGCGTGGAGTGCCTGCTCATTTCCAATGCGGCGGGCAGTGTGAACGCCGACATGGAGGCGGGCGACCTCGTGTTCGTGCGTGACCACATCAACCTGCAACCTGAAAACCCGCTGCGTGGCCCCAACGACGAGCGCCTCGGTGTGCGCTTCCCCGACATGCTGCACACCTACGATACTGATTTACTTGACTTGGCCACGCAGATTGCGCAAGCGAACGGCATCCGGGCGCACACGGGCGTGTACGTTGGCCTGCAAGGCCCCAACCTCGAAACGCCCGCCGAGTACGAGTTCCTGCACCGCATCGGGGGCGACGTGGTGGGCATGTCCACCGTGCCGGAGGTGCTGGTGGCGAGGCACAGCGGCCTGCGGGTGTTCGTCGTGTCAGTGGTGTCAAACAAAAGTTACCCCGTCGAGGCCATCCGGGAAACGTCGCTGGAGGATGTGATTGCAGCAGTGAGCGCCGCCGGGCCGAAGGTGGCGTTGGTGGTTAGGGAGTTGCTGAAGAAATCAGGAAATTAGAAATTGGGAAATATTGGAGGGCGCTGCAATTTCTCAATTTCCAATTTCTAATTTCTACGCCCCGTCGCTGTTTATCGCTAATTTTGCGATGTTTGCAGAAATAGCGGCCAGCCCGTTGAACGATAGGTGACTTTCCGCTATTTCTACATCTGAATTTTAAACGTGAGCGGTGCAAAACGGGGATTTTTTCTCCACTGGTTTTGCGCTTCCACGTTAAATTTTTCACCAAAACAAAAACTTTTTGCCAATGAGACCTGTCGTCATCCTCGCACTCGTCATTTTCGGTTTGATTGTGGCATTTTCAGGCTGCAATTCCTACAACAAATTCGTCTCGAAAGACACTGCCGTGGAGCAATCCTGGGGCAACGTTCAAAGTGCCTACCAGCGCCGTTCCGACCTGGTGCCCAACCTCGTGGCAACGGTGAAGGGCGCTGCCAATTTTGAGCAATCAACGCTGACGCAAGTGGCCGAAGCGCGGGCCAAGGCCACCAGCATCCAGGTGGACCCCACCAACCTCACGCCGGAAAAATTAGCGGAATTCCAGAATGCCCAGAGCGGCCTCTCGCAGGCCATCGGCAGGCTGCTGATGGTCACGGAAAACTACCCGGAACTGCGGGCGACCGAGTCGTTCAAGGAACTGCAATCGCAGTTGGAAGGCACCGAAAACCGCATCAAGATTGAGCGTGATAAGTTCAACGCAACTGTTGCCGACTACAACACGGCAGTGCGCCGCTTCCCCGCCAACTTCTGGGCAGGCATTTTCGGTTTCGCCCGCAAAACGCCATTCGAGGCCGACCAGGGTGCCCAAAATGCGCCGAAAGTAGAATTCTAAGCAGGGATGAGGGGTGAGGAATGAGGGATGAAAATATGGCCCCATCCCTCATCCCTCAACCCTCATCCCTCATCCCTCATTCAGATGATTGATTTTTTCTCCAAAGAAGAAGAAAAACGCATTCTCCAGACCATCGGGGAGGCGGAGCGCCAGACTTCCGGCGAAATCCGTGTCCACATGGAGCGTGACTACGAGGGTGCCATCCTCGGTGCAGCCAGCCGCACGTTTTTTTCGTTGGGCATGGAACGCACGAAAGACCGCAACGGGGTGCTGATTTTCATCGTGCCGGACCGCCACGACTTCGCCATCTTCGGCGACCGGGGCATCAACGAAAAGGTACCGCCCGACTTTTGGGAGGCCGTGAAAAACGTGATGCAGCAGCACTTCCGGCAGGGCATGTTTGCCGAAGGTGTGTGCCGGGGCGTGGAGATGGCCGGTGAAAAACTCCGGGCGTTTTTCCCCTGGACGGAGGGAGATAAAAACGAGTTGTCGGACGAGATTTCCTTCGGGAAGTAGGGTTTGAGAATTTGAGGGTTTGAGAATTTGAGGGTTTGAGTTTTTGAGGGCTTGAGAATTTGGCCTTCGCCAAAATGAGTAGATGAAAATTTTCTTCAAAAATATTTTCCTGACGATTTTGCTCCTGCTGCCGCTGGCAGCGGTGGCGAAGGAGGTGCCTCCTGCGCCCAACCCGCCCAAGTTGGTGAACGACTTTGCGGGCATTTTGAGCGGGTCGGAAGTGCAGGCGCTGGAGCAGAAATTGGTCGCTTACGACGATTCGACCTCCACGCAAATCGCCATCGTCATCGAGCAGTCGCTCGACGGCGACGATGCCTTCGACTACTCGTACCGGCTGGCCGAAGCCTGGGGCATCGGGCGGAAAGGCAAGAACAACGGCATCCTGATTTACGTGGCCATCGGCGACCGGAAGCTGTGGATCCAGTCGGGCTACGGCACCGAGGGGTTCCTGACGGATGCCATGTCAAAACGCATCATCGAGCGCATCATCGGCCCCAATTTCCGGCAGCAGACCTACTACCAGGGCCTCGACCAGGCCACCGATGCCATCATCCAACTCGGCAACGGCGAGTACACCAACGAAGACATGGGCGAGGGGCAAAACCTGCCGTTCGGGGTCATCCTGATTTTCATCATCCTGTTCATCGTCATCATCATCATCATCGGCAAGGGCGGCGGCGGTGGCGGTTACCGCAAGGACGGCCGCTACGATTCCGGTGGCGGCGGCTGGATGTTTTTTCCCACCGGCGGCGGGGGTAGTGGCTGGGGAGGAGGCGGTGGTGGCGGCGGCTTCGGCGGTGGCGGTGGTTTTGGCGGCTTCGGCGGTGGTGGCTTCGGCGGTGGCGGGGCCGGGGGGAGTTGGTGATTAGGAATTGGGAAATTGGAATTTCCAAAAGAAAAAAATCCAGCCATGACGCATGGCTGGATTTTTTTTATCCCTAATTCCAAATTCCAACTTCCCAATTCCCCACCTACTTCTTCACCACCGGGTCGTCCAATCGGCTGGCCATTCGTTGGATGCTGTCGATGATTTTGTCCAACTGGGGCGGGTAATCGACGTAGCGGATGCCGAGGTCGTCCTTGCCCCAGATGGCGATGGTCACCACTTTTTTTCGCTGGCCGTAGGTGACGGCGAGCCGCAGCGGGATGGGCGTGGGCTTGTCGCTTTTGCGGCGCTGGCAGCGGGGGTCGGAGCAGTCGTAGGCACGTTCGAGGTCGAAAAAACCTTGCTTCAGCAGGTAGTCGGCGAACATCTCCAACTCCGCCCTCGGAATGTTTTTCTTCGTCACGAACAGGCCGTTGTTTTGGCGCGGGTACGCCTGGATGAGCCGCCCGTCGGTCTTGATTTGGATGAAATCTTTCAGCACCGGGTCGATGCCGCCGTAGTAGCCGCCGCCGATCAACTCGACGTTGATGTACACCGGGACGGGCTTCGGCTCTTCCGTTTTTTTCTCTTTTTTTCTCAAAAATGCCAGCCAGTCCCGCTTCTTTTTTTTGCCTGGTGCGCCCTGCGAAGGGTTGTTGCCATCGGCTTCCACGATGACTTCGGGCAGTTCGTTCGACGGCCTGACGAATGGCGCCTGCTTGCTGTCCACCCGCACGAAGTGGTACTGGTACTTGCCCTTGCTGTTTTTTTGAGTGAACTCCAGCACGAGCACGGACTTGTTCAGTTGCACGATTTCAAACTTGTTCACGTGCTGAAAACTGTAAAAAAGTGTGCGCCCGTTGAGGCTCCAATTGCCCTTGGTCAGCTTGCCGTTGAGGTACTCCTGGTAGGTGTAGTCGTAGCGGAAGTAGAGGAAAAAGTCGTAGGCATTGTCGGCCTTGTGGATGATGGTGTTCGATTCGGCGTGCAGCGTGTAGGTGTATTTCCACTTCGACTCGACGAAAAGCCGCTCGTCCGGCGCATTCCACGTAGTGCCTGCCTCCTGGGCTTGAGCCATTTGAAAAAAAACAAACCCCAAGCCCGCCAGCATCCATCGCCCCCAAAATTTATGTCTCATGGTAAAATAGATTTGGTGCAGTTTTCAAAAACGAGGTTAAAATTATATTACAATAATTGGCGAAACAAATTTGATGCGAGACTTGTGGTTCGGAAAGTTAAAAAAACCTGACGGGCGGCAGTTTTGCGGTTGTTCCCAAAACTATTGCGCCAGTTTCGGGCGATGGAAAATTGATACATTTGCCCCGACCAGACCCATCAAAACCTCAAGCACTCAAAACCTCAAGCACTCAAAATCTCAAACACTCAGCCTTGAACCTTTCGCTCAAAATAGCCCGGCGCTACCTGTTCGCCAAGAAATCCACGAATGCCATCAACATCATCACCGGCATTTCGGTGGCGGGCATTGCCATCGGCACGGCGGCGCTGGTGCTGGTGCTGAGTGTGTTCAACGGCTTCGAGGATTTGATTATCGGGCTGTTCAGCAAGTTCAACCCCGACGTGAAAGTGACGGCGACGGTGGGCAAATCCTTCGTGCCCGATTCGGCGCAATTAGCGCAAATCAGAGCTTTGTCCGGCGTGGGCATCGTGTCGGAGAGCCTCGAAGAAGTGGCGTTTTTTGAGTACCGGGAGAGCCAGGATTTCGGCATCCTGAAAGGCGTGGACGATTTCTACCACAAGGTCAACGGCATCGACTCCACCATTTTCGAGGGGCAATACCGTCTGACGAGCGGTGAACGGAACCTTGCCGTGATGGGCGGCGGGATGCGGAACAAGCTCCAGGTGAACGTCGAAGAACCGTTCGATGTGCTGAACATTTACATGGCCAAACGGGAGAATGTCGGGGCGCTCGAACAGCAGTTCAAAAAGCGCTTCGTCTATCCGGTCGGCACGTTCAGAATCCAGCAAGACTTTGATAATCAATACGTTCTGGTGTCGCTCGACTTCGCACGGGAGCTGCTCGGAACCTACGACGAGGTGAGCGCCCTCGAAATAAAACTCAAACCCGGCGCTGACCAGCAGGAGTCCATCGCCGACATCCGGCGCATCATCGGCGACGGTTTTTTGGTGAAAGACCGCTACCAGCAGGACGAGGCTTTCCTGAAATTGATGAACATCGAAAAGTGGATGAGCTTCGCCATCCTCAGCCTGACACTGATTCTGGTGGCGTTCAACATGATCGGCTCGCTGTGGATGATTGTGCTGGAAAAAAAAGGCGACATCAGCATCTTGAAAAGCATGGGTGCCCTGGACTCGATGGTGCGTAACATTTTCCTCGGCCAGGGCCTGATGCTCTGCCTGCTGGGCTTGGTGGCCGGTTTTGTGGTGGCAGTCGGGCTGTATTTCACCCAAAAAATATTTGGCATCGTGCCCATCCCGGAAGGGTTCGTGGTGGATGCGTACCCCATCAGCATGAGGCTGCCCGACCTGCTGGCGGTGGCGGCAGTGGTACTGACCATCGGGGTGCTGGCCTCGGTGCCTGCTGCCCTGCGGGCGAGGAAAATTCCGGCGTTGGTGCGGGAAGAGTGAGGCGATTTCGGAATTCGGAATTGGGATTTCGGATTTGAAAGGTTACTTTCAAATCCGAAATCCCAATTCCGAAATGCAGCCTATCTTTGCTCGCTTTTTTGTTAAAATCAGGCGATGGAAGATTTGGAACTGGAACTGGAATTTGAATGGGGGCGGACCCGGAACGTGGTGAAGGAGGCTTTGAAACGCGATACCTTGCCCGACCTCAACGCCATTTTGATGCTCATCGGGGTGCAGGAATTGGGGCGGTGGAAGTCGAATTGGACGAAGGAAGAAAAACAGGACCTGATGCACATCGCCGTGTGCAGCCTGATGAGCTACGACGGCTACTACGAGTTCAAGGGCCGGGATGCCGACGGCTGGCCCCACTACGATGCCCTGAAACCTTTCACGCAAAAAGGCGTGAAAGACCAGGAACATTACCTGAAAATGAAGGTCATCCAATATTTCAAAGACTGGGAGGCCAGCCATGCCGGGCAATCCGGCGACCAGAGAACCGAGGCATAAACGTTGAAATTTTCACCAAAAAAATAGTCAGACATGAAGAAAATTATTCTCTTTTTCTCGCTTGCGCAAATGCTGGTACTTTTCGGTTGCAGCGGCGGAGCCAACAATGAACAGTCCGCCGCCACAGGCGCTGCCCCCGCGCCGGTGCAAACGGTCGGCGAGTCCATGGTGCTCATCGAGACCACGCTCGGCAATATCAAAGTGAAACTCTATGACTCCACGCCGCAGCACCGCGACAACTTCCTGAAATTGGCGAAGGAAGGCTATTTGGACGGCACGTTGTTCCACAGGGTCATTCCGGGATTCATGGTGCAGGGCGGCGACCCCGACTCAAAAACGGCGAAGCCCGGCCAACCGCTCGGCATGGGCGGCCCCGGCTACACCATCCCCGCCGAAATCGGGGCGAGGCACTACCGGGGGGCGCTCTCCGCCGCCCGCCAGAGCGACGAGGTGAACCCGGAAAAACGCTCGTCCGGCTCGCAGTTTTACATCGTGCAGAACGGCCCGGTGCCGCAGGCACAGCTGGACCAAATCATCCAGGCCAAGGGCCTCCAGTACACCCCGGAGGAACGTGACTACTACCTGAAAGTGGGCGGCGTACCTTTCCTCGACGGCGACTACACGGTGTTCGGGCAGGTGGTGGAAGGGCTGGAAGTGGTGGATAAAATCGCCAATGCCCAACGTGACCCCCGTGACAGGCCGATGCAAGACATTTCGATGAAAGTGAAATTAATCAACTGATTTTCAGAAACTTATAGCACTAAAATCTTTTTTGAAATGACCCGACTCTTTCGATTTCTGGCAATTGCCAACCTGCTCGTTCTCGCCAGTTCGTGCGCCAAGCCGGTGGCCGATTTCACGTTTTCCGACGACAAGCACACGGCCCCGGTGGCCGTCAGTTTTGAAAACAAATCAAAAAATGCTGAAAGTTACGAGTGGGATTTTGGCGATGGCAATACGTCCACGGAGGCGGTGCCTTCGCATACCTACCGGGCCTCCGGCAATTTTGCCGTGAAACTGAAAGCAACGAAAGGCGGAAAAACGACCGTGACGGAAAAAAGGCTGATGGTGGCAGCGCCCATTGAGTGCCTCGTGGAAATCGAGACCGACTTTGGCACCATGACCGTGCAACTTTCCAATGCCACGCCCCAGCATCGCGACAACTTCCTCAAGCTGGCCGAGGAGGGCTATTTTGACGGGATTTTGTTCCACCGGGTCATCGAGGGGTTCATGATTCAGGGCGGCGACCCCGACTCGAAGAACGCCAAACCCAACCAGGCGCTCGGCATGGGCGGCCCCAGTTACACCGTTCCGGCAGAATTTGTAGATTCGCTCGTGCATCTGAAAGGTGCGTTGTCAGCCGCCCGCCAGGGCGACCAGGCGAACCCGCAGAAGCGCTCGTCCGGCTCGCAGTTTTACATCGTGCAGGGCAAACCTTTGACGAAGGAAGAACTCGACATGATGGAAGCCCGCAAGGGAATCCGCTACACCAAGGAACAGCGGGATGCCTACATGGCGCAGGGCGGAACGCCATTCCTCGACCGTGACTACACGGTGTTCGGCCATGTGGTGAAGGGCCTCGATGTCATCGACAAAATAGCAGCCACCGAAACCGACCCTCGTGACCGGCCCAAAACGGACGTGAAAATGAAAGTGAGGGTGATAAAATAATTGAAAATGGAGAATTGAAAATGGGTTCACCAATTTAATTTTCAATTTTCAATTTTCAATTCTCAATTCCGAAGGTAGTACATGCAAACGAAAAACATCCTCGGCATCGATGTGGGCGCTACGGGCATCAAAGGTGCCATCGTCGATATTGAAAAGGGGGAACTCATCGGCGACCGGATAAAACTTGCCACCCCGAAACCGGCGACGCCCGATGCCGTGGCTGCCGTCATCGCCGAATTGTTGATGCAATCGGGCTACGACGGGGCGTTTGTGGGCTGCGGCTTCCCGGCCATCGTCAGCCACGGTGTGGCCCAAAGCGCCGCCAACATTGACAAATCATGGATTGGCACAAACGTCGAGGAGTTGCTTGCAAAAACCACCGGATTGGATGTGATTGCCATGAACGATGCAGACGCTGCGGGCCTGGCGGAAATGCGCTACGGAAAGGGCAGGGGGCTGAAGGGCACGGTGTTGCTCATCACTATCGGCAGTGGGCTGGGGTCGGCGCTTTTCACCGACGGGCACCTCGTGCGCAACACGGAATTGGGGCACCTGTACCTGCATGGCTGGGTGGCCGAACACTATGTTTCCAACACAGCGAAGAAAAAATACGAAATGTCGTGGGTGGGTTTTGGCAAACGCTTCGACGAATATTTGCACCACATCGACCGTTTGTTTTCGCCTGATTTGGTGATTTTGGGCGGTGGTATCAGCAATGATTTTGAGCAATTTGCCCCCTACATCGATGTTAAAACGAAAGTGACTACCGCTGAAATGTTTAATCATGCGGGCATCATCGGGGCTGCGCTTTACGCTTACGAAGCCAAATTCGGGGAGTTGGAGCAAAACCGGTAGCCTTTAATTTCACAACCATGAAAATTATCAAAATCTCCCTGCTGTTGCTGACTGTCTTGGCATTGGCGGCAGCCTGTAAAAAGAAGCCGAAGCCCGGCTACTCCACCGTCAAACTCGATGAAGTTTTCGAGTTGAAAATGAGCCAGTCGGTGGTCGTCAAAGACAACGACCTGAAATTGACGTTCATGAGTGTGCCCTCAGATTCCCGTTGCCCGAAGAATGTGGACTGCATTCGGGAGGGCGAGGTGAAAATCAACATATCGGCAGCCGTTGACGGCAGGGGCCAAACGCTTGAATTCGAGCGGGCGCCCTCCACCCAAGGCAACGTGACCAGGGCAATCGGCAATTTCAAAATCCAGTTGCTCGATGTTTCACCGTACCCCGAAAGTGGAAAAAAAATCAAACCGGAAGACTACGTGGCCAAGCTCGCCGTGCGCAAGGCGGGTTGACGGGAGCCGGTTGACGGTTTTTTGGGAAGCCTTTTTTGCTGAAAAGCAAAAAAGGCTTTTTTGTTTCGGCCTCCCGTCCGTCACGCACCGTCCACCGTCAATCGTCCACCGTCCCACGTTTATCGATGCCAGTTACCTTTTTATCAAAAAATCCTTGCTAAGGAAGCTACCTTGTATTGCATGGTATCTTGCAGTGTATTATCTTTGCCCCATCATTTTTTATGGCACCTGTAAACACAGGCCGTTTCAAAGCGAAAACCAACGAGTACCAGGAAATTTTACAAAAGAAACATGAAAGTTCAAGGACTCTTAGATAATACAACCCAGCAGATGCGGAAAGGAATTTTGGAACTCTGCATCCTCTCCATCATCTCGGATGAGGGGGAAGCCTATCCGACCGACATCATCAAACGGCTCGAAAAGTCGGAGCTGATGGTGGTGGAAGGCACGATGTACCCGCTGCTGGCCCGACTGAAAAGCACGGGGCTGCTCCACTACACCTGGCGGGAATCAGTCACCGGGCCGCCCCGGAAATACTACGCCCTGACCGACGACGGGAGGGAATTTCTGGGCGGACTGATGAACACCTGGAGCCAGTTGGTGATTGCCGTACAACAATCCACTAAAAGTTTAACAGCTAACTAAATCATAAAATGATCAAGATATCCAACATCAACCTCGGAGGTGTGCCTTTCACGATTGACGAAGATGCGTACGAGCATCTCGACAGCTATCTTAAAACAATCCACAGCCACTTCCGCAGTTCCGAAGGCTACGAAGAAATCACCACCGATATTGAAGCCAGGATGGCCGAACTGTTCCTGGAAAAATTAGGGAACCGCCCGATTGTGACTTTGAAAGACGTGACCAGCGTCATTGCCATCATGGGCACACCGGAAGATTTTGGGGCAACGCCGCTCGACGACACCGCCGACGGCTCCCCAAAAACCGGCCCCGGTAAAAAATGGCGACTCAAGACGGGCAAGCGCCTGTTCAAGAACCCGGACGAGGTGGTCATCGGGGGCGTGTGCTCCGGCATCGCAGCCTACTTCGGCATCGGCGACCCGCTTTGGGTGAGGCTGGCCTTCGTGCTGTTCACTTTCACGGGCGGTTTTGCCGTGCCTGTGTATTTCATCCTCTGGGCCATTTTGCCAAAGGCGGAATCGGCCAGCGACAAGTTGGCCATGCGGGGCGAACCTGTCAACGCCTCCAACATTGGTAAAATCATCGAGGAGGAATTCGAGCACGTTTCCCAAAAAGTGACGGAGTTGGGCGACGAACTGAAAGCAGAGTTTGGCTCAAAAAAAAAAAGTACGGGGTCGCAGCCTGATGGTGAGGCGGCCAGCGGCCAACCGAATGGCGGACATCATTTCCGAGCCGCCGCTTCCGAGGGGGTTCATGTTTTAGGCGAAATCATCAAGTTTGCAGGCTCTGTCATCCGCAAAATCTTTGAAACTTTAGGCAAAATCATCAAGCCCGTTGCCTTCGTCATCGGCATCGTTCTGGTGGTCATGCTGGCGCTGATTTGGATTGCTGCCGTTGGTGGCCTGTTCATGGGGCTGCCGTTTTCGAGCTTCCTCCACCCCGCTTCTGGTTTTGTGACCACGCTGAGCGTCATCAACCTGCTGATTTTCTTCGGGATACCGATGCTGATGATTACGCTGGGGGTCATGCGGATTTTCATGCAGACGCACTTCCGGCCCCGTTGGGCGGTGGGCCTGTGGGTGTTCTGGATTGTGAACCTTGTCAGCCTGATGTTCATCACCACTTCCACGGTCCGGGAATTTTCCAACGGCGGCGATGTGAGCTTGGGAGCCACCAAAAATGTCCTCCAGGCCGACACGCTGTTCATCGATTTTGACAAAAATCCCTACCACGAGAGCTTCCTGAGGTTCGGTGGCGAGCTGTACCTCTCCGGCGACAAGCTCGTGTCGGAGTCCATCCGGGTGCGCATCGAAAAATCGGAGAGCGGCCAGTTGGAAGTTATCCAAGACAACTATTCGAGGGGCACCAGCATCGAGGAAAGCCAGCAATTGGCGAACGGTATTGCCTACCAATCCAAACTGGAGGGCAACCACCTGCTGCTTCCCTCCAATTTCATTATTCCGAAGGGTGAAAAATGGCGTGGCCAACGGGTAAACCTGACCATCAAAGTGCCGGAGGGCAAATGGGTGCGCCCCGGCAATGAATTTAAATGGAGCGGCCTCGACCTGCAAGTGGACGAGAAGTACCGATTCCCCTGGTGGGAAAGCCAGTACGCCTGGAAAATGGGGCCTGACGGCCTGTTCAATCCCGAATTCGCCAAGGAAAACGAGGAGGGCAAGCGCGACCTGACCTTCGGCAATTTCAGCAAAATCAAGCTGGAGGGCAATGTCCAATTGAACATCAGGCAGGCGGGCGAGTACAGCTTCAGATTTGCCGAAGGCGGCGACCAAAACGATAAAATCGACATCTCGCAGCAGGGCGACCAGCTTTTCATCTCGACCAACGAGGAGCCGGACGGCGTGGTAGTGCTCGAAATAACCGCCCCCAACCTCTCGGAGCTTTGGCTCAACAATTCCGACGACGTGACGCTGCACGACTTTGACCTCGCCAGCTTCCGGCTCGTCAACGAGGGCGAGGCAAGGGTGGAGTTCAAGGCCAACGTCAACAACCTCGACGTGGAGCTTACCGGCGACAACGAACTCGAACTGACCGGCAACTGCAACCACCTCAAGGCTGTGCTGTCCAACGAAGCCCGCCTCGATGCCGGAGAGTTCTCGGTGCGGGTGGCCGATGTCACCGCTTCCAACGACAGTTGGGTGAAAATCTCCGCCGTCGATACTTTGCTCCAACATTTCGACGAGAGCAGCGACCTCGTTTCTAAATTGAAAACCTCGGTGGTGATTGAACAGTAATTCAGTTGGCAGTCCTCAGTTCGGCTGCCATTTCAGAATTTTCATAAAAAAAATCCCGGTACAAAACGTGCCGGGATTTTTTTTACTGCCAACTGCCAACTGCCAACTGCCAACTGCCAACTGCCAACTGCCAACTGCCAACTGCCAACTGCCAACTGCCAACTGCCAACTGCAACTGCAACTGCAACTGCCAACTGCCGAACTGTCAACCGAACCGCAGCCTTTCCCCCTTTTTTTCTTCGTAAAACTGCCCGTTGTGCCAGGCTAAGTGGCCGCTCACGATGGTGCTTTTCACCTTGCTCCGGAACATGTGGCCCTCGAACGGCGACCAGTTGCATTTGTAAAACAGGTTGTCCTTGCGCACCGTCCAGGTCTCGTTCAAGTCCACGAGCACCACATCGGCGTGGCAGCCTTCGTCCAGGAAGCCCCGGTCGGTCACCCGGAAGCAGGTGGCGGGGGCATGGCACATTTTCTCCACGATGCGTTCGAGGCTGATTTTTCCCTGGTGAAAAAATTCCAGCATCACGTTCAGCGAGTGCTGCACCAGCGGCACCCCCGACGGGGCGTTGAAGTACGTGGCCTGCTTCTCCTCCCAGGTGTGGGGCGCATGGTCGGTGGCGATGATGTCGAGCCGGTTGTCGAGCAGGGCGGGCAGCAGGGCCGACTGATGCTCCGGGCCTTTCACGGCGGGGTTGCATTTGATTTGGGTGCCGAGGCGGGCGTAATCGCCGCTGTTGAAGTAGAGATGGTGGACGCACACCTCTGCCGTGATGCGTTTTTGCGCCAGCGGAATGTCGTTTCGGAACAGCGCCAGTTCGTCCTTCGTCGAAATGTGCAGGATGTGGAGGCGGGTGCCGTGCCGCTTCGCCAGGCCGACGGCCAGCGCCGAGGATTTCAGGCAACCCTCGGCACTGCGGATGTCGGGGTGCAGTTCGATGGGCACGTCTTCGCCGTATTTCTCCCTGAAAATCAACTCGTTGCGCCGGATTGTGGCTTCGTCTTCGCAATGCGTGGCGATGAGCATGGGGCAGCGGGAGAAGATGTCTTCCAGCGTTCGGGCATCGTCCACGAGCATGTTGCCGGTGCTCGACCCCATGAAAATCTTGATGCCGCAGACGTTTTCGGGGTCGGTTTTCAGCACTTCCTCCACGTTGTCGTTGGTGGCGCCCATGAAAAACGAGTAGTTGGCCAACGATTTCGATGAGGCAGCCCGGTATTTTTCTTCCAGCAATGCCTGCGTGACGGCGGGCGGCTTCGTGTTGGGCATTTCCATGAACGAGGTGACGCCACCGGCCACCGCCGCACGGGGTTCGGTGTAGAGGTCGGCCTTGTGGGCGAGGCCCGGTTCCCGGAAATGTACCTGGTCGTCGATGATGCCGGGGAGTGCGTAGAGGCCGCTGCCGTCGAGTTCGAGGCCGGCCCTGCGGCTGATGGTGCCGCCAACCTGCTCGATCCTGCCGTTGCGGAGGTAGAGGTCGCCTGCCGTGATGGTGCCCCGGTTGACGATATTCACGTTTTTAATCAGGATGGATTTCATGAGAGAAGATTTCAGGGGCAAATATCGAGCATCCAATCCATTTCAGGAACGTGTCACAGGTTCATTTAAGAAATATGCCGGTTTTATTGGCCCACCAGGAGCAACATGAGGGTTTTCGTGCGTCACAAGTAGCCGGATCTTTAAAAATGGCAGGCATTCAGAGGATAAAAAAACCTGAAGAAGCTGATCGTGACAGGAAATTTTTAAAGTTTTCAGGAAGTTGAAAAAAATCAGAAAATATTCAAGCTGAAATATTGTTTTAATCTCAATTGTAAATAGTTGCAAGAGAGCGGTAAAACGGTTGAGGGGAATAATCCAAGAAATTGATAATCAGCGAGTTGTGAAAATCGCAAAACTTTTGCTGATTTTGGTGAAATATCGGGGAACCCCTTGACAAGCATCGGGTATGCCCGTACTTTTGTGACGCTTTTTCGATGAAACCTCCTCCAGATTCAAAATTCCCTTCAGAAGTTCCCTTTCGTTTCAAGATTCCCTCTTTTTTGGGTTTATACTAAAAACTTGTAGCAATTGCTGATTTTATCGTTACCTCATTCCCTCTTGAAAGAAGGCTGCTTTTTACAAAACATTTGCATGCAAGCATCGCTGCTTGGATGGGACAAAAACAAGAACAACACTAACCACACCCAATTTTTTTTTTGGAAACTGAGCAACACTGACAAGGTAAGCGCTCGGCCAACATTGAAAGTGGCCTTGCGGAAAAAACAAAAAACAAAGACTTGAACAACACAAAATCAAAAACTTGAGCAGAACAAAAACCAAAAGTTTGAACTGCACAAGACTTACGAACACAACTTACATTGGAACAAAAACTTTGAACAATGACCTACTTTTTGAACATGTGCAAACATCCACTCTTTTTGAGAAAACTCAGGCAAATCCCTACAATTTGGAATTGCTTAAACTGCAAAAATCATGAACAACACCACCTTGTTTTTTTGACAGCTTGTGTGAACACACACCATTTTCAAGATTAGAACGAGGCCCCAGGAATCCAAAATTTTAAACAAAACCCTCTTAAAACCATGGGCAATATTTTTCAATGAAGAAATTTGGCACCTTCCTTGAAATATATGACCTGTTGGTGAAAGCAAAAAATCCCTCCCAGTGATTTTTAGATGGCTAAGAAAAAATCCCTCCCAGTGATTTTAAACGGCTAAAAAAATATCCCCGCTCCTTTTAAAATCAATCTTCTGAGTATTTCCCCCAGTTTGTTTTTTCAGCACGAGGCAACGCACGCCTGCAAACACTTCGTAAAAAACTTGAACTATGAGACACCGCTTCTTACTCACGGCGATGGTT